>JAIHAN010000126.1 GCA_020054815.1 Peptococcaceae bacterium | reverse complement strand
CCTTTAACAGGGTTTACGGGACAAATCTTTCTACCCTGGAAAAGGATGTCCAGAGCTATATTCGTAGTCTCCGGACCTAAGGGCGAAAGTTTAAACTTTACTGCCTTTACATGCTTTGTTTTTCCTTGGGAAAAGCTAAGTAAAAGAACTAGCTTTTTCTAAGGAGGGTAAACATGACCCAGGATGATATGATAAAACAGAAAGTAGAAGAAGCCCTTTCCGAGAACATGCATAACAGCAGTTTGGGTATCAACGTCCAGGTGGAGAAGGGCTATGTGACTTTAACGGGGATAGTCGATGTACTCTCAAAAAAAGATTATGCTGAACGTGTTGTTAATTCCATTTCAGGGATTAAAGGTGTCAACAATGCCTTAACAGTCGGGATGGATGGAGAAATCACTGATGAACAAATTACCCAGCAGGTCATAGGCAAATTTATTTCCGAACCCCAATTGGAAGCTCAGGAAGTAGGGGCTACAACGAAACGGGGTGCAGTCTACCTGCAGGGAAGGGTAAAGACTTTAGCGGAAGCCAATATCGCCCGGGAATTAGCTTCCACGGTGATGGGCGTCAAAGACGTGGTCTTGAATCAATTAAAAATCGGGGATAACCTGGAAGGACCTCACGATGACGCTACCATCACCAATGCCGTAGAGGTGGCTCTCTCAGCCAGTGAAGAGGTTTCAGCACGTGATGTGAGAACCTCCTGTCGTAATGGGGTCATATACCTGGACGGCACGGTAAATACCTTGAAAGAAAAGGAAACAGCAGGACTTTTAGCCAGTACCGTTCCCGGTGTGCGCCAGGTTGTCAACAATTTAAGTACCCGGCATGGCGGCAATGACCGAGACAGCGAACTCACTAATCTTTTGCGGGAACGGCTCAGGAAAAATGAATGGGCCACTCCAGGGTTCCAAATCGAAGCATATGTCATCGATGGTACCGCATATTTGGGTGGAGAGGTATACTCCGTAGAGGCCAAGTCCCAGGCTGAACTGGTGGCGGGAGGTATTCCCGGAATAAAGCAGGTCCAGAATGATATTGAAGTAGCCAGGCATTAATTTGCGACACGGGGACGGTTCTCGTTGTCGCATTAAGCCTGTTCTATTATTGTGAAAATCGCCTGCCGGCACCCCCCTTTATCTGTTAGTTTCTCAACAATCTAACAATTTACGACCAAGCATTACTGCCAGAGCTGGTTCTGTTCTCACACTTACCCGCATAAGTAGTACACAAGGGGGTGTTGAGATGCTCTGGCGGAGAATCCGGGATGCTCTACTGGTAGTAATACTGTGGGCTGGTCTGGTCTGGTTAGTTTTTACCGTCGGAAACCACCTCTTCGATACCCGGGAACAGGATAAGCTCCTAAGACCCTTAGTCCCTCCCGAACCACGGCAAACTACTCCTGCTCCTGTTCTTCCGCCCAGTATTTCTGCCCAGTATACCATGAAAGTTAAATATCAACCCGTTGAACATTTTCTTGAGGCCAGGGTCTCGGCGGATGTTTTTAATCAAACGGGACGCGTCCTCTCTAACCTTTATTTTCATTTTTATCCCGCCGCTTTTAATAAAGCCGACACTGCGCCTCTTCCCCGGACAGGAGACGCTCCCCAGGCAAACTGGCAGCCTGGACAGGGGGTTATCAAACAGATCCGTCTCAACGGACAGAACTGCTTATTCAAACTGGAAGGTACCCAGTTAAATATCTTACTGCCTGCTCTCTTTCAGCATGGACAGAAACTCTCCCTACAGGTGGATTTTACCATAAAGCTGCCTCAAACCACCGGGAGAATGGGTTATCAGGGGGAGGAGAGCCGTTTGGGCAACTGGTACCCCATTTTAGCCGTCTATGACGAGCTGGGCTGGAATCTGGACCCCTACTATGCGGTGGGTGATCCTTTCTACAGCGAAACAGGGGATTATTTAGTGACTTTAGAAGTACCTGTGGAAGAGATCGTAGGCGCCACCGGCTACCTGGAAAAGGCTCAATTTAAGGGTAAGAACAAAATCCTCACCTGGCGGGCCGATAACGTACGGGATTTTGCTTGGGTAAGCAGTTCCCGGTATAGTGAAAGCATAGAAAAAGGAAGCCCTGTCATTTACTCACTGTATTACCCGGAGCACGGTAAGGCAGGTGAGCGTGTCCTAAAAATAGCCCGGCAGGTTCTCAATTTTTGTGAGAATTATATTGGCCCCTACCCTTATCCGGAAGTGCGTATCGCCGAAGTTGATTTTCTCTTTGGCGGCATGGAATATCCTAACCTGGTTTATATCGCCAAAAAGCTGTATGAAAATCCGGAAGACGAATTTTTTGAATTTGCGGTAGCCCATGAACTGATTCACCAGTGGTGGTACAATATTGTAGGCAATGACCAGGTTGAGGAATCCTGGTTGGATGAAGCCCTTACCAACTATACCACCTACCTGTATATTGCCGATGCCTATGGTCTGGAAAAAGCCAGAGAAATCAAAGCCCGTTTTCTGGGAAAGGGGCGGGCTGAACCCGACATGCGGGTTAAACCTCTCAATCAGTACCGCGATATGAAGGAATACAGTAAACTGGTTTACCAGCAGGGAGCCCTGGTCCTGGATTTACTGAAAGAACAAGTAGGCTCTGAGAAGTTTCAGGACATTTTGCAGCGCTATTATCACGATTTTCAATACAAAAATGCCCGGATCAGGGATTTTATAGACATTGTAGAAGAGATCACCGGCAACAGATGGGATGACTTTTTTGCCAGGTATTTGTATAATCAGAGATAGAAAAGAAAACTATCTAAACTTGGAGATAAGAGATGAATGTTTGTACATTACGAAGCGGAAGTTCGGGCAATGCTATTTACATAGAGACGGAGCAAACCAGAGTTTTAATCGATGCGGGATTAAGCGGGAAAGTCCTGGCTAATGCTGCTTCCCAGGCCTGCGGCGTGGACCTGGCTGCTTTGGATGCCTTGCTGATTACCCACGCCCACCGGGATCATATCCTGGGGGCTGGGGTGCTGGCCAGGAGATATAAACTACCTGTCTATGCTACGGAGGGTACCTGGTGTGAAATGTCACCCCTGATCGGACCGGTACCTCCCGGACAGCAGTACATAATCAACACGGATGTAACCTGGGAAATAGGTGATCTGAAAATAGGGGCCTTCCCCGTTTCCCATGATGCCCTGGAGCCTGTAGGCTATATCCTGGGCAATGGGGAGAGGACGCTGGGGGTGGCTACGGACTCAGGGGTCATGACCAGCCGTATGGAAAAACACCTGCGCAATCTTGATGTCCTGATTTTGGAAGCCAATCACGACGTGGAACTTCTCAGGACGGGCCCCTATCCCTGGTCCCTTAAAAAACGGATTGCCAGTATTTTGGGCCATCTTTCTAACGAAAGTGCAGGACAAGCATTATTACGGACCCTTGGTGGGAAAACTAAAAAAGTAATCCTGGCTCATTTAAGTGAGGAGAATAATAAGCCTGCCCTGGCCTTAAAAACTGTCCAGGAGGAGCTAGCCCTTAATCAGGTGAACCTGGCCGAGGTGGATATTTTTGTAGCTCCCCGTTACGAACCCAGTCCACGGATAAAAATCTAAAGAGGAGGGGAAATATGAGTTATTATGATGATGAATATCCCAGAAGGCGTGGGTTCCTGCCCACTATCCTTTTAAGCCTTGTCAGTGCGGTCATTGGTGGATTGCTGTCTTTAAGTTTAGCCCCTATGGTCTACGGACCGGAGATGTTTAAAGTCCCCCAACAACCTCCTATTATACAGGAACCCGGTAAAGAGGCTCCCCTGCCCGGCGGTTATCAGGATTATTCTCCGGTAGTGACCATCGCTGAACGGGTGGGCCCTACCGTAGTAGGTATTTCCAACAGGGCTGTCACCCAAGACTTCTTTGGTCGGGAACGTGTGGTGGAAAGAGGCAGCGGCTCCGGGGTAATAATCAGTAAAGAAGGGCATATCGTTACCAACTACCATGTCATTGAGAAAGCCCAGAGCATCGGTGTTAACCTGGCCGATGGCCGCCAGGTCGATGCCCAGGTGGTTGGCAGCGATCCCCGGACGGATTTGGCTGTCTTAAAAATAAATGCACCCAACATACCTGTAGCGGATTTGGGAGATTCCAACCAGATTAAAGTGGGGGAACTGGTGGTAGCTATTGGCAATCCCCTGGGCTATGAGTTCGCCCGTTCCGTTACGGCCGGGGTAGTCAGCGCCAAGGAACGTAACATTACCATCGAGGAAAGAAAATTTAAACTGATCCAGACCGATGCGGCCATTAATCCCGGAAACAGCGGCGGTGCCCTGGTTAACAGTCGGGGACAGGTCATCGGCATAAACAGTGCCAAACTGGTCATCCCGGGGGTGGAAGGCATGGGCTTCGCCATTCCCATCAGTGATGCCCGGCCTATCATCAATGAGTTGATCGAGCGGGGTTATATCAGCAGGCCTTCTTTAGGGATCTACGGAGCTGTCATCGATGAGCGGACCGCCCGACTCAATGAGCTGCCCCAGGGCATCTATATAGACCGGGTCATTCCCGGCGGTGCAGCCCAGAAAGCCGGTCTGAAATCGGAAGATATCATTGTAGGCATTAACGGTCAGAAAGTAACGAACTTTGATGAACTGAGTGAAGTTCTGAAACAGTTTAAGCCGGGAGACCAGATTACCGTTAATATTTACCGGGGCAACAAGAAACTGGACGTTCCCCTGACGCTGGGGGAAATGCCGAGGGAGTAATTTAGTTGTTAGTTGGTAGTTGTTAGTTGGTAGTTGGTAGTTGTTAGTTGTTAGTTGTTAGTTGGTAGTAACCGACGCTCCCCGCCTCCCGACACCCGACTTTTCTATCCAACGCTTATTTTTCGGGTAGCGTGCAGCGATGAACTTCGTCAGAAATTGGAAGTCGGATGTCGGAAAACGGATAGCGGAATATAGGAGGGTAATCACATGTTATTAGCCTGTCAGGAACATTTGGATAGAGCTCTGGATGATTTTACGGAGAAATATCATGAGCCCCCGGAGATGTTTTTAATGTCCCAGGTCATAGATGAAGACCTGAGCGACATGCCGCAGGTTTGTCACTACTGCGGCAGAGAAGCAGTCTATGTGGTGAAAAAGTATGCAGATTAAAGTGATCACTGTCGGCAGGCTCAAAGAAAAATACTGGCGTGAGGCCGTTGACGAGTACCTTAAGCGGCTCACCTCCTTTGCTAAAGTAGAAATCATTGAGGTGGCTGAGGAAAGGATCAGTGACAATCCCTACCAGGCCGAAATAGAACAGGTGAAAGCAAAAGAAGGGGAAAGGATTTTGAAACACCTTTCCCCCTCTTTTTATGTGATTCCCCTGGTGATTGAAGGCAAAACCCTTTCCTCTGAAGGATTGGCGGACCTCCTAGGGAGGCTGGCCTTGGAGGGCAAAAGCCAGCTTGCCTTTGTCATCGGCGGCTCCCACGGCCTTTCCGCCGAAGTCATTAAACGAGGTGACTTCTCCCTGTCCTTTTCCCCCATGACCTTTCCCCACCAGCTCATGCGTATCCTTTTGCTGGAGCAGGTTTACCGCGGGTTCAGCATAATCAAAGGGCTGCCGTATCATAAATAGACTACTGCGGCAAGTGCGACAAGGGGACGGTTCTCTCTTGTCGCATAAATTTGTTATACTATAAATAATGTAAATATATTGAAAGGTGATAGAGATGGTACGATATCCCAGGCAATTGAGTAAAACCCAGGTTTACCATGTAACGCTAAGAGGGAACGAGAAAAAAGAAGTCTTTCTCGATGATGAAGATCGTAACCAGTTCTTAGCTACCTTAGGACGAATGAAAGAAGAGGGGAATTACTACCTTTATGCTTATTGCCTTATGGACAATCACCTGCACCTTCTTATAAAAGAAGGAAATGATAATATTTCAAGGATAATGAAACGGATTACTGTAAGCTATGTTTATTATTTTAATAAAAAATACGACCGGGTAGGACATCTGTTCCAAGATCGGTTTCGAAGTGAGATTATAGACGACGATTCGTATTTACTGGCGGCAGCTAGATATATACATAATAACCCAGTGAAAGCCGGGTTAGTGAAAAGCGCCGGGGATTATGAATGGAGTAGTTATAAAGCATACGTCGGGAGAAACGGAGCAGGGAGTAGCCTTATAAGTACGCACTTTTTGCTTGCCATGTTTTCTGAGGATCGAAAAAGTGCTATAAAAAGTTTCATAAGATTTACTGAACAAGTGAACGATGATAAGTTTATGGATTTCCTGCCGAGTGTAGAGGAAGAATGTTTAAGTATAAATGATAAAGAGCTTAGAGAAAGAATAGAGGATATTTTAGGAAAACATGGACGAAGTATTGAGGAGTTAAAAACTTGTGTGAGCAAAGAAGAGAGGGACGCCTTGATAAGAGAGATAAAAGGAAGCATATCAACTTCGGTTCGACAGCTATCAAGGCTTATGGGAATTAGTAAAGATATCGTGTTCAGAGCATGATTATAATGCGACAACCGAGAACCGTCCCCATTGTCGCAGGGAAGGGGGAACCATATGGGGCACCTTAGACTGTACCTGGAATTCACACGTAAGTCTTTCCAGCGGGCTGCTGCCTATCGCTTTGACGCCTGGACCAGGCTTTTTTCCAATATTATATTCCTTTTCATGTGGGGCTCTATCTGGTATGGTCTCTATCACGGTAAAGAGTCTGTGCAAGGGATAAGCTTCCAATCCATGCTTAGTTATATCCTGGTCAGCCATCTCCTCCAGGGGGTGCACAGCGCCGGTACACCCTTGTGGGAAATCCAGGAGCGGGTCCGGACAGGTGATATTGCTATGGAGTTTATCCGGCCTTACGACTATCCTTTCCGTCTTCTCTTTGCCGATCTGGGCAGTATTACCTTCTATTTTCTTATTGCTGTGTTACCCCTCTATTCAGTGCTGTTTTTTACCTTCGATTTAAGTCTTCCCGCAACCCTGGATCGCTGGTTGTTTTTTCTGTTTGCTGCCGTCCTGGGATACCTGATACGTTTCTGTATAGAACTTACTTTTGGTTTGTTTACATTCTGGCTGGTAGAAACAGGGGGTGTGGAAGACATTTTTTATTTTGCAATCTCCTTATTTTCCGGCTCTGTGATTCCCCTCTGGTTTTTCCCTGAATGGCTGGCGAGTCTGGCCCGTTTTTTGCCCTTTCAGACTATTTTTTTTGTACCCAATGCCATTTTTGTAGGACAACTGGAGGGACAGGCCCTTATCCAGGCAGTAGTCTTACAGGGCTTTTGGCTATTCCTTACCTATACATTATTACGTTTTGTCTGGCGCAGAGTCATTCATAAACTGGTAGTACAGGGAGGATAAAGCTGATGCTGAAATCATTACTATCAGCTGTGCGCATTTATTTTTATATGGTGGGAGCCAGCGTCCGGGCCCAGATGCAGTATCGTTATGCCTTTTTTATGAACATCCTGGGCTGGATAATGCACTATACGGGTACGGCAGTTACCCTCTGGGTTATGCTCTATTCTTTTGGTGCCCTGGAAGGCTGGACCTTTTGGGAACTAATCTTTCTGTACGCCCTGGCCCTCTTATCCTGGTCTGTATGCATTCTCTTTTTCTTCCATTTCCGCAGCCTTGACCAGTACATTGTTAATGGTACTTTCGACCGTTTCCTGGTACGCCCCGTCCATCCTTTTTTTCATTTTATGGCCATGAAATTTGACGTGGGAGCATTTGGTCAGCTAATATTCAGCGTGGCTGCTTTCGCCCTGGCCTATACTAATCTGGTTTTAGCCTGGCCTTGGTGGAAATGGCTCATCTTTTTTGGCGCAGTCATCGGGGGTACCTTCATTCAGGGAGGAATCCTGGTGCTGATATCTGCCATGGCTTTTTGGACTACCCGCTCTGAAAGGTTTTTTTGGGTAGTAATGTTTCCTGCTAAGAGCCTCATCAAACTATCCTCTGGCTATCTACCCCAGGGTAATACAGTGGATTCTCACCTTTATCCTGCCCTTTGCTTTTGTTAATTACCTCCCTGCCCTACTTCTTTTGGATAAGTCAACAGCCTGGTACATAGTCTTGGGAGGTATGCTGAGTGGAGGGGTTGGAGTAATCTTCTTCTGGATCTGCTGGCGTCTCTGGATGACAGGTGTACGCTACTATAACAGCACGGGTTCTTAAGAGGAGTGTTTTGAAGATGAGTATTATTGAAGTCAGGAATTTATCTAAGTCTTACTTTATAGCCAAAAGGGAAGAAGGTATGTGGGGAGCGGTACGCAGCCTCTTTCACCGCGAATACGTAGAAAAGGTGGCCGTAGAAGACGTATCTTTCTCCATTGATGCGGGAGAAATGGTGGGCTATATCGGGCCTAATGGTGCAGGTAAGACTACATTGCTGCGTACAATAAGT
>JAIHAN010000125.1 GCA_020054815.1 Peptococcaceae bacterium | reverse complement strand
TTCTTCCGTAAGAATGGAAAAGATGACATCCACATTCAGCCTGCCGTCCTGACTGAGCTTTTTCATCCGCTGCGCCTGTGCCAGAGATGGGGTGCAGTCGTCCGACTGCATGGTGTTGTATAAGTCCTGTTGTTCTTTTTCGGCTAAGTATAAGATTTCTACCGCAGGATTAAAATGAGAAGGACATGAAAAAACCCGCATAAACTCAGTGTTCATGCGGGTTTGCACGGTCTGTATGGCGGAGAGAGTGGGATTCGAACCCACGGTAGGGGTCAGCCTACACACGATTTCGAGTCGTGCGCCTTAAACCAGCTCGGCCATCTCTCCACATTTAGTTGCTAGTTGGTAGTTGTTTGTTGTTAGTGGTCTTTCGCTTTTGCCGGAAAAATTCCTGGAGCAATTCACTAGCTTCCTCAGCCAGGACGCCGCCGGTGATTTTTACTTCGTGATTAAAACCGGGAAACTGGAGAATGTTTAAAAGGCTCCCCGCCGCACCGGCTTTGGGGTCATCAGCCCCATAGACTACACGGTGAATGCGGCTTAAGAGCATGGCCCCGGCACACATGGGACAGGGCTCCAGGGTCACATAAAGAGTTGCGCCTGTGAGGCGCCAGCCTTTTTTGTTTTTTCCTGCCTCACGCAGGGCCACAATTTCCGCATGGGCCGTGGGGTCGTCTTCGGTCTCTCTAAGATTATGTCCCCGTCCGATGATCTCCCCATCCAGGACCACAACAGCGCCGATGGGCACTTCGCCTTTCTCTAAAGCCTTTTTGGCTTCAGTTAAGGCTTCACGCATAAAAAATTCGTGATTCATTAAATCACCTATAAAAAAATGCCGCATCCGGCGGCTTTCGCTTCCCGATACCCGCTTCCTGCAAACCGCTAACAGTAGTCGGAAATCGGATGTCGGTAAACGGAAGTCGGTTTTAGGGTGGTGCGCCCGGGAGGACTCGAACCTCCGGCAGACGCGGATTAGGAATCCGCCGCTCTATCCACCTGAGCTACGGGCGCATGTTTCTAGTTACTAGTTATTAGTTACTAGTGACTAGTGACTGGTAACAAATTAATTTGATAAAAAATGGTCACTTACTAGTAACTAAAACTAGTAACTAGCAACCGACCATTTAAGTTTACATTAAGTGGCGTGCCCGGCAGGATTCGAACCTGCGACCCTTTGATTCGTAGTCAAATACTCTATCCAGCTGAGCTACGGGCACATGTTTATATTGAAGTGGCGGAGAGAGAGGGATTCGAACCCTCGATACGGGTTTTAGCCCGTATAATCGCTTAGCAGGCGACCGCCTTCGACCTACTCGGCCATCTCTCCACGACTCTTAATATTATACACGCAGATAGTAGTAAAAGTCAAATTTCAATTGTTGGTAATTTGCATTATGGCGGAGGGGGTGGGATTCGAACCCACGGAACCCGTAAGGATTCAACGGTTTTCAAGACCGCCTCCTTAAACCGCTCGGACACCCCTCCGTAAATGGTGAAGGAAAATCTTCACCACCATGAATGAGCAGATACTACTATAGCATTTACTTACATGTGTGTCAACATGATACTTTTTCCTTACATACTGCAATTCTCTTCAGTCCACCCATATAAGGACGCAGTACTTTAGGAATCACCACACTGCCGTCTTCTTCCTGATAGTTTTCAAGAATAGCCGAAGTGGTACGACCAATGGCCAGGCCTGAACCGTTTAGTGTGTGGACAAATTCGGGTTTGCCGCCCTTGCCGGCAGGACGGAAACGGATGTTAGCCCGGCGGGCCTGGAAGTCCTCAAAGTTACTGCAGGAAGAGATTTCCCGGTACGTATTGAAACTGGGCAGCCATACCTCCAGGTCATAAGTCTTGGCCGAAGAGAATCCCATATCACCGCTGCTCAAACACATTACACGATAAGGCAGTTCCAAAAGCTGCAGGACTCTTTCCGCGTTATTGGTCAATTTCTCAAGTTCTTCGTAAGAAGTACTGGGGTGACTGAACTTCACCAGTTCCACCTTATTGAACTGGTGCTGGCGGATTAATCCCCGGGTATCCCGGCCGTGGGCTCCTGCCTCGGCCCGGAAGCAGGGACTGTAAGCCACGTGATAAATGGGCAGCATTTCTTCAGGAAGAATTTCGTCCCGGTAGATATTGGTGACGGGAACCTCAGCTGTGGGAATTAAGAAATAATCAGGATTCTCCAGGTGGAACATATCCTGTTCAAATTTAGGAAGCTGACCGGTACCGATCATGCTGTCCCGGTTAACCATGAAGGGAGGAATCAGCTCCACATAACCATGCTCAGTGATATGCAAATCCAGCATAAAGTTAATAAGAGCCCTTTCCAGGCGGGCACCCAGCCCTTTGTAAAAGGTAAACCTGGCGCCGGTTACCTTAGCCGCCCGTTCAAAGTCAAGAATATCAAGCTGCTCACCAATATCCCAGTGAGGTTTGGCGTCAAAATTAAACTGCCTGGGCGCGCCCCATTTTCTTTCTTCCCGGTTAGCGCTCTCATCGGGACCGGTGGGTACAGTAGCATGAGGTATGTTGGGAATGGTTAAAATGATTGAATTTAGTTTTTCCTCAATGAGCCGTACTTCCTCATCCAGATCTTTGATTTTTTGGGAAACCTCCCGCATCTCCAGCACTAACTCCTCTGCCGGCTGCCCTGCTTTTTTTAAGCGTCCGATCTCCTCCGAAACAACATTACGTTTGTTTTTTAATTGTTCGGTAACAACCAGTTTTTGACGTCTTTCCTCATCAATTTTCAAAAACTCGTCGACTACCTCCGTACTGCTGTTACGCCGGACTAAGGCTTCTTTGACTACCTCTGGATTATTGCGAACAAACTTGATATCCAACATCTTCCAGGTTCCTCCTTCTGGTTGGGGAGGCCTTACAGCGCTACATAACTGGCCTCTATAATACCATCTAAATTTTTTATCTTCTCCATGACCTCTGCATTGATTTGCTGGTCAATGGGTAGAATCATCATGGCATGACCGCCGATTTCTTTTCTGTCTACCTGCATGCTGGCGATATTGATATCATAATCCCCCAGGATCATACCTACTTGTCCTATCATTTTGGGCTTGTCGGTATGCTTGATGATTAGGAGATGGCCCGTGGGCTGGATATCCAGGGAGAAATCATCGATACGTAAGATGCGCAGCTCGTTTTTCTTAAAGACGGTGCCGGCAATGGAACGCTGCCATGTTCCGTTTCCTTTAATTGTAACACAAATTTGATTGGTATAGTCCTCTGTTTGTGTACTTTTAATTTCTCTTACCTTGATACCCCGCTGCTTGGCTACCAGAGGAGCATTAACATAGTTAACGGCTTCGTGGAGAAACGGTCTTAACAAGCCTTTGAGAAAGGTGTTGGTCAGAGAACTGAGATCCAGGGTGGCGATATCTCCCAGGTATTTAATCTCAATGTCATCCACGGGTCCCCGCGCCAGGTGGCCTGCCAGTTTACCCAGCTTTTCCGTAAGCTCCATATAGGGACGGACCACACTCATCAGTTCCGGTTTGATAAAGGGGATATTCACTGCGTTTTGTACAGGTTCACCATTTAAGACACGGATGATTTCTTTAACCACATCAATAGCTACATTGACCTGGGCCTCCTCTGTTGATGCCCCCAGGTGAGGTGTCACCACAACTTCCGGCAGCGTAAAGAGGGGACTTTGAGTTTGGGGTTCTTTTTCATAAACATCTAAAGCCGCCCCTGCCACTTTCTTGTTGACAATGGCTTCATAAAGAGCATTTTCGTCAATAATCCCGCCGCGGGCTACGTTTAAGATTCTTACACCATCTTTCATCATCGCAAATTGGGGACCGCTGATCATATGCTTTGTTTCCTTAGTCAAAGGCATGTGCACAGTAATAAAGTCGCTTTCCTTGAGAACCGTTTCCAGATTAACCAGCTCTACCCCGGCCCGCTTGGCAATATCCTGGGGCACGTAGGGATCATAGGCCAGGACATTCATACCAAAGGCCTTGCAGCGCTTGGCCACTTCTGACCCTATTTTCCCTAAACCAATGATACCCATAGTTTTATTTCTTAATTCCACACCCATGTATTTGGAACGGTTCCACTGTCCCTGCCTTAGGGACTGGTCGGCCTGGGGAATATGACGGGCCAGGGCCAGCATCATACCCATGGTATGCTCGGCGGCAGCCACGGTGTTGCCGTCCGGCGTATTCACAACAACTACGCCCAATAAAGTGGCGGCTTCCACATCAATATTGTCTACACCCACACCGGCTCTGCCTACAACTTTCAACTGAAGAGCCTTCTCTAAAACACTTTTTGTAATCTTGGTTTCACTTCTGACAACTATCCCATGATACTCCGGGACCAGTTCGCAAAGCTGATCTTCGGTCAACTTTAACTTCACATCCACCTGTACACCAGGGGCTTCATTCAACAGGGCTACACCTTTCTCAGAAATTGGGTCACAGACTAAAACTTTCATCACACTTATTCCCCCTTCATTAGTAAGTTCAGTACTTTAGCTACGCCCCGTCCTAAGACAATATCCATGCCCAATTCTTTTAGGGTCATTTCCAGGGCGGCAATAGTCACGATGATATCATTGACATGCACATAACCTAAATGGCCAATACGGAAGATCTCCGTCTCCAGCTTACCCTGTCCTGCAGCAATGGTAATGTTATGTTTTTCCCGCATAATTTTAGAGATTTTCTTCACGTCGATGTTGCCGGGTTTTTTGATGGCCGTAACGGCACCAGAAGCGGCCTCGTCACCTGCTAAGGGTTCTAAACCTAATTCTTTGATGGCGGCTCTCACCAGGTTTTTGTATTTTTCATGCCTTGCCCAGATGCTGGGTAATCCTTCTTCCTCCATCATTTTCAGAGACTCCTGGAGGGCGACGATCAAATTGGTGGCAGGAGTATAGGGAGTATTGAACTTTTCCGTATAAGCTTTTTTAGCAGCCTTAAGATCAAAGTAAAATCTGGGGGTAGTCACTTTTTCACATACTGCCCAGGCTTTAGGACTCACACTGATGAAAGCCAGTCCCGGCGGAATCATGAAGGCTTTCTGGGAGCCGGTAGCCACGACATCTAATTTCCACTCGTCAATCTTCAAGGGTGATACAGCCATCCCGCTGACGGAATCCACAATAAAGAGAGCCGGGTGGTCGCCTACAGCCTCTCGTAAGGCCTTGATATCGTTGACCACACCTGTGGAAGTCTCATTATGGGTAACAAAGACAGCTTTAATCTGGTGTTCTTTGTCTGCGTCGATTCGCGCCTTTAAAGCTTGCGGGTTATGGGGTTCACCCCAGGGACCTGCAATCACTTCCACATCGGCACCGTAGCGTTTATTGAGTTTCACCCAGCGTTCGCCGAAGTTGCCGTTTTCCATCACTAAAACCTTATCACCGGCATTTACAAAGTTGCACACAGCGGCTTCCATGGCACCGGTACCGGATGAAGTAAGGATCAAAACATCATTCTCCGTTTCAAAGATGTTTTTAAGCCTGGCCGTGACGTCTTTCATAATCTCGGCGAACTGGGGGGACCTGTGCCCGATGGCCGGGATGCTTAAAGCCCGGAGAATCCTGGGGGGAACTGGTGTAGGTCCTGGAATCATCAGATACTGTTTTTCACGCATTTTTTACTCCTCCTTTTATTAGCTCATTAGGCCTTTTATTATGTCTCGTCACCTGCTAGCCGTTACCCGCCACCCGAATTTTTTAAGAATAACCTTTGATCCTTATATTTTGCTTTTCTATCGGTTCTCCTATCGGGAAGCGGGAGTCGGGAAGCGGTGAGCGAAATAAATAAAAACTCCCGCCCTTGGCTAGTTTCCTAGCCAGGGACGAGAGTTATTCCCGCGTTGCCACCCTTGTTGGCCATGTATTGGCCCACCTTGATTATCATGCATAACGGACATGACCGTAAAACTCCTCGCTTTAGGCTCCTGGACGGAATTCTGACTGTCTCCTGTTGGTTTGCACCTCCCACCAACTCTCTGTAAAAGATAACAGCATACTTTTCCCAATCATCGCCTTAACTATTGACTATTTAGTTTTTCTTTTAGGTCTCGTAAAACGTTTACCGTTAACAGTGAACCGTATATTTATTCCTTAATCACGGTTTACGGTTAACTTATTAACGGTTCACGCAAAATAAAAACTCCCGTTCCCTGCCGGTTTCCCGGTCAGGGACGAGAGTTTAAATCCCGTGTTGCCACCCTAATTGGTCATGAACATGACCCACTCATTCCATGCATAACGGGCATGACCGTCAGGTTCTTCACCTGATGCTCCAGGGTGGAATTCACCAGTATCCTTGTTGGTTTGCACCTTCCACCAACTCTCTGTAAAAGGAAAACCGCTTACTTTTCCCTGTCATTGCCGACTCCGTATCTTATTGAATGTTATTATACAATAGGGTTTATTTAAAATCAAGTATTATATAATATTTTTGTATTATATAATATTTTTTTCTTTGTTAAAAGCAAGATAATCTTCCACCATCTTTAAAAAATACTGATACACCCTGGAATCATCCGTCAGCCTGGGATAGAAAGAACAGGCCAGAAAATCTCCCTGACGGGCCATAATAATCTTGTCATCATAAATACTGAGGATACCTACATTGGGCTTAACTCGTATAATGTAAAGACTCCCGATAAGTACAGCCTGTAACGGCTTAGGCCCGAAAGCAGGAATATAAAGATCTGCTTGAAAGCTTTTTTCTTGGTCGCCTGAGGTATCTTTTATTACAGCAATATCCATTAAAGCCAGGGTTGGCAAGCCGCTTTCGTCAACTTCCTTAGCCAAAAGGGTCATGCCGGTACCCATCCCGAATACAGGCATACCTTCCTCTGCCCTCTCTATAATTTTCTCCAAAATTTTCTCCAAAATCCTATTTTCTATCATTAGCTTACCAGTAGCCGCACTTTTTCCACCAAGGATAATAAGGCCCTGAACTTCATCAAGCTCTTCTGGTTTTTGGATACCTACAGCATTACAACCTAACTTATTGATGGCCCGAATATGCTCTCTAAAGGCTCCCTGAAGAACCAGTACTCCTATCTTCATTGCTGTTGCCCCCTATTGACACCTCTTTCGTACCCCTTTGTTTAGGAGCAATTCCCCAATTTCGCAATGACAATGATTATCACTGGCTTAAATATGCTGCTGTTTTTTGAGGCCGTCCGTATAATCACTATATGATAGGAGCCGTAAACTTTGTGTCACGCGAAACTACAAAATTAAATAGGGAGACCTGCAATCTCCCTATCTCTAAACAGCCTATTTTAAGTCTCTACAAATTTCGTAGGTATCCCGGGCGATCATAAGTTCTTCGTTGGTGGGGATAACAAATACTCTAGTTTTAGCATCATCAACGGAAACATCAGCTTCTACGCCCCTGGTGTAATTCTTATCAAGGTCAAGTTTAATTCCCAGGTAGTCGAGGCCTTCACAAATCTTAGCCCGCATCAAAGCAGAGTTTTCACCCAGACCGGCCGTAAAGACAATAGCATCAACACCGTTTAAGACCGCCGCATAGGAACCGATATACTTTTTCACCACGTAGGCAAAACGCTCCAGGGCTAACTGGGCTCTTTCATGGCCCTGGTCAGCGGCATTCTCGATATCCCTGAAGTCACTGCTTACACCAGAGAGGCCCAGGACGCCGCAGCGCTTGTTCAAGAAGTTGCTGGTTTCCTCTGTAGTCCAATTTTCTTTCTCCATGAGGAAGGAAACAATGGCCGGGTCCATATCACCGGAACGGGTACCCATCATTACACCCTCCAGAGGTGTAAAGCCCATACTGGTATCAATAGATTTACCACGGTCTACGGCAGCAATACTGGCTCCATTACCCAGGTGGCAAGTGATAACCTTGACTTCCTCGATAGGGCGCTTCAACATGGCCGCAGCCCGCTGGGACACATACTTATGGGAGGTGCCATGAAAACCGTACTTACGTATTTTATATTTTTCATAATATTCATAGGGAATCCCGTAAAGGTAAGCCTGAGGAGGCATCGTCTGGTGAAAAGCCGTATCGAATACACCAGCCTGGGGTACATTTGGCATGAGGTTCTGGCAGGCTTCAATGCCCATGATATTCGGCGGGTTGTGTAAGGGGGCCAACTCAATATTTCTTCTCAAAGCATCCATGACAGCATCGGTAATTAAAACCGAACCGGAAAAATCCTCACCGCCGTGTACCACACGGTGTCCCACGGCAGAAATTTCATCCAGGGATTTAAGCACGCCATGCTCAGCACTGACGAGAGCTTGCAGTACCAGCTCTATAGCCTTTTGGTGGTTGGGTATCTCTGTTTCCATGACATGTTTGTCAGATCCCGGCCTGTGGGTGAGAACAGCTCCGGGCAAGCCGATTCTCTCCACCAGACCTTTGGCTAAGACGTTTTCGTTCTCCATATCAAAGAGCTGATATTTCA
>JAIHAN010000007.1 GCA_020054815.1 Peptococcaceae bacterium | reverse complement strand
CCTGTTCCTCTCTGCCTAATAACCTGTCAATAATGGCTGTACCGAACAAGGCAAAAATATTTAAAGCGGAAACGGGATGCCCAGGAAGACCCAGGACGGGTTTCTCCCGGCACTTGGCCAGAAGTGTCGGTTTCCCCGGCTGTATGGCTACCCCTTCCACCAAAAGACCCGGTTTGCCCAGTTCCTCCAGCACCTGGGCAGTAAAATCCCTGGTGCCCACGGAACTTCCTCCGGAAAGAACGAGAAAATCTACCTGCTCTAGTAATTCTTCCACCCCGGATTTAAAAATCTCATAGGAATCCCGCAGAATACCTCCGTAGATAATTTCCGCACCTTTTTGCCGGGCCAGTTCACCTACAGCTAAAGCATTACTGTCCCGGACTTGCCCGGGCGGCAGTGAAGCCGTCGTATAGGGAACGATTTCATCACCCGTGGAGAGGATGCCTACCCTGGGTTTTACTGTCACCTGAAGGTCTGTGATGCCCAGGGATGCAAGTACCCCGATTTCCGGAGCACGCAGCAGGCGTCCCTTTTTCAAGATTACTTCCCCCCGGCTGATATCTTCTCCCCGCCTGATGATGTTTTCTCCCGGAGCCACTTGCCGGTAACAATTGACGATATCCCCCAAAACCTCTGTATCTTCCAGCATGACCACTGCATCTGCACCCTCAGGGATCATCCCCCCGGTGGGTACATAGATGCAGGCTCCCGGGGGAAGGTGAGGCGCTGCTTCACCCATCCGTACCTCACCTCCAAGGTTGAGCAAGGCCGGCATGGCTTCACCGGCGCCAAAACTGTCGCAAGCCCTCAGCGCATAGCCATCTACTGTGGAACGGTCAAAACCGGGCACATCTTCCGGGGCAATCACATCGCTGCCCACGACACGCTGCCCTGCATGTTTAATCTCTACGGTTTCCCCACCTAAAGAGGAAAAATTTTCCCTGATAATTCTTAGTACATCTTCCGGTGAAGTAACTTGCAAAAGGCGCACATTATCACCTCAATAAAAATAATTGCCAGCATTTTCCCTCCCTCGGAAAGATGCCGGCAGTGAAATCACTATGAAGCAAATCTCCTTTCCAAACACGGGAGGCAGCAGAATTTCTCCTGGTACCCATTGACTCAAATACCATAGTTTCCCTTAGGTATTGTGAGTTCGGAGTTATCTTTTATTCTCTTTGTGAAAAATTTAGTGGCTGCAGATAGGACATTGAGGATTACGAGCTAAAGTAATGGTCTCAAACCTTGTTTCCAGGGCATCGAAAATTAGAAGCCTCCCTGCCAAAGGTGTGCCAATTCCCAGAATAAGCTTGATGGCTTCCTGGGCCTGCAGTACCCCAATCACTCCGGGCATTACACCCATAAGCCCTATAGGTCTCTTCTCCCGGAGATTGGAGTCGGGATAAAGACACTGGTAACAAGGTCCCTGGGGAGGGCGAAAAGTAGTGATAAGCCCGGCAAAATCTTTAACGCCGCCTTCAATCCAGGGTTTTTCCAGGGCGAAACAGGCCTCATTGATTACCCGGCGAGTTTCTAAATTGTCAACAGCGGCGATGACAAGATCATACTGGGGAATGATCTCCCGGGCAGTATGGGGATCAAAAAGCATTTGATAGGTGTTTATCTTAAGCTGGGAGTTAAAGGCCTCTAGTTTCTCTCGGGCCGAAATAACCTTGGGCCTGGATAAATCTTTTTCCCAGTGAATAATCTGGCGATTAAGGTTAGTTATCTCTACGGTATCACTGTCTACCAATCCCAGGGTCCCTACTCCTGCCGCCGCCAGATAATATAAAACTGGGGAGCCCAATCCGCCTGTTCCTACGACCAGTACCTTGGCTGCCAATAACTTTTTCTGGCCAGCTTCGCCTACCTGGGGAAGAATCAACTGCCGCTCGTAACGCAAAAAATCTTTTGGATACTCAGTCATGCTTATTCCCCCAAATTAGCTTTTTAAAGGTATTCCACGTCCACAAGAAAAATCCTGCTAATACCTGTCCCAGTTGTAACGTTTTAACAGGTATAAGAGGGGCAGCCCCAAAAAGTAGCAGGCTAAGAGCTGTCCGATGCCCACATATAACATGCTTCTTGTTTGTGGTCATCGGTTCACCTCATCATCTCAATCACTGACAGTTGAGTATTCTTCTTTTAATATTTTCTCAAACTTCAAAGAAACTTCGCTATAACCTAATTTTCGATAAAATTCGTGGGCCCTGACCCTTCTTTTGTTACTATTGAGCTGGATACTCAGACAATTTCTTTTGAGAGCAATTTCCTCCACTTTGGCCATAAGCATTTTGCCAATACCCAGTGAGCGCAAGCCTTCTTTTACCACCATGCTGCCGATGTAAGCCACTGGCTTTGCTTTATGCAGATAATATTTTATGTTAAAGCTAACCAGGCCCACTATTTCTCCCTGGTATACGGCCAGGTACACATAATACTCGGGATTTTCTAACATGTACCGGAGAACATCTCTTTCTTCTTCCCTGGTCATGGTATATCCCAGTTCGCCAACCAGTATAAGGAGGCCCTCAATGTCGCCTAACTCTGCTTCTTTTATCTCCACCATTCTCTACACCACCTTTAATTGTAACAAAAAAGTACATAATGGACTCCTGCTATAAAGAAACAGAAGGATATTTCCTTCTGTTTAGCTAAGATAATATAATATTATCACTTCACGACCATTTCTCCAACTAGTTATGAGCGGAGTTTGTTACAGTCACCACCATACTTACTTCTCCCTCTTTATCCTAACTTTTACATCAGTATTGTTTGGTAATTCCCTTTTTCTATACATCATAAGAGTGATATTCCAGGATTACTTTATTAATATCCGTATATGGCTGCCGGTAAACTGCAATCATTTCCCGAATGGGATAAAAAAGGGGTTCAGGAAGGTCGTCCAAAGAAAACCAGGCCCATTCCGTAATCTCCAGGGGGGATTTCACTTGAGGTTCACCGGAAATACCAAGAGCCAGGAGGCTAAAAGTTAAATAGTGAGATGTGGGTAAAATAACATTATGGACCGATAAAACACGGATCTCCCGGGCACTAAGGCCACTTTCCTCCCCTAGCTCCCGCAAACCGCATTCCCGTATGGCTTCGCCATACTCCAGCCGGCCCATAGGAACGCACCAGTGGCCGCCTCCGACTAAATCTGGATGCCTTTTCCCCAAGAGGACTCTTTCATTTTCTATGACAAGGACGCCAACAGCGATTCCAGGTTTCATTTTTCCTCCAAAACACGTATCAATTTTACCAGCCTTAGTTTATTATACCACTACACCATTAATTCAGTTTCGAGAATCTCCCCGCGTACCCCAATTTTCACACGCTGTACAGGAACTTGTTTACCGGAGCGCTTTACTGCCTCCTGCACCAGGCGTACCATACCATAACAGCAGGGTACTTCCATATGGGTTACAGTAATACTCTTTAGTTTATTGTGCTTAATGATAGCCGTAAGTTTTTCCAGGTAATGTTCCACATTATCCAGTTTCGGACAGCCCATGGCTACTGTTTTGCCTTTAAGGAATTTACGGTGAAAATCGGCATAAGCCAGGGGTACGCAGTCAGCAGCCAGCAGTAAGTCGGCTCCTTCAAAAAACGGTGCTGTTACAGGGAGTAAATTTAACTGTACAGGCCACTGTCTCAAAGCACTGGGCAGCTCTCCCTGATACGTGCCGGCCTTTTCCTCTTCATTACGGAAAGCCATCAGCCTGGAGCCTGGGCAGCCACCGGCGGGCGGTGCAACAGGTTTCGGGGTTTCATGATGCTCGTGTTTATGGGGTTCCCGTCCAATACTCTTCTTGTGTTTTTCCACAGCCGCTTCGTCAAATTCCTCCGCTTCCCTTTCTTCAATGGTGATGGCATTCATGGGGCAAGGTCCTAAACAGGCTCCCAGCCCGTCACACAGGTTTTCCGCCAGCAGGCGGGCTTTCCCGTCAATGATTTGAATAGCACCCTCTGCACAGGCCGGTACACAAATACCACAGCCGTTACATTTTTCCTCATCGATTTTCACAATTTTACGTAAAGCCATTTATATTACCTCCTTAACAAATTCAACAGTTTAATTTTGTACTTTCATTATGACAGAAAGGGAAAACCCAGTCTGTGATTTAAATCATCTTAAACCTTGATTTGTTTGTTGATTATTTTATGTGGATTTTCCAGAATTTTAAGGGATTTTCAGAGGTAAAAAGCCTTCTGACACAGAATACAGTAAAAGAAAGGAGAGATAAGGAGGAACAAAAAAAGTGGTTAGTTCAATCGTAGAAAGGAACATTTACTATAACGTTTCTTTTTTGCGTTTAATGGTGTGTATCCTTTTCCTGCCCGGGTTCCTACTCATGGACAAAAATTTAACCCAGGAACTTTATTACGTTGCCGGGGTTACCTTTCTCTATGCCCTTACTCTTTTTTTTCTGACCAGACTTAAAAAGAATATTCCTCTCTTGTTCTTCTCCAGTTTCTTTGTTGACCTCATTCTCATCAGCCTTCTTGTTTACTACGGCGGGCCTTATGGTCAGATCCTGGCGGCTTTCTATTTTCTCCCCATCATCAGTATGGCTTCCCATATAAAACCCTACCCAGCCTTATTTACAGCTTTTCTCGCCGGCCTCGCTTATTTGTTTACCGGGTATTATGCTAATTTTTCCCCAGCTCTGATGAGTCTACAGGTTGTTCTTTTCTTTATCCTTGCTCTTTTTACGTGGGCACAACAGCAAAGTTATCGTCAAACCTATTTTACCCAGGCTAACCTGGACACGTTAACAAAAATTCACAACAGACGTTTTTTTAATCACGCCTTGTCTCAATTAGTAGAGAAGAAAACACCTTTTTCCCTACTGCTTTTAGACCTTGATGACTTTAAGATGCTTAATGATACACAAGGTCACCATCATGGTGATTATGTCCTGAAAATCATTGCCGCCACCATCAGGGAATGCACCAGATCTTCAGATATTTTCTCCCGTTATGGTGGTGATGAGTTTGCCATTATCTTACCTCACACCTCGAAAGAAGACAGCAAGCAAATTGCGGAAAGAATCCGTAACAAGGTCTTAATTCATCCCAAATTTTTAATGTACTCACGTATTAGTTTGTCTATTGGAATTGCTGCTTTTCCCGGCGATGCCGATAGCACGGAGGGTATTTTGCAAAAAGCCGATGAGGCTCTCTATAAGGCTAAAGAACGAGGGAAAAATTATGTTTACGTTTATTAATTTTTCTTATGTTGTCTATAAATTAAAATAAGAAATGCACAAAGCTGTCCGGTCACTTTTTTTGTCCCCAGTAGTTTTCCCAAGGAATAGTATAAGTTAGGAGAAAGATATAAATCTTATAGTATTTTAAGTGACTGGGGAGAGCAATATGCGTTATGAATATAAAACTGTACGAATTGAAAACCAAAATACGTGCCTATCCGGAACCATTCTTGATTCTGCTTTAAATGACCTGGCTGCCGAAGGCTGGACCCTGGAAACTATCCTTCCCCACCAATGTAAAAAATCCGAACTCTGTCTCCTTGCCATCTTCTCTCGAGAAAAAAAAACCTCCCTCTTCAATATTAACTACCCTCCTTATAGCGACTAGACCAAGAACAAAAGCACCTCAGCTACGAGGTGCTTTTGTTCTTGATTCTATCTTATTTCAATCTGTACAGACAGGGTAACTTCAAGAGCCAGGTTTCTCGCCGTAATAGTATATGTTCCAGGTGGTACCTGACGCCCATTATTATCGAGCTGGTTCCAAAACTCGGTAATTACCTGAGTACCACCCTCGAAGATAGTGATTACCCGCTGGACCTGGGCAAATTGACGGCCTTCCGACCAGCGCCATACTACATTCCCTTGGGCATTAATAGCTGTAATTTCGATAATTTGAGTAGTAGGATACCTTAATGTTATAGGATCATCCGTGGTGTTTGTTTTGGTCAGGGTAATTTTTATGCTCTCTCCCCGTTGATAAACACGTTTGTCTGTAAAAAGTATAAGTCGCAAACCTCGTACAACCTTGGTATCAATGGGCATCCCAGCAGGGGGTCTGGGTTCAATTGGACAACAACTTACTCCCAGAGCCCTCCAGGTGGCTTCATCAACCACACCCGTTACGGGTAAGCCTTGTTGACGCTGGAATTGCCGCACAGCCCGCTCTGTTCTTCTACCGAAATCTCCGTCTATTGCACCTGAATAAAAACCCCGTTCTTGTAAAAGTCTCTGCAGCAACCTTACAGCGGGACCCCTACGGCCCGGTCTTAATACAGGACAATGGCATTCTTCCGGCGGAGGCGGAGGAGGGGGAGTTGGTCCGGGAGTTACACCACAATTCTCACCTAAAGCAACCCAGGTTGGTACATCGACTATACCCGTAACGGGTAATCCCCGCTGTCGTTGAAAAGCCCTTACCGCAGCGTCGGTCTTCGGTCCAAAAATACCGTCAGCGGGTCCCGGGTCAATGCCTGCATTCTTCAATAAGACCTGTAGCCGGGCAACGGCAGGACCTCGGCTTCCTAAACTTAGGCGGGGACAGACAGTTGTAGGTGGAGGTGGCGGCGGTGGTGTGGGCCCCGTGGGAATAATCAAAACCTGACCAACAAAAATTAGGTTAGGGTTGCTGATATTATTAGCCCGTACAATAGCCTCAACTGTAGTATTAAATCTTTGGGCAATAGATGATAAAGTATCACCCGCCTGAACTACATATTGCATAGGGTAATCATCTCCTTATGATATGATTTGCCCTATATGATATGTTTTAGCGGGTAATATTGTTATTCTAGCACCAGCCCCTATCTTTCAGAGCTTTAGCCACACGCTGTACAGCCACACCAAAAGCAGCCGCCCGCCAGTTATCCCAGTTTTTCTCCTCTTTAAATTTCTTGATGATATAGAAGGCATCAACCAGCATCTTTTCCAACCGTTCCTGTACCTCCGCATCAGACCAGTAGAGGCCGGTTCTGTTTTGTACCCATTCGAAATAACTCACGGTAACACCACCCGCGCTGGCTAAAATATCAGGAAGAATGATTACACCTTTTTTATTAAGAACTTCATCGGCTTCCGGTGTAATTGGTCCGTTGGCCAGTTCGGAAATCAGGCTGGTCTGGATTTTATCCACATTACCTTCGTGAATAATCCCCTCTAAAGAGGCGGGTAAAAAGATATCGCAGGGGATTTCCAAAACATCATCGGGTGTAACTTGTTTGCCGGCTGGGTATGTCTTTAAGCTGCCGGTCTTGGCTTTGATTTCATCGGCCAGATCGACATTAATCCCCTCTGGATCATAAACTCCCGATTTGCTATCACAAATAGCAATAATTTTGGCACCCTCAGCCGCAAAGAGACGGGCGGCTATGGCTCCGGCATTACCGTAACCGTGAACACATACGGTAGCGCCGGCCAATTCCTTACCCATACTGCGATAAGCCGCTCTCGTTACATAGAGGCTGCCCTGGGCAGTTGCCGATACACGACCTTTGGAACCGCCTACACTTAGAGGTTTACCGGTAATGACACCGAATTCGGGATTTTGCTGGATAATGGAAAATTCGTCCATCATCCAGGCCATGATCTGGGGGTTTGTATACACGTCCGGAGCAGGAACATCTTTATCAACACCGATGACAGGAGCAATGGCTCTGATATAACCGCGGCTTAAGCGTTCTAATTCCATTACTGATAATTCCCTGGGATTAACCTGTACGCCACCTTTCCCGCCGCCATAAGGTAAGCCGGCTATAGCGCATTTAAAAGTCATAAGCGTGGCCAAGGCCTTTACCTCATCGAAAGTGGTTTCGGGATGGAACCTGATACCGCCCTTGCCTGGTCCCATCACATCGGTATGCAGCACCCTCCAGCCTTTAAAAACGCGGGTTGAACCATCATCCATCTTAACGGGGATAGCCACTTCCACTGCCCGTTTGGGTTCAGTCAGCACCTGACGGGTTGCTTCATCAAGTCCCAGGTTATCACAGGCTTTTTGTACCAAACCGATAGCCCTTCGATAGAAAAGGTTATTTTCCACGTTTAATCCCCCCTTGTAAAATTTTTCTAATTTTCAGCTTGATTATACCATTTTACGATGTATTATGTATACAATATATTAAATTAAATAATAATTGCCTCTATACTCATGAAAGAGAAAAAATATTTTTCCCCTTCCCAGATAAGACTGCTACCTTATTGTTCATACGCAAGATATATGGTATTCTTAATTATACCCTCCAATGTTTTATATAATTTTTGTGTAATGCCCCCAACAATAGGGGCAATCTTTTTCTAAAATTATTTGATCACCAAAAGTGCGTAATCATAAAATCCACCTGCGGGTGGATTTTTTGCATTTAAGAGGTCGCTATTTACCAGCATAGGAGTTTACGAGGGCCGGGAATGATAAGAATGTAAAATACATTCTTCAGGATGGTGAAACCTATGAGTGAAAATCAGGAAATTAATCCTGCCGTTTCCGCTGGTGCCATCAACAGTTTACCACCGGGAGCACTGGCTTTAGAACGATTTAAACTTGCTCTTTCTTTATCGGAAAATACTTCTCCGGAGGCCGTTAAATTACGGCAGCAGCTGATGGAAGAAGAGTCCACTCTCGATGAAGATAACCAGACTGCGGCAGAACAACAGGTAGAAGCAAGGGATCATAATGGCACATAAAAAGGTTAAAACCCAGGCGCAAGGCAGCCGGGTTTTAACCTTTTTAGTACCCTCCAACGTATATATCTCTTTTATAGCTTGGTTCACATTATGATGGCTACAGCTAACATGGAAACTACGGCGATTGATACGTATGCTAGCTGTAGTTTTAGACTTGTCATATTGTTTTTGCCAAACATAATACTGTTAAACATCTATCTTCATCTCCTACTGGCGGCGAAACAACTTAAGCCGCAAAATTTTTCTTTTCCAGGGTAAACAGGGATTCAGTGGGAACACCAAAATCATACTCACCATGCTGGTAATCAACAATGGTCCCCACACCCACAACATCTCCGCCATGGGCCTTAGCCATAGTTATGGCCTGTTTGACGGTGGTTCCGGTATTGATGAGGTCTTCGATGATTAACACTTTTTCTCCCGCTTTGAGCTCGAAATTAGGTAAAAGCACTACCTGGTTATCCCGCTTTTCCCCATAAATAACCCTCAGGTTAAGGGCACGGGCCACATCACGGGCGGCCATTACACTTCCGGTTAGAAGTCCCAATACCACATCTGCCTTGATGTGTCTTAGTTTCCAGGCCAGGGCTCCACAAACCAAGTCAGCGTATTGGGGGTATTGCAATAGCTTACTTGGTTCTACCCCACCATCGACTATAGCCCCCGTCTTATTGATGATACTTTTTAGTTCTTGCTGGGAAAGCATTTTTGTTTTCCTCCTTTATAATTTACAACCTTTCCCTAAAAAACATACACAGGCAGCCAGGGGAACGCTAGCTACCTGTTCAACTACAGATGGCACCGGGGGTAGACCGGGCCGTGTAGAGAATGACTAGTTTAAGTGGGTCCGGGGTCGCTCCCCATAGGAGAGGGTGATCCCCGGCCCAAAGCCTTATATCATTATAATTTTAATTAAAAAAGCAGGCAGCAAATCACTTAAGCGATTTACTACCTGCATTCTTAACAATGGGGTGACCCATGTCACTGCAGATACAGTTTTTACTAAGCGGAAGAACTCTTGCGAGGCTTCATCCCGCTCTTGTATACATTATAAAATGGAATTTAAGGTTTTGTCTAGAGGTTTTTTCTTTTTTTGTGAAATATAATACTTATTTTTTCCAAAGAACGTGCAGGGATTTTTTTAAAAATAGGCGAATATAAAGTTTGCAATATATTTTTAAAGGAGGTACTTATCATGCCAGTTGTGCAAATTGAAATGATCGGCGGCAGGACAATTGAACAAAAAAGGGCCATGGTAAAGGAAGTGACAGATGCTTTAGTAAGAACAATAAACTGTAAGCCGGAGGCAGTAAAAATCATCATCCGTGACATGGAAAAACACAACATCGCCGACGGTGGCGTGTTGAAGTGTGACCAATAATAGTTGGTAGTTGTTAGTTGGCAGTTGGTAGTAAATGAAAGAAAAAAGGGGTTGCCTGAAAAAGGCGCCCCTTTCTTTTACTTATGGATAAAGAACAAGACAAAACCGGGATAAAGGGCAGTGATAAGGGCCAGGGCAGCCACACCCACTGCCCCCCTCTTCTGCTTCTGCTGCCAAAGCCACCAGGCGTAGCTCAAAGTATAAAAAGTGATAACTAAAGGTACAGTCCACAAAAGCAAATCATAGAAGAGGTTACTCATTTTGCCCTCCCCCTGTATAAGACTCTACCGGTTCTGTTTTAAGCATCAGGCCGGTACGACGTATCTCCACACGGGTATTGACTTTGATCTCCGCCTGGGGATACCTCTCCAACCAGTCAAAATTCTCCCAATCCTTCCAGGTCCAAAAATATGTACGCGTGCGTTCACCAAAACCAAAGATATCACTTTTGAATTCTTTTTGTGTTTTAGCAATAACCTTCCTAACCTCCTGGGAGATATAATCCTCTAGAAATTTTTGCAAGTCAGCCTCTTTTTGGCCACGCTTATAATTAATGCCACTTTGAATACTGAAAATTTCCCCCTCTAGAATGAGATTAACTTCAATCACAGGTCTTCCCTGAGGAAAGGTTGCCTTAATAGCCGGGCTACGCCCTTTTTTTAACTCAACAACAAGTACAAAGCTATCTCCCGCCTTCTGAGGATCCGGAAAAGTAAATATAGCACTCTGAAAATCCCCTGTGACCATTTGGTAAAAGCGGGTTTCCGCACCATTAAGATAACCCACCAGTTTACCCCCATTAAAGACCGCCAAACCAATGACTTCCGCTTTGTTACCACCCTGCCGGGGTATCTCCCCCGGGATATAAGCAACTTCCCTTTCAATTTTTTCCACAAAACTCTTTTCCTTTTCTTTACCTTCCTTACCCTCGTTCACACCTACTAAAGCTGTGATGGGCTGGCGACCGGGAGTCTTCAGGGATGAATGATATTGCTGGATGGTGGCAAAGGGCATAAAACCCGTAAAGTTTTTTGCTTGCAGAAGAAGTTCAAACTGGCGGGAAGGATTTTTTTCGAGGATAGATTGGTTTTTCTCTAAAAAATCCCGGGCCTTGCCTTTTGTCACCAAAAGAAAATTGTTTCGTCGTATTTCCCTACTTCTCACCAGGGGATTGATGTATTTATCCAGACCCTCCCGGGCAATCTCTTCCGAGACCACCACCACTTTATTATGAATGAAGGTAAGATCTCTGGATACAAAAGCATTAGCCAGCTGTAAGGCCCCGAAAAGGGAAGAAGCCTCTATGGAAACAATCTCCGTACTCTTTCCTCCTTCACCGCCACCTCCACCACCGCCCCCCCCGCCTAGGGCTCGGGGGAGGGCAATTTGAAAAGTAACCTGAATTATATTTTCTTTTCCTTTATCAATACCTATAGCAAGGATATAGGCCAGTTCATCAGTTTCCCGGGAGCCCCAGCAACCTTGAGCAAAAAGAAAGAGAAAAGAAAAAAGCAAAATAAAACTAATCTTACGTGTTTTCCCCTTCATGCCCCTCCCCCTTTCTACGAAGTAGGGCTACTGCCCAGATCCCACAGGGCAAAGCCAGGGAAAACAGCCACCCGTAGATAAGCCTAATTTTGTATTCAATGAACGCGTTTTGCATGACGTCAGCAGGAGTTAGGGCCAGGCTAAAAGCCAGGACACAGAGAGCCGGTAAGAGAGGTCGATAATACGGCAGCTTGAAGGCGTCCTGTAAGATAAAAGCAGCTACGATGATGCCCAAAGATAAACGTAAGAAAGCGGTAAAAGTCCAAAAGAGGACAAAAACGGCCTCTACGCGCTGAAAGTATCGCCCCAGATAAATAGTCCGTGCCAACTGGTAAAAGGGTAACAGGTTTTCTGTGGCTACAGGTAAAGGAAAGACCATCAAGTACACATTGACAATGAGTATAAAAAATACCATGACAAACCCCAGGCTAAAAAGGCCAACGTTTTTCAATTTTTTTTGCGTAAAGGCAAAAAAGGGAGCCAAAACGGCCAGTATGAAAATCTCCCCAAAGACGGTACTGCTTAGAAATCCATATTTAACGGTAGGAAAAATACCTTCTCCCAAGAGAGGTAAAAGCATTAGGGGATTCCAATAAGGGTAAAGGGCTAAAAGTACTGCCGTGACACCCGCCGTGATGAAAGGAAGAGAGATATAGGCACTGCGACTAATGGCCTCAATCCCCAGGTAGGCCGCCAGCCATACAGGAATAATAAAAAGAAAAGTCAGGGAACTAATGGGAGCCTCGGGTAGAGTTGTGAGGATGATAGCCTCACTAAATTGCCGCAAAAGGATACCATTTGTAATCATAACATAGAGAAAAAAGATAATATTGACACCTATCCCTAAGAAGGGGCCTAACACCAATTCAGTAATCACCATAATCGATTTACCCGGGAAACGGGCTAACAAAGCAGAAATGACCAGCCAAGCCCCTATGCCGACCATTCCGCTAATTAAGACTACTAACCAGGCTGCCGTTGATCCCAGTTCGATTACTACCCGGGGATATCCTAGAAAAGCCTTAACACCCACAAAAACAATGGCTATGGCAGCGGCTTCACTGTGACCGAATTTAACGACGTTTTTCATTTTCTTTCTCCCCTTTTTTTCGGCTTTACCCAGCCACGACTTATCTTTGGCTGCCGTTGCCGGTCTAAGGTGTCTGTTTCGTCAGGCCGCTGCTCCATGGACCACACAGAACCCCGGATCACTAAGTCTGGACCGGCCTTAGTCCGGGGACCTATGGGGGCTAACAGGGGTACCCCAAAGGATTTCATACCAGCAATAGTTGTTAAGAGAATAAACAGCCCCGCAGAGACACCAAAAAAGCCGAAAATACCGGCCAGGATAGTAAAAATAAAGCGTACGCCCCGAAAGGCAAAGGACATGGAATAGTTGGGGATGGCAAAGGAAGCCAGTCCCGTTACTGCTACGACAATAATCAAAATCGGACTCACAATCCCGGCCTGGACAGCGGCCTGGCCTAAGATTAAGGCCCCTACAATTC
This sequence comes from Peptococcaceae bacterium, assembly GCA_020054815.1. Taxonomy (GTDB): domain Bacteria; phylum Bacillota; class Peptococcia; order DRI-13; family DRI-13; genus Thermanaerosceptrum. The sequence continues at coordinate 25,984 of JAIHAN010000007.1, read as the reverse complement.
CCAGGGTGTTACCAATGACACCGGGAACCCGTACCCCTGCTTCCCGGATAAGTTCAAAAGCAAACTCCATCATAAAGACTTCCATGATGGTTGGGAAAGGTACCGTTTCCCGGGCTGCGGCCATAACTAGAATTAAATCTGTAGGAATCATTTCCTGGTGAAAGGTCTCAATAGCCAGATAAATACTGGGAGTCATAATCGTAATAAAAATAGCGGCCACCCTGAGAAAACGCAAAAAATTGCCGTAAGGCATACGCAGGTAGTAATCCTCTGCACTATGTAACAAGGAAAAGATGGTGACAGGAACGACGAGGACCTGAGGACTACCATCAACAAGGATGGCTACCTTCCCTTCAACGAGAAAAGAGGCTACCCGGTCAGGTCGTTCTGTATTTAAAATCTGAGGACTGGGCATAAAGGGATGATCCTCGATGAACTGTTCTAAACTCCCTGATTCCGCTACAATATCCGTTTTGATAGAAGTGATCCGCCGTTTAACCTCTTCGACTAAAACGGGACTGGCCACATCCTCCAAATACATGATAGCCACGTCAGATTTATTACGTTCTCCAACTTTAAACATTTCCGTAATAAGTTTTTCATTACGGACCAGTTTACGAATAAGGGCTGTATTACTCCGTAAAGTCTCATTAAAAGCCTCCAGGGGACCCCGGATAACCTGTTCCGTCTCCGTTTTTCCTATGGGACGCTTATCCCAGCCCTTAGTTTCTACCACCAGGCATTTGGGCGAACCATCGATAAAAACTGCGGTCATGCCAAAATTGACTCTTTCCACAATCTGTTTGTATTCAGCAAGGACTTCTACTTGATTACCCGGTAAGATATGATCCTTGATATACTCGGCCAGCTCCAGGATAGTAACCTTTTCCTCCATATTGGAAAGAATCATCAAAGGCTTTAAAACCGTATTATTGATCACGTTTTTATCTGCTAGTCCCTCCATAAAAACGACAAATGCCTTAATAGGAGGTTTTAAAGCGATGGTAAATTCCCGGATGACAATATCCTTGTTTTTGGGGAGAGAGTAAATTTCTTCTAGATTTTTTTTGTTTATTTTTAACTGGGGATCTACCAGCAGGGTTTCCGTGGAAAAGTCCTTCTTGTCTTCCTGTGGTTTCCTGGAATTGCTTGGAGAAACTCTTTGGACACGTATGGGTTTTTTGGTACTGCGGGTACCTTCTCTGTTTCCATTTTTTTTGTCTTCATCCTGACCCGATTTTCCACCTGTATTTTCCTGATTAGCCCCATCTTTTTTTTTCTCACTCAAAGGGCGGTCATCTACACCCAGGAGGATAAAACCTTCTCGTTGCTTTTCGGCCTTAAAGGTCAGGGTATCTTTAGCGACTGCCCATACCCTCCCCCAAACTCCACTAGGCCCTTGTTGGGCCTTTTTTTGTTTGCTTTCCTTAGGCATTGAATCCCCCCTTATCTATTTGTTTAGTCTTTTACATCTTTGGTAAATTTATGCTTTCTATTATTTGATACTCCCACTGTCTGTCACCCTTTTCCACACTAAGCATATTGTATATAGAGACACTATCAAGGAGGGTGTGACAATGGCTCATGACAGGTTTACTCAACTGATTTTAGAATCCTATTTTGCAGAAATGCAGGCGCATCACCACTATATGACGATGGCCCAAATGGCGCCCACAGAAGAAGCACGACAAATAATGATGATGAATGCCCAGGATGAACATAGGCATGCAGAGGCTTTTGAAAAAATCTACGAAGAACTTACCGGAACAGAGCCGCGTGATACGGGTATGCATATGATGCCCGTGAACGAAAACATGACCTTTCTAGATCATGTACGCATGCAGCTTTTTGATGAATATGCCGATTTTAGAAAGTACAAAGATATGTATCTTATGACAGACAATCCTGAGTATCGCGATACACTTTTTAATGCCATACATGATGAATTCCGTCATGCTATGTTGCTCACTTATTTGTTAAACTAAAAAGGAGGAAAAAGAATGGTATATCAAACTTTCACCTTACCCGCTTTCTTAACCACAGTTGTGGGAGAACTCATGGAACTCGATCTGGTCTACGGTTACATGGTGCAAAATGCCCCCACGGAAGAGGCCCGCAGGATGGTGGAAATGAACCGCATGACCGTCCATCATACCATGAGAAAGATGGAAAAACTCTACATGGAAATGGGCGGAAAAGCTATTCCACCGCTTCATGAAGAAGCCCTGGAAGAACCCCGCACCTTTGCCAATTTCGTGGATGCCGCTCGTTATGCATTTAAAGAAGAGGCTCAACTCTTCGACTGGCTAAAAGAATTGTATCTTATTGCCGATACCTGCTACCGGGATATCTTCTTTGACACCATGCACGAGCATGCCCTCAATGCCATGAGATTGCTGTACCTTATTGGGTAAATTAGTTACTAGTTACTAGTTCTTAGTTACTAGTAAAATAAAAATGCGGCTACGCCGCATCAATTTCCACATCCCTTTTCTACTTACTGATTATAAAGTTATACTTTCCTGAACAATCAAAGAAAGAGCCATAACCCAATTGGTTAGTGGCTCTTTCTACTTATACTTAACACTTAAATTATAGTGCTTTATTCACTAATAACTAGTAACTGATAACTAGTAACTTACTTGACGCCGACATGCACAGTAACTACTCCCCCGCTCAAAGGATAATACTTGACTTCCCGCAAACCCGCCTCTCGAAAGATCTGGGCCAGGGTTTGCCGATCAGGAAATCTTTTCAAAGACTCCGGCAGCCAGGTATAGGCAGGTAAGCGGCCGAAAATCTTTTGCCCTTTATCCACAAGACGCCCCAGCAGGGGGATGAAGTGAAAAAAGTATAAACGAAATCCTTGCCGAAAAAGAGGAATGGTAGGCTGGGAAATTTCCAGGCAGATGACCCTTCCCCCTTTTTTACATACCCGCGTCATCTCTTGCACAGCCAGGGGAATATCCACCACATTCCGCATGGCGAATCCCGTGGTAACACAAGCAAATTCCTCAGCAGGAAAAGGCAGTGAAAGGGCATTACCTTCCATAAAAACTACTTTACACTGAGGGTACTGCTTTACTAATTTTTCCCGCGCAATACTGAGCATCTCTCCAGACAAATCCAAACCTATGACTTCCCCCGTAGGACCAACCTTTTCCGCCATCTGAAAGGCCAGCTCCCCTGTGCCTGTACACACATCCAGGGCTTTATCCCCAAGCTTAAGGTTGGTCTGGTTCATCACAAATTTTTGCCAGCTTTTCAAGAGCCCCCAGGTCATAATCATATTCATCCGGTCATAGAAAGGAGCAATCGAGTTGAAAAGATTCTTCACATACTCCTCTTTTCCTTCAAACTGCTCCCCCAGGTCTTTGTTCATGATGTCACATCCTAGCATAACGACTTTCCGATAGCCGACATCCGATTTCCGACATTAGTGACCAGAGTCCAGTGTCCGGTTAATTCACTGGTCACAGATCACGGGTCACCGGTCACTAAGGGAACTACCAACCGCGAACTAGAGCAATACATCCAGCAGGGTAAACACTAACAGTTGTATACTAATTAGCCCATTTATATTGAAGAATGCCACATTGACCCGGCTTAGGTCCTGGGGTGAGATGATGGAGTGCTCGTAATGAAGCAGGAGGTTGGTGACGAAGACCCCTGCCAGGTACCACCAGCCCAAATCCAGCAGGGAATACAGGCTAACCAGTAATAATACTACCACCACATGGAACAGCTTGGCCACAAAGAGGGCTTTCTTTAAACCAAAGGTGACAGGCATGGAATAAAGGCCGTATTGACGGTCAAATTCAAGATCCTGGGTAGCGTAAATGATATCAAACCCGGCAATCCAAAAGGCTACCACCAAACCTAAGATAAAAGTTTCCAGCTGCATACTTTGGGTGACACCGATCCACCCCCCCATGGGGGCAAACCCGATGGCAATCCCTAAAACAAGATGGCACAGCCAGGTAAATCGTTTGGTGTAAGAATACCCGGTTAAAATTAAGATAATTACCGGTAAATAGATGAGATGCCGGGGACTGAGCCGGTAGGTGGCATAGATGAGTAAAAGAAAGGACAGCACCACAAAAACCATGACTTCCCACACGGAAATTAAGCCCCGGGGTAAGTGACGGTTAGCAGTACGGGGATTCTCTTTATCAATATAGCGGTCGATAACCCTGTTCAGACCCATGGCCGCACTGCGGGCTCCGACCATGGCTAGCGTAATCCAAATAAACTGCAGCCAGGTAGGCAGGGCTTTTTTCGCTAATAAAGCCCCCATATAAGCAAAAGGCAAGGCAAAGATGGTGTGTTCAAATTTCACCAGTTCAGCAAAGGTCTTAGCTTTATTTCTTACTAAAGCCATATTCCTGCCATCTCCTCGTCACCAGGTCCTTAATCTCCGGGGACATCACGATATCATCGGGCCATTCCCGGGTATGTCCCTCACTGGGCCATTTTTTCGTAGCATCAATACCCATCTTGGCGCCGTAGTGAGGAAGCGGCGAAGCGTGGTCCAGGGCATCCAGGGGTCCTTCCACCACTACCACATCGCGCCTGGCATCGATATTATTAAAGACCTTCCACCATACGGTAGACATATCCTGGACATCAATGTGTTCGTCTACCACAATAATCATTTTGGTAAACATCATCTGGCCCATACCCCAGATAGCATGCATCACTTTCTTGGCATGTCCCGGGTAACTTTTTCTGATGGAAATCACGGCACAGTTATGGAACACACCTTCCAAAGGCAAATTCATGTCTACAATTTCCGGCAACTGGAGTTTCAATAAAGGCAAAAAAATTCTCTCCGTGGCTTTGCCCAGGAAACAATCTTCCATAGGCGGTTTACCCACTACAGTAGCAGGATAGATGGGTTTAGCCCTGCGGGTCATACAGGTCAGATGAAAAACAGGATATTCATCAGCCAGGGAGTAATAACCGGTATGGTCGCCAAAGGGCCCTTCCATCCGTCTCTCTTCAGGATCAACATACCCCTCTAACACAAACTCAGCTTCTGCCGGCACCTCTATATCCACAGTTTTACATTTCACCATTTCCACCGGTTCTTTCCGTAAGAACCCGGCAAAAATCATCTCATCGATATCTTTGGGCAGGGGAGCTGTGGCTGCATAAATGGTGGCAGGATCAGCGCCTATAGCTACTGCAACCTCCATCCTTCCCTTCTTTTCCTTATACCTGTGATAATGCCGGGAACCGTCTTTATGCAGGTGCCAGTGCATACCGGTGGTTTTACCGTCATAAACATGCATGCGGTACATGCCGCAGTTGCGCCTTCCCGTCTCCGGGTCTTTGGTAAAGACTAAAGGCAGGGTGATAAACCTTCCCCCGTCCTGGGGCCAGCAGTGCAAAATAGGCAAGGTGTTGAGATCAGGATCATGCTCCACTACTTCCTGGCAGGGAGCCTTTTTCACCATTTTGGGCATAAACCTGGTTACTTCCGCAACTTTGGGTAGAGCCAGGAGTTTATCCATGAAGTTTCCCCCTGCTACATGGGGCAGGGCTAAATACTCTTCAATACGGGCGCCGATTTCATCGAGATTTTGCACCCCTAAAGCCATTGTCATTCGTTCCATACTGCCGAAGGTATTAATGAGGACAGGATAAGGTGAGCCTTTCACCTTGGAAAAATATAAAGCGGGACCAAAGGACTTGGAGATCCTGTCCGTAATTTCCGTAATCTCCAGCACAGGGTCTACCTCTGCCTCAACCTTGTGCAGCAATCCCTTTTTCTCCAGTTCCTGCATAAAATCTCGTAAATTACGATATGCCATGGTTTTTCACCCCAGAACTATCTAAAGTATCGGTAAGTGCTTACTTAATCCATAATACCTTACATGTGTACAAGTGTCTAGAAGTCATGTTTCCCAGTCCCATCCCCCCTTTTATAACATGACTGGTTCTATTCAGTATTGTTAAGATAATGTTAAATAGTTGAGGTGCCAGGCACCTCAACTATTTAACATTTAGGGGGAGGCTTGACAGAGAAGGTTGGTGGTCTGACCTTTGTGAAATCAGGCACTTCTCTCAATTGTCCTATCATATCACATAAGCAGGAGGTGAAAGAAACCGCACTAGCGGCTTCAATTATAAGGAGATGGGCATTCATGATGAAATCATGGCAGGGTATCATTCATTATCCTTTGGGAGAAAGAGGTTTAAAACCCAGAAAAAGCGGGATAACCATGGTCATTGATAAAGGACTGGGAATGAGAGAATTAAAAGACCTCCTGGAGGTAGCCGGAAACTACCTGGATTTTCTCAAACTCGGTTTTGGCACACCTGCCCTTTACAGTGAAGAATATTTAAAGGCTAAGATTGATCTTTGCCGTAAATATGATGTTAAGATCTACCCGGGCGGTACCTTTATGGAGGTAGCCTTACTGCAGGGTCGCTATGAAGCCTTTTTGACACGTATTAAAGAACTGGGGTTCAATACCATAGAAATATCCGACGGCACCATTACCCTTGACCCTAAAATACGCCAGTACTGTATAAAACGAGCCGCCGGTGAAGGACTGACGGTACTTACAGAATTAGGCAAAAAGGATGCTAAGGTAAATCCTGACATTAGTGATTTACTCAAACAAGCAGATCATGATCTTGCGGCAGGCGCCTGGAAAGTCATCATGGAAGCCCGGGAAAGCGGAAAAGGTATTGGTATATATGATATGAATGGTGAAATATTGGAAGAGAAACTGGAAGATTTCATCATGGGCATAGGAGACCTAACCTCTATTATTTGGGAAGCACCCCTGAAGAATCAACAAGTGGAGATGATAACCCGTTTTGGCTCAGACGTGAACCTGGGTAATATCCAGCCCAATGAATTGATGTCCCTGGAAGCCCTTCGCACCGGATTGCGCGGCGACACCTTACGCCTTGTTCTCCGCCAGCAGGAGGCAGCCATCGTTGGTAAATAGTATGGAGGAGGTTTCGTGTGGAAATCCATATCGGTTTTACAGCCCAGTCTATTACTACCCAGCTCATAGAAAACAAACTGGTAGTCATTCTTGATATTTTCCGGGCTACCAGTACAATCACCACAGCCCTGGCCCATGGAGCAGGCGCCGTTTATCCTGTATCTTCCGTGGAGGAAGCCTACCGTTTAAAGAACATTTATCCCGAAGCTCTTTTGGGTGGTGAAGAAAACAGTGATAAAATTACGGGCTTTGACCTGGGTAATTCCCCGCTGGAATATATACCGGATCTAGTAAGCGGGCGAAAAATCATCCTTTGTACCACCAATGGCACAAAGGCCATTTGTAACTCCTCGGGTGCAAAGGATATCTATATTGGCTCTTTCCTTAACGCTTCAGCTTTGGTAAGAAAAATACTTGATCAGAATCTTGACATATATTTGGCCTGTGCCGGTACGAAAGCTACTTATTCCTTGGAAGATACCTGCTGTGCAGGATATCTTATCAAGCTCCTAAGTCAATGGCTTACGCCTAAATTAAGCGACGCTGCTTTGGGAGCACTGGCCCTCTACCAAACCTATGCAGAAAACCTGCCTTTTCATTTAAGTAAATCCCGGAACGGTCAGGTCCTGCAAGCCAAAGGACGCTGGGCTGACATTGAATACTGCTGCTTAAAAGATGAGTTCTCCCTTGTACCGGTTTACAGGGAAGGTATTATTTCAGTAACCGGCATCCAGTGTCCGGTATTAAGTTACCTACATTCGTAAACCATAAACAGTGAACAGTTTTAAAAAAATTTCCCTACCGGATCATATTTACAGTTCACGGTTAACTGTTAACGGTTCACATTAAAAATTACTGCCAACTCCCAACTAGCAACTAACTAAATTGAGCAGGATCTAGTTCCTGCTCTTCTTATTTCTGAAAGTATTGTAGTATTTTTTCTAAGTTTGCACACCGCTCATTCAGAAAACTATAACACTTACTGCCTGGATGGACTTCTGCCAAATGGGACTTAAGAACCTCTATCTCGCTCTTTAGCAGTCTTATAATTTGCTCCATACTAAACAACCCCCTCTGCATATCTCATTCACTTTTATATTAGCTTTTCTTTACCTAAAGTCCTGCTTACTTGGCCAAAAGATCCTCCAAACTTTCTAACTCAAGGAAATGACGCCCCGTAGCAGGGTCTGTTAAAACATTAAGGGGTCCTTGTTTTTCCCTTTTAGCCTGCTCATTACGGTAATAAAATTCTACCTTAACGTTATATTCCTTACAGTCCGGATTCTCTCCAATTTCAACGGGTTCCATTTTTCCCAGGGCAATAGATGCAATCTCCTGTACAAGTTTACGGGAAGCGGAATTGATATCATTACCTTTTGCTGACAACAATCCTAAGGCCAAAAGTCTCTCATCCCTCTGATCCAGAGCTGTCAAAACAAGATTGATGATTTGTTCGGGACTGGCCTTATTAAACAAGTACTCCGGCCTGCCTGCGGCTTTCCAAACCATCATCTGATGAGCCAAATCCACTTTCCCGCTTTTATGGACACGGCTTTGTAAAAAATGAATACAGAAGTGCCCCCGGAAATCATTCCCCTGGATCTTACCGCTGCCATGGGGCATACCATTCATAGATGCTGCAATCTTACGCCCCCCTATCTCTACGACCACAGCCCGGCGTTGCCAGGACCAGCGTCCCTTGTACACTTCTTTTAAAACTTGAGTATCCCGGGCCGTAAGGGGCTGGACATCAGCATGAAAAGTACCCCCGCGCCGTTCTCCTTGAAAACTTTTGTCCGTTTCAACATCGGTAATAACAGCAAGGGTATAGCGGGGGAAAATTTCCTTTACTTCATCCCATTCCAAAGGCGCTCCAAAAGGAGTAGATTTATGGAGTTCCTTAATTTTGGCATGTAAGTATTCCTGTAATTCAGGTGTTGTTGTCAGCCCTTCTCCTGTTTCTTCTCTAAACAGTGCGGAAGGGTCATCCAGATAGTAGTTGTTTATTTTCTTATTTTTAGTCAAGGTCAGTTTGTAGCGGTAAGGTTTGAGGGCAAGCTCTTTTTGCGGTATGGATTTCTCGACTTCTTTTAAGAAAAAATTGATCTCTTCTTTTTCGTCCACCCTTAAACTTCCCGGGTACTCCAAGGCGTTTAACGTGATCGCCCAATCCCCCTGCTCCCAGCTAAACCAAAACCAGGTTCCAGATATAAGTAAAACTAGGATTAATAATGATACAAGCCATCTGACCATACCATCACCACATCACCAGCATTTTCTTGCGAATGGGAAAATTATACTCTTTGTATTATAACTATGAAACGAACTAAAGATTATGAGGGTTAAAGCTTAACCGGCAAAAGGCCATTATCAATAAATATTTATTTTCCTTTTTGAATATAGTAAAATATATAGAAAATACATATATAATCAAATCCCGTTCTGACGAACGGGATTTTTTAGAATACCAAAACCTTCCCCAAATCATTAAATTAAAGAGGTGTTATTGTGAAACCTATTCTGCTTCTCGCTCCCTACAAAGAAATGGTTACGCTGGCCGAAAAAGTAACGGCAGGCGCCCATGATGTAGAAGTACGTTTAGGTTTATTAGAACAGGCTGTGAAAATAGCCCGGGATGCTGAGCAAATGGGTGTTGAAGCCATCATTTCCAGAGGAGGGACAGCGCTGGCCATCCAAAAAGCTAATCTAACAGCGCCTGTAGTAGAAATCCCCGTTTCGCCCTACGATATGTTAAATGCCCTGCATCGCGCAAAAAAATTCGGCAAAAATGTGGCCGTGATCGGTTTCGATAATATTATCCGGGGTGTGGAAAATCTGGGCCCCATCCTTGATATTAATATTAAAATTTATCATATAAACAACGAGGAAGAGGCCAATCACTATTTGGAAGATGTCTTAAAATCAAAGATAGATGTACTTTTAGGAGGAACCATTGCCGAAGACCTGGCCATCAAGCATGGGATCCCTACTGTATTGTTGGAAACCGGAGCCAATGCCATCGAGTTTAGTATTAATGAGGCCAGAAAAATTGTTGCAGTCAGGCGAAAAGAAAAGGAAAAAACAGAGCAAGTCAAAGCCATCCTTCATTATATTAGTGAAGGTGTCATCGCCGTGGATGAAAATGGCCGCGTCACCACCTTTAACCCCGCTGCTGAAAGAATAACCGGTATTCGGCAGACTGATATTTTGGGTAAAGTCATTACCAGTGTCATAGAAAACAGTAAATTAATCGAAGTGATGAAACATGGAAAACCTGAACTAGGTCAACTTCAGACTTTTGGTTCGACCTTAGGTTTAACAAATCGGGTACCTATCATGATAAAGGGAAAAACTGTTGGGGCAGTAGCTACTTTTGAGGACGTAACCAAGATCCAGGAATACGAAGAAAAAATACGCTCCACCTTATTAGCTAAGGGACATATAGCGAAATATTCCTTTTCACATATTTTAGGAAGAAGTAAGCCTTTACTTGAGGTAAAAGAAAAGGCTTTGAAATACGCTAAGGTAGATAGTACAATTCTCATCACAGGAGAAAGCGGCACTGGGAAAGAGATGTTCGCCCAGAGTATTCATACAGCCAGCCGCCGTAATAAGGGACCCTTTGTGGCTGTCAACTGCGCGGCTATACCCGAAAATTTATTGGAAAGTGAGCTCTTTGGTTATGAAGGCGGTGCCTTTACCGGGGCCCTTAAAGAAGGTAAAAAAGGTCTCTTTACCCAGGCCCATGGTGGCACCATATTCCTGGATGAAGTAGGGGAAATATCTTTTGACCTGCAGGCCCGTTTACTGAGAGTTTTGCAGGAACGGGAAGTACGACCTCTCGGTTCCGATAAAGTCATACCTATTGATGTTCGGGTCATTGCAGCCACCAATAAAAACCTGTTAGAAGAAGTAAATTCTGGTCGTTTTCGCCGTGACCTCTATTACCGTTTAAATATCCTGAATCTACGTATCCCGACCCTCCGGGAGCGTAAAGCAGATATTGGTTTGCTCTGCCATGAATTTATTAAAAAAGCTTCCTTCAAGCTCCTTAAAGAAATAAAGTTTTCCAACGAGGCACTTGATGAACTAATCAATTATTCCTGGCCAGGTAATATCAGGGAATTGGAAAATGTCATGGAGCGCCTGGCTGTATTGTGCGAAACGACAGTGACCAAAGCGCAGGTCCGGGAAATTCTGGAGGAACATTGTCATTCCATTACCCGAGAAGGTAAATCACTACTAAAAGAGATTGAGGAAGATATCATTCTGAAAACTCTGGAAGAATGCCAGGGTAACCGGACGCTTACCGCCAAAAAATTAGGTATTAGCAGAACTCAATTATGGCGATTTTTAAAAAAACATTGAGGAGATCCCGCGTTACAACTTGTAACAAAAATGCGTTACAAAATGTAACGCTTTTTTTGTTAAGAACATTATTTCCCAGTTACAAAAACTATAGTTCCTTTTAATCTCAAGCTTTTGCAGTTCTGTTAGAACCTTGGCATATCTCTTGCATATACAAATGCCTGTCAATATTCTGCAACTATTGTTTGTTAAGAAAGGAGGGCAGTTTTTCCTAAATTTATCCTTTAACTATTAAGATAAAATTGGGAGGTTTTATAATGAAGAAATTTCTCGTTTGGACTCTTATTGTTTTATTCGTATTCAGCCTGGCCGGCTGTTCTTCCGGTCAAAAGGCTCCCGAAAAACCTAAAGAAGGGGAAAAGTATCTTCTAAAATTAGGTCACGTAGCCAACCCTGCCAACCCTTATGCCCAGGCTGCCGAACGCCTGGCCCAGCTTGTAAAGGAAAGAACCAACGGTAATGTTGAAATTCAAGTTTTCCCTTCCAGTCAATTGGGTGATCAAAGAGACTTGTTAGAAGGTTTACAGTTGGGTACAGTTGATGCCACTGTCACTTCATCAGCTGTATTAGCCCAGTTCGCCCCGAAAGCACAGGTTATTGATTTGCCCTATCTCTTCAGAGATAAGCAGCATGTTTACAAAGTAGTTGACGGTCCTCTGGCCCAGGAGATTTTTGCAGGGCTTGATAAAGTAGGTATGGTCTACATGAGTACCTGGGAAAACGGATTCCGTCATTTAACTAACTCCAAACATCCCATCACCAAACCTGAAGATATGAAGGGCCTGAAAATCCGGGTCATGGAAAACAAGGTTTACATTGAAATGATGAAAGCTTTAGGTGCTAATCCCACCCCCATGGCCATGGGTGAAGTATTTACCGCTCTCCAGCAAAAGACTGTAGATGCCCAGGAAAACCCCATCTCCCAAATTTTTGCCTCTCGTTTCTACGAAGTACAAAAATATCTTACTTTAGATGGCCACACTTATTCCCCTTCCGTTGTGGTGTTTAGTAAAAAGACCATTGATAAATTGCCGAAAGAATATGTGGACATCATTAAAAAGACTGCCGAGGAAGTACGTGACTGGGAAAGAAAGAAAATGGCCGATGACGAAGCTATGATGCTGGATACCTGTAAGAAAAACGGCATGGAGATTATTGAATTGACCCCGGAACAGAAAAAAGCTTTTGCTGATGCCATGAAGCCCGTGTGGGCCCAGTTTGAAAATGTGGTAGGCAAAGACCTCATTGAAAAAATCCTTGCTACTAAATAACAATCGCTGAATAAACTTGAGGCAGGGCAAACCTGCCTCAAGCCTCAATTAAATTAAAGGAGGGAAAGGAATGGAAACTTATCGCAAAATTACTAATGGGCTAGACAAGATAGTGACCTGGATTTGTATCCTCCTCTTCTCTATCATGGTTTTTGCCGCAGGGGCACAAATCCTGGCCCGTTACGTCATTGGCAATTCCCTGGAATGGTCGGAAGAATTAGCCCGTTATATGTTTATCTGGTCTGTCCTCTTAGGCTCCAGCATGGTTGCCAAGAGAAGGGGACATGTGGGTGTAGAGATTGTCATGATGTCCCTCCCGGAAAAAATCAGAAATTATGCCACAGTCCTTGCCGATGTACTAAGTATGGTTTTCTATGGAATCATTATTGTTAAAGGGATAGAAGTCTCCCAGGTTACCATGATGCAATTTTCGCCGGCAAATGAAATTAGAATGGGGTTAGTTTATGCCTCCATACCTGTAAGCGGTATCATTATGATGTTTTATACCATTGAACACCTGATAGAAGATCTTAAAAAACTTTCCGCCACTACAACCTCTGCCTCTCTGGCACAAGGAGGTAAATAGGCTATGATTGGTTTTGTCTTATTCGGCGCACTGGCCCTCTTCTTAGTTTTAAATGTTCCTATTGCCGTAGCCCTGGGCCTGGCCACCACCACCTCTATTCTTTATGATGGCCGCCTGCCCATGACACTGATTGTGCAACGTATCTTTGTCTCCAACGACTCCTTTCCACTCCTGGCTATTCCTTTCTTCATGCTGGCCGGTTCCGTAATGTCCTCGGGGGGTGTCTCCACCCGCCTGGTGGCCTTTGCCAACTCCCTGGTGGGCTGGCTCACAGGAGGTTTGGCCATGGTGGTCACCCTCACCTCTATGTTTTTTGCCGCCATTTCAGGTTCCTCAGCCGCTACCTGTGCCGCGATAGGTTCTACCATGATTCCCGCCATGAAAGAAAAGGGCTATGATAAGGAATTTTCGGCAGCTGTAATCGCCGCCTCCGGTACTACCGGTATCGTTATTCCTCCCAGTGTTACCATGGTGGTCTACGGCGTTATCGCCGGTGTTTCTATCGGTGACCTTTTTATAGGCGGCTTTGGCCCCGGTGTTTTGATGGGATTATCCATGATGCTTCTTATCTATTTCATGGCCAAAAAACGGGGCTATGTAGGGGAGAAGCGTGCCAATGCCAAGCAAATTATTACCACCTTCAAGGACAGTATCTGGGGTCTTTTAATGCCGGTCATTATCCTGGGGGGTATTTACGGCGGGATTTTTACGCCCACTGAAGCAGCAGCAGTAGCTGCCATTTATGGGCTTGTAGTAGGTCTCTTCATTTACAAAGAATTAAAGCTTAAAGACTTGCCTCAAATTATTACTTCTGCCATTATCTCCACCGCGGTCGTCATGTTCATTATGGATGCGGCCGGGCTTTTCAGCTGGATAATTACCTCAAACCGCATTCCCCAAAACCTGGCAGCCTATTTCCTGGAAGTGACAAAGAATCCTAACATAATCATGCTCTTCATCAACATCCTTCTCCTCATTGTAGGAACTTTCTTAAACGCTTCCGCTGCCGTTATCATTCTCGCTCCCATTCTGGTACCTGTTATTACCAGCGTGGGAATTGACCCTGTCTTCTTTGGGGTGGTAATGACAGTTAACATGGCTATCGGTACCATCACTCCACCCGTAGGCGTGGACCTCTTTGTAGCGCAAACAGTCTCAGGAGTCTCCCTGGAACGTATCACAAAGTTAATTTGGCCCTTTATGTTAATTTTAATTGTCGACTTGCTGCTTATCACTTATATTCCGCAAATAGTAATGTTCCTGCCTAATCTGATGAAATAACCCACTATATTTGTTAATATGGAAAATGAAAATTTAGTCCTAGGAGGGTTAACATGTCTGAAGTAACTACGATAAAGCTGAAATATGGGAATGATTACCATACAGTCTCTGTCCCCACTAAAAATATTATGGATATTATTATTCCGGAAGACCTGCCCGGTGTACCTGATCAAATGGAAGAAGTCAGGCGTGCTTTACGTGAACCCATAGAATCAGAACCCCTTTCGGTTCTGGCCAAAGGTAAAGAAAATGTGGTTATTCTCTGCAGTGACATCACCAGGCCATCCCCCAGCTACCTGTTAGTTCCTCCTATCCTGGAAGAGCTCAACACCGCAGGGGTGACAGATGACAAGATTACTGTCGTGTTCGGTTTAGGCTATCACCGGCCCCATACTGAGGAAGAAAAGAAAAAGCTGATAGGGGAAGAAGTCTATCGCCGGGTAAAATGCATAGACCATGACCGTAATAACTGTGTCTATCTGGGCCAGTCTTCCCGGGGTACACCGATTTGGGTTTTCGAGCCAGTAGCCAAAGCTGACCTGATTATCGGTACTGCTAACCTGGAATTTCACTACAAGGCCGGTTACAGCGGTGGAGACAAAGCCTTGATGCCCGGTGTCTGTAGTAAAGAAACAATCCAGGCTAACCATGTAATGATGATTCGTCCCGGAACCATGCCGGGCAAAGCTGATGGTAATCCCATGCGGGAAGATATTGAAGAAATCGGCAGAATTGCCGGTGTGAAGTTTATTGTGAACCCCGTTCTTAACTCCAATAAAGAAATAGTGAAATGTGTGGCAGGTCATCCTGTCAAGGCTCACCGCGAAGGCTGCAAATATATCGATATGATGTATAAACGTCCTATCCCGGAAAAGGCGGACATCGTCATCTGCTGCCCCGGCGGGCATCCCAAAGACATCAACCTCTACCAGGCCCAAAAGGGTTTTGAAAATGCCAGTTATGCCGTAAAAGACGGCGGTATCATCATCCTTTTTGCCAAATGCGGTGAAATGCTGGGGGAAAAGACCTTCGAAGACTGGATGTTTAGAGCCACTTCTGTTGATGACCCCGTTAACTGGATTCAGGAAGAGTTCGTCCTGGGAGCCCACAAGGCTGTGGTTATCTGTCTGGTCCTGCAGAAAAAGAAAGCCTATCTCATCTCTGACATTCCCGATGACATCACCAGGAAGTGTTTCTTTGAACCTGCAAAGTCCGTAGAAGAAGCTCTGGAGAAAGCTCTGGCAGAAATGGGACCTGAGGCTAAAATCCTGGTAATGCCCTATGCCAACTCGACCTTACCCTTCGTTGAAGAATAGGAGGAGAAACAATGCACGCCATAGAAAAAATCCTGGCCAGAGCTTCCGGAAAAGATACAGTAACCACTGGGGAAATTGTCAAAGCCAAGGTTGACTTTGCCGAAGTTAATGACCTGTATCTGCAAACCATCTACTCCTTTTATGAGATGGGTGGTAAAAAAGTCTGGGATAAGGACAAATTATGTTTTGTCTTTGACCACTATGCCCCGGCCCCTACCATAAAATCAGCCCAGATTCACAAAGAAATGCGCCAGTTTGTCCAGGAACAGGGGTTAACCCATCATTTCGATATCAATACGGGAGTTTGTCATCAGGTCATGCCGGAAGCAGGCGTAGTCTGGCCTGGAATGATTCTGGTGGCTACCGATTCCCATACCACAACCCACGGAGCTTTCGGAGCTTTTGGCACAGGTGTGGGAGCTACCGATATGGCCACCATTATGATTTCGGGTGAACTCTGGTTCAGAGTGCCGGAAATTATTAAGATTGAAATCAACGGCCAATTGCCAGAGGGCGTCATGGCCAAGGATGTCATCCTCTATATTTTAGGTAAACTGGGCGCCGATGCTGCTGTCTACAAAGCCATTGAATTCTGTGGCAGCTATGTGGAAAGCCTGGGTGTTGCGGAAAGAATGGTTATCTGTAACATGGCGGTAGAAATGGGTGCCAAAACAGCATATATGGTGCCAAATCAACAGGTCCTGGAGTATGTAAAAGCTAGAACTAATCGTCCTTTCGATATCTTAGAAACCGATCCGGATTTTAAATATGCCGAAAGTTATATCTTTGATATAAGTCAACTATCACCTCAAGTGGCCGTACCCCATAGTGTGGACAATGTTGTCCCTATTGAAGAAGCCCCTTCCGTGAAAGTAGACCAGGCCTTCATTGGAGCCTGCACCGGGGGACGTGTGGAGGACATTAAAGCGGCAGCTGACCTTTTAAGGGGGAAAAAAATCCATCCCCATACCAGGCTGGTGGTAATTCCCGCCTCCAATGAGGTTTTCCTGGAAGCAAACAAACTGGGTTATGTGGAGGACCTGATCAAAGCAGGGGCTACTTTTTCTACACCCGGCTGCGGCCCTTGCTTAGGTGCCCATGAAGGCGTTCTCGCCTCCGGTGAGGTTTGTGTTACCGCTTCTAACCGTAACTTTCCCGGACGGATGGGCAGTACAGGCGCTTCTGTCTACCTGGCTTCTCCTGCTACCGCTGCTGCCGCTGCCCTTACAGGTCACCTGGTTGACCCAAGAACTATTAACAAGGGGGTAGAATAAGATGCATAACGTTACAGGAAAAGCCTTTGTCTTTGGCCATAACATCGATACAGACCAGATTTATCCCGGACGCTACCTGGAACTGGTAGACCCCCAAGAAATCGCTTCCCACTGTATGGAGGGTGCGGACCCTACCCTCGTGCAAAGATTCACCCCAGGTGATATTATCGTAGCAGGTCGTAATTTTGGTTGCGGTTCCAGCCGGGAGCATGCCGCTATAACTTTACTCCATGCCGGAGTAGGAGCCGTAGTAGCCGAATCCTTTGCCCGTATCTTTTATCGCAATGCCATTAATTTAGGAATTACTCTTTTGGTATGCCCGGAAATTACTAAAGAGGTCAATGAAGGAGATATTCTGGAAGTTAATCTGGGTGAGGGCCTGGTAATCAATAAGACTACGGGCAAAACAATTAAAGGCGAAAAACTTTCCGATTACGCCCTGGAAATTCTCGCCCATGGCGGAATCAAACCCCTTTTCCGCAAAATAACCGCACAAATGGAATAAGGTAAGGCATAAGAAATCCCGTTCTAACGAACGGGATTTCTTAATATACCAATGCCTTCTATTTCGATTTCGCAAACATCTCCAGGATTAATAGGACCTACCCCCTCAGGAGTACCCGTCATAATGACATCTCCTGGTTTTAGGGTCATGTATTGAGAAACAAAACTCACTAAATATGGAACATCCTTGATCAGGTGACGTGTATTGCTATTTTGTTTCACTACCCCGTTTACACGGGCCTGGATCTGCAGGTTTGAAGGATTAAGGTCGGTAACAATGTACGGTCCTAATGGCTTAAAGGTAGGAAAAGACTTGGCTCTGGTCCACTGGCCGTCTTTTTTCTGCAGGGTCCTGTCAGAAACGTCGTTGCCACATGTATACCCTAAAATATAATCATCAGCATTCTCCGGACTTATGTTTTTAGCCTCTTTTCCAATAATTACAGCCAGTTCGGCCTCGTGATGAATCTCGTGGTCGCTAAAGGGTAGTTCGATTACGTCTTCAGGTCCGATGACTGCTGTGGGAGAAACCATAAAGGTTACCGGTTCCTCGGGAATAGGCATATCCTTTCGCATTTCACTAATATGGGATAAATAATTGAATCCCACACAAATCATTTTTCCCGGGTCTATGGGAGCCAGCAATTTTACCTGGCTTAATTCAAAAGCTTTTGCTGTAACCTGATATTGAGCAAAAATATCGCCTTCAATAACAAAAACTTTAGAACCGTCCACTTGTCCATAATAAATGGTGTTCTGATACCGAAAACGTGCCAGCTTCATGTGCACTCTCCTTCCATTACGTCTTAAGAATATTCTAGCAGCTTGTCATACCATTTGACTATTGATTTCTTAACGATTTGGTACAATTCTGTACTATGCCTTTCTAAAAATGGAATAGAGCATGATGAAATTGTATAATTAAGTTATGAAATTAGAAAAAGTTTATACACCATCCAATATCGACAGTTGCATTGACGATACTTTTGAAAGGAGCAATCCCTTGCCATCAATACAAAATGAGAAACTTAAGGCTACACTGAAAATATTGCTGGTGGTTTTCTTTTCCGTGTCCATGCTTTTTTCCCTTCGTTATATTAACCTTACCCAGCTGGTATCCTTTTTACAGCAGTACCGACCGTGGGCCTTTTTTATCAGCATAGGTCTTAATGTTCTTATCAGTGTCTCTGGCCTACTTCCTTCCGTCTTTCTTTCAGGCGCCAACGCCCTGGTTTTTGGCCTTTTTTGGGGCGGTGTTGTTTCCTGGCTGGGCGAGGTTACAGGCGCCGGCCTCTCCTTCCTGTTTTACCGTTATTTTGTGGATTCCTCTCTGCATGTACTGGCAGAGCAAACTACACCTTACCGGTTTTTGCAAAACTTTACCCCAGCTAATGGTTTTAAAGCCGTTATGGTGGCCCGCCTGCTGCCTTTAGTTCCTTCCGGGCTGGTAAATTTACTGGCGGCCCTGACCAGGATACCCTTGACAACCTTCGTAGCCGCAACGGCTTTAGGAAAAATCCCTTCCTTAGTGTTTGAAACCTTTGTGGGTCATGACCTTCTCCTCTGGCAAACCTACTGGCCGCGTCTCCTTGTCCTGCTCTTTCTTTCCGCCCTTGTCTATATTGCCTTTAGGTATATCTCCCAAAAATATTAATTTTTCTCCAAGTTGTCCTCTCATTGCATACTTTTTATGATTAAGATATAGTTTTCATAAGAGAGAGTATAAGGGGGATACCCATGTATATAGACCGAGCCCGTTCCTGGACATATAAAGATATAGAAAAGATTGTTTCCAGCAACACGACGGAATATAAAAACCTGGAATTCAAAAGCCTGGGGGCTTTGGTTCCCGAAGCCAAGGATGAAATAAGTAAGGATGTCTCCAGTTTCGCCAACTCTGCTGGAGGCATCATCATTTATGGTATCAAGGAAGTAAAAGAAGGTCCTACTATCCGCCTGGAGTTGGAAGAAGGCTTAGACCCTAATGGCCCCATAAACAAAGAATGGCTGGAGAACATTATTGTCTCCCGCATCAGTCCCAGGATAGAAGGACTATACATTAACCCCGTCAAACTTCCCAACGAAAAATACATCCTGGTTGTGGTTATACCGCAAAGTACAACGGCTCATATGGCCGGTAATAACCGTTACTATAAACGGCATAACTTTAAGTCGGAACCTATGGAGGATTATGAGGTCCGGGACGTCATGAACCGCCTGGATAAACCCCGGCTCTTTCCTATTTTTACTACCCCCAAACAAGCGGAAAAAGACGGCATCTATAAATTACAAATTGTCATTAGAAATATAGGAGAAACCTTTGTCCGGCATTTCGCCGTGCGTCTTTGCATCCCTGAAGTAATCATCAGACCCGGTGATTTCAGAGGCGGTCGAAAAATTCAACTGGACGGCCTCTGGTATAGAGAATTTATTAAGCAGTCTAACCCCAACCAGTATATTTTCCCCGGATTTCGTACTTTCCTGGACCCTAAATTCCTCCCATCCCTGGATGCACAGGCCACCAAAAACAATCAACACCTTTTCCTCTACTGGACACTCTACACAGACAAAAGCGGTCCCCAGGACGGGAAAACTCCTTTTGAAGTAATTATCAGGAACCGGCTCCACATGGATTCAGAGAATTAGAGGTGGTACCGTGGACCTTTTCAGGGATTTCCAAACAACCAGCAGCAGTGTGACAAGCCAGATAGTGGACTATATACGTAATTTAATCCTGGAAAACAAATTAAACCCCAGGGAAAAACTTCCCCCCGAAAGGGAAATGGCTCAACTTTTGAATGTATCACGCAACACCATAAGGGAAGCCTACAAAATCCTGGCTGCATACCGGATGATTACCATCCGCCACGGCCAGGGCGTATTCGTCAGTGATGAATTCGAAACCACTGCCCTGAACTTGCTGGGGCTACAGCTTACCAATGGCCGGACCTTTGAACTTTACGAAATCCGCAGCATCATCGAACCCCAGGCCTGTATGTGGGCCGCGGAAAGGGCCGATGAAGAAATACTTGGTTCACTGGAACAAAATATTAAAGAAACGGAACGCCAGATGAAAAAGAAGCTGGACCCCGATATCTACGCCGAAAAAGACCGTGAGTTTCACATGCTGATAGCGCAAGCGGCCGGAAATGACGTCCTGATTCGCATCATGGCCATTATTGTAGAAATGCTCAGTGAAGCAGTAAAAAATACTTATGCCCGCCCCGGCAGAATACCCGTTTCCCTGGAGGAACATAAGACAATAGCTCGGGCCATCATAGGGAATGTTCCGGAGGAAGCCCATGCCGCCATGCTAAAGCACCTCCATAATTCCTTCCGTATTGTGACAGACGCCAAAGACAAATAAGAGGAGCGCTCGCTCCTCTTATTTATGTTAAATTAATGTTAATTAGTTAAGGTGCCAGGCACCTCAACTAATTAACATTCCCCCGTATCTTCTTTATCTCTTCTATTAACTTACTAAGAATCGTCTTCGCATCCCCTACAATACGAATATCCGATACCTCAAAAATAGGCGCCTTGGGGTCCTTGTTGATGCTGATTACCAGGCCTGAATCTTTCATGCCGCAGACATGATGGGTGGCCCCGGAAATAGCCGCACCGATGTACACTTTAGGCCGTACAGTCTTCCCGCTGGTGCCGATCATCTGGTGTTCCCCTTCTACCCATTTCTCATCCACCGGCGGTCTGGTACAGCCTACGGCTCCTCCCAGGAGGGAAGCCAGCTCTTCTAGAAGCTGCCAGTTCTCTTTGGAACCCATGCCCCAGCCTCCGGCCACGACGATTTCGGCCTCTTCCAGGGGCACTCCCTTCACTTCCTGTCTATAGATGCCTAAAGCTTTGACTCTGCCTGCATCTTTTTTCAAGGACTCCGCGGGGTCATATTTGGTGATGGTGTAATGGGCCTGGTTATTCCGTTCTGGCTTCCCCAAAACACCGGGTTTTAAGGTAGCCATCTGGGGACGGTGCTTCGGACAGAGGATGTCTCCTAAGACTTTACCGCCAAAGGCCGGGACTACTGCCACCAGGTTGTTGTCTTGATTGATGCGTAAATCTACACAATGTGCAGCCACACCGGTGTTGACTTTGACTCCTAAGATGGGAGCCAGGTCCTGGCCTATGCCGGTTGCTCCCATAAGCAGGATGGAAGGTTTCTTTTCTTTGATCAGGTCTGCCAGTACCTCGGCATAGGTTTGGTTCTGGTAGAGTTCTAGCCCGGGGTGATCAACAACGATGATTTCTTCGGCCCCATAAGCGCCCAGTTCCGGAGCCAACTCTTCCACATCTTTACCTACTAACACGGCAGTAACTGGCTCGGGCGTTTGGAGCTGTTTTTTGAGTTCCTGGGCTTTACCCAGGAGTTCGAAGCTTACGGAGTTAAGGCAACCTGCCATTTGTTCGGCAATGACCCAAATTCCCTGGTAGTCTTTTAGGTTCATGTTTACTCCCTCCCTACGGCACAGGCGTTCCAGGATTCTAAGTTTAACCCGGCAGCCCGCAGTTTCTGAATGAGCTGGGCTACGATTTCTTCCACTTCCCCTGTAAGCTCCTGCCCTTTTCTCCCCAGTTCGGGGGTGTAGATGTCACCGGGCTGGGTAGGTGACCCTTTTAATCCGATAAAATCTTTGTTTAGGTCTAAATCATCGGCGGTATAGGTGATTAAGGGTTTCTTTTTGGCTTTCATGACGCCCATGATGGTGGTGTACCTGGGTTTGTTGCACTCCCGGGATACGGCTAAAAGAGCGGGGAGTTTGAGGGCATACTCGATGTAGCCGTTTTCGATTTTCATCTGGGCCTGGAGTTCTTCTTTATTGGTTATTTTAAACTGCTGGACATTCCAGAGGTGGGCAATCTTAAGCCACTGGGCCAGCTGGGCCGGGACCTGGGAGGTGGCGCCGTCGGCGCTTTCGGTGCCGGTAAAGATTAAGTCGAAGTGACCGATTTTCTTTAAACCCTGGGCCAGGGTGTAGGAGGTAGCCCAGGTGTCGGCTCCGGCAAAGGCCCGGTCGGTTAGGAGCACTGCTTCGTCAGCCCCCATGGCTAAGGCTTCCCGCAGGTTTTCTTCGGCAGAGGGAGGAGCCATGGTGATGACGGTGACTTTGCCCCCCCATTTTTCTTTGACCTGCAGGGCCGCCTCGATGGCGTTTTTGTCCACAGGGTTGATGATGGTAGGGATGCCTTCCCGGGTGATGGTTTTGTTTACGGGATGGATGGTGATTTTGTCATAGTGGCTGGGGTCCGGTACGGGTTTGATACAGACGGCGATGTTAAAGCTCATGGCTCAACCTCCCTGTGTTATTTGCCGCTCAAGGTGCTGCCGGCAATGATGAGTTTCTGGATATGGGAGGTGCCGCCGGCAGGAATGGAAGCTAAGGCATCTCTCAGGAAACGGCCTATGGGATATTCGTTGATGATACCGTAGCCGCCCATCATGTCCATAATCCTCTTGGCAGCCCGGCAGGCGGCTTCGGTGGCATAGAGCTTGGCCATGGCGAATTCGGTAGCACAGGGAATCCCGGCATCTTTCATACCGGCAGCCCGGTAGGTGAGAAGCCTGGCGGCTTCGTACTCCAGCCTGGTTTCGGCAATATCAAACTGGATGGCCTGGAGTTTGGCGATAGGCTTGCCGTAAACAATACGCTCGTTGGCAAATTTGACGCCTTCTTCCACACAGCCCCTTAAGATACCGACGTTGATGGCTGACATGCCCGCACGGCCTACTTCCTGGATGGTGGTCATGGCTATTTTTGCTCCCGCTCCTTCTTTACCCAGCATTTGTCCCGGCGCTACTTTGACTTCGACGCAGTTGACATCACCGGTGACAGAGCCTCTTAAGCCCAGTTTGTGTTCTTTACGGCCAGGGGTATGACCGGGTGTATCAGGGTCGATGATGAAGGCGGTCATGACAGGACGGCCTTTTTCATCCTGACCGGTGATGACGGTCCAGATGTCGATGTCAGCCACATGGGAGTTGGTGATGAAACACTTGCGGCCATTTAAGACCCAGTATCCGTCTTTTAATTCTCCGGTGGATTTCTGGCCCATGAAGTCAGAGCCGCCGCCCGGTTCAGTGACGGAGAGACCGCCGATCTTGGTACCTGCTGCCAGTTCGGGCAGGTATTTTTGTTTTTGCTCTTCTGTACCATAGTAGAGAATACCCGCAACACAAAGATGGTGGGTCATGAGGGCTATGCCTAAGCCTGCGGAATGCCGGGAGATTTCTTCCAGGCAGATAGCCCGTTCTACATGGCCCAGGCCGGCTCCGCCGTACTGTTCGGGTACAAAGATGCCGGTAATGCCCATTTCTCCCATTTTGGGAAAGAGCTCCACGGGACAGTAGTCTTTTTCATCCCACTCGGCCGCTTTGGGTGCGATTTCTGCTTCCACAAACTCACGCACCGCTTTTCTTAACATCTCCTGCTCTTCGGTAAATTGGAAAAATTGCATTGTTATCTCTCCTTTCAAGTGAAAAAATTAACATATCTTCGATAGTTTTATATTGCAAGAACCGTGCCAATCTAAAAAGGCTTTCCCCTATCCCTTTCCCGACTCCCGTCATTACATACAAAAAAGCCCGCTCCTCCTTGTCCTGTCTGTACTAAGGCATTCCCTTAATACCATAAACAGAAAAAACAAATAGCGGGTAATGTTCTGTGTATACTGTCAATAAATGTGACATGTCACAAAAGCATACAGCTGTATTCTTTTACATCAGACCATACTTCTTAAGTTTTTGGTACAAGGATGCTCTGGTTATGCCTAAAAGCTTCGCCGCTTTACTCCGGTTTCCCTGCACCTCTTTCAGGATGGTTTCGATGGTGTTTTTTTCTAATTCATCTTTGGCCTGCAGAAGAGAAAGGCTTACCCCCTCCTTAATAGGAGTCCTGGGTGACATTTCCGCCAGGTATAAGGGCAACGCTTCTAAAGTAATACAATCACCTTCCGTTAAATTATAGGCTCTCTCAATAACGTTTTCCAGTTGACGTACGTTACCGGGCCATTCATAGCTTAGCAGAGTCTCCATGACTTTGCTGTCAACTTTCCGGATCAGCCGGCCAAATTCCCGGTTGAATTTTTCAATAAAGTAATTTACAAGAAAGGGGATGTCCTCCTTTCGCTCACGTAAAGGCGGAACTTCCAGGGTCATCACCTGCAGACGGTAGTATAAGTCCTCGCGGAACTCCCCTTTTTTTATTTTTTTGGGTAAATCCTGATTGGTGGCCGCAATGACCCGGGCATCAATGTGCCGCGTTTTGTTCTCGCCCAGGCGCTCCAGTTCTTTTTCCTGAAGAAAGCGCAAAAGTTTGGCCTGCATGGAAAAAGGCATATCCCCGATTTCATCGAGAAAAATAGTCCCTCTGTGGGCCAGTTCGAATTTACCTACTTTGCCACCCCGCTGGGCACCGGTAAAAGCCCCTTCGGCATAGCCAAATAACTCTGACTCCAGGATGTTTTCGGGTATGGCGGCACAATTGATGCGTACAAAGGGATGATGGCTGCGGCTGCTGAGATTGTGGATGGCATGGGCTACTAATTCTTTTCCCGTACCGCTTTCTCCCAGGATAAGTACGGTGGAGGAAGACCGGGCAGCGCGGGCGATAAGATCTTTCAATCTGATAATCCGGGGGCTATTCCCTACGATATTTTCTATGGTATAACGCCCGCCCTGGGTACGTCGTAATTCCTCTTTGTAATACGCTAATTCGTCCTGCAAGGATTGAAGATGTTTAAAGAGATTTTCCATATCCCGTAAATCTTTGAACCATATTTTACCTACTCCCGCTACCACCTGGTCATTAATTTTAATGGGGAGGCGCTGGACTACGGCATTATGCTTGCCAATACGCTGCAACTGCCCGATCTCAGCTATACCTGTTTTAATCACCTCATGCATCCGTGTGTTTTCGATAATCTCCGTGACATGACGGCCAATAGCATCCTCCGGCTTAATCCCCAAAAAATCGGCGTAAGCCCCGTTGAACATGATGATTTTCCCGTCCCTGTCCACAATGACGATACCCTCGTAAGCATTCTCCAGGACGGCCTCCAAAATTTTTTTGTAGGCCGTAACTTCCTGAAGTTCAGTCTCGACTTTTTTGACTTTTGTTATATCCTCAAAAACAGCCACACCTCCGATAATCTCCTCCCCGTTTTTCAAAGGAAAATAATCCGCGAAAAAGATGCGGCCGTTTAGCTTATACAGATTCCTCGTCCTGGCTTGCCCCGAAGTCATGACGGCGCGAATTTGGCACCTGGGCACCACTTCTTGAATATCCTTGCCCAGGACCTCCTCTTCACAAAGATTTAGTATTTCTGAAAAGACTTTATTCAGGACAATGATCTTCCCATCCTTATTAACTGCCAGGATGCCGTGGGGAATGGTATCACTCAAGGCGCG
>JAIHAN010000124.1 GCA_020054815.1 Peptococcaceae bacterium | reverse complement strand
CACCCAAGGTGCTAGTTAAAGAATAGTATCCCTTGAGGGGCTGTAGTGAAAATTACCCCTACAGGCCCCTTTATTTTCAAGGCCGGTGTCAAAGTTGGGTTTTAAAAATATATCCCCGTTATGTATCTAACACAGTGTTATAATTCTGTAACACTGTGTTGTACTTTGTTAGAATTTATTGTTATTTTCTGCCACATCCAGCCCAATCCGGAAAAAGAAAATCCTGGTTGGCTTCCACCATACCAGGATAATATGAGTTAATTATTCTTTATTAGCCCTAAGGGTAAAACTGTTTAACTTATAGTTCTTAAGCCTATACGCTATTTGATAATATTCTAGCTTTATACCTCTTCTTTTTAATTCATTTGAAATTTTCCTTGGGCCTAACCCCTCTTCATGTAGCTTCTGAATTAATCCTTCAAGTGATTCTGCAGGTTCTGACACTATTAAGTCTTTATCAGTACTATCCGTGAACATTCCAAAGGGTAAATTGGACTCATCTACAATAATTCTCAATTCCTGCTTATCCTTTTCCACGCTGCTTATTAACGGTGCAGCTGAATCAATTGAGGCATTAATCACATCCCGAAACTGTCTAATATTCCTTTCGTAAGCAGCGTTTAACAAAATCTCCCTCGCTTTGTCTGTAAAAGTTATTTCCAGGGTAATATTGTAACGATTTTTAGCCGCCATCTGGTATAGAGCAATGAAGTAATTCATTAGTCTATCTTTCTCAATGACGCTTCTTTTTCTCAATGGAGGCAGTTCAATCTGATACTGGGCCAGCCGCTGATAAAGCTCTGGAATGAATTCTTTTTTTAAATCTTTACTTGAGGCTGTAATGATTATTACATTTACCTCCCGTTCTGATCTTCCACCAATTCTTCTCACCATGCCAGACTCAATAACCTTTAACAGCATAGTTTGATGAGCTCCCAAAGCCTGAGCTTCATCCAAAAATAATATTCCACCATTAGCAATTTCAATTAATCCAGGTTTATCATATGCTCCGGTAAATGAACCTTTTTCTGTTCCGAAAACCTCCATTGCAGCTATATCTGAGTTGGTGAATTGGGCACAGTTTATTTCAACAAAAGGGGCTCCCTGCTTTATTACCCCCAATCTCTCTGCGAAACTGTACATTGCTTTGGCTAACATGGTTTTGCCAGTCCCTGTTTCCCCCACAATTACACTATGTCGTGGCCCACCTAAGGAGGCAATACTTCGTTGGGCTTTATCTATGGCACTTTTCAAACTGCCATCGCTGCCGATAATTGCTTCAAATACATCATTCATTCTACTAAGAGCCAATTCCATCTCCAGGCTTTCCAATCGTTTGGACAGCCTCTCGATTTCAGTTATATCCCTAAAGGTAGCCACGCCTCCGGCGAATTCACCTTGGATATAAAGGGGAATGGCATTTACTATAAATATTCGGCTCGTTTCATGGATAATTTTCCTGTCAAATACCGCATTCCGTGTCTCTAGTACCTCGAGAAGTGCAGCCTTAGGATAATAAACAGTTATGTGTTTGCCTATCATTTCCTCTATATGAGCTTTAGCATAATTAGCCGAACTCTGGTTAGCGTAAAGTATAATACCGTCTTTATCTACGACATTTACACCTTCGCGCAAAGCTCCTAAAATAGTATGAAAAATCTCGTTGTTTTGCTTAAAAGAACTGACATTCATCTGAATACCTCATCAATTCTTGTTATTTTACGAGATACAAAAAGGGCCAATATCTCATTTTCGAATATTCTATGTTTTTCCCTCAATTCCTTTATATATTTTTTCACAACCTAAATGCAAAAGCTGGTAACATCTCTGTCACCAGCTTAAATCTAATGGGCTAGGGCACAATAATAGATATCTCCTTCAGCCCTAAACTTCCTTATAACCGGGCTACTCCGGTATCTCTTGCCGTCTTGGCCACAGCATCAGCCACAGCATCAGCCACTCTGGGATCCAGAGCATAAGGCAGCAAATTGGTCTCACTGAGTTCAGCATCAGGTATAATGCCGGCCAGGGCCACGGCCGCTGCAAGTTTCATTTCTTCGTTTATCTCCTTTGCGCGCACAGACAGTGCTCCTTTGAAGACTCCCGGGAAAACAAGCACATTATTCACCTGGTTGGGAAAATCAGAACGCCCTGTACCTATAATAGCTGCTCCTCCGGCCTTCGCTTCATCTGGCAAAATTTCCGGTACTGGGTTGGCCATGGCAAAGATAACAGCATCCTTATTCATGGTTTTTACCATTTCTTTGGTTACAAGGCCAGGCTTGGAAACACCGATAAAGACATCGGCTCCCACAAGGGCATGGGCCAGAGTTCCTGTCTTCAGATCCTGGTTGGTCACTTTGGCCAGCTCCTCATGAGACCAGTTCAACATGGTTTCCGGTTGATTCCGGTTTATGATGCCGTTTCTGTCAACCATATAGAGTTTCTTTACCCCATAGGCCAGTAAAATCTTGCCAATGGCGGTTCCCGCCGCTCCTATGCCGTTAATAACTATTACACTTTCCTTAAGGTCCTTTTTTACAACCTTGAAAGCATTTATCAAACCGGCCAGAACACAGACAGCAGTACCGTGCTGGTCGTCATGGAAAACAGGTATATCCAGTTCTTTTTTTAGACGGTCCTCAATTTCAAAACAGCGGGGAGCGCCGATATCCTCAAGGTTAATCCCTCCAAAGACAGGAGCTATGTGTTTGACTGTCCTTATTATCTCCTCTACATCCTGGGTATCCAGACAAATGGGGAAAGCATCGACATTGGCAAAAGCCTTAAACAGAATAGCTTTTCCTTCCATGACGGGTAACCCTGCCTCCGGTCCGATGTTGCCTAGCCCCAGTACGGCAGACCCGTCTGAAACTACGGCAACCATGTTGCCTTTACATGTATACTTATATACGTCTTCCTTATTCGCTTGAATCTTTAAGCAGGGTTCAGCCACTCCCGGGGTATAGGCAACGCTTAAATCCTCCCGGGTTTTTAGAGGTATCTTGCTGATAACTTCGATTTTGCCACGTTTTTCCTCATGCAATTGCAAAGCCAAAGCATTATAATCCATTTTAAAATCCCTCTTTCATTTCTGCTGACGGAAATATTTTTTTCACTAGAATCGCCTCCAAATGTTTGTTAAGTTAATGATATCTAAGAATTATATAGAAATATAATATAAAATATATATGTTAATCATAGATATAAACTATGATCTTCCGCAGCATTTCTTGTATTTTTTTCCGCTTCCGCAGGGACATGGATCATTGCGCCCTACCTTAGGTTCTGAGCGCTTGTACGGCTTTAATTGGTAATCTTCCCCATCTTCATCCACAGATTCAAATCTCTCCGGATATAGCTTTTTATATTTGTTAAACAACTTAGCATAAGTAACAAGCAGGTATTCCTCTTTTTTGGGATTGAGTACTTTGTCAAAAAATTCCTTTTTGATATTATACAATTCAGGATAGAAGTCTTTCAATCGCAATATGTCTTTCCTAAAGGGTCCAATCTCAACAATAATATCCATTTCACACATGAATTTCTCGATTTTACAATCGAGGCAATCTTTATCGTCACACAAATGCAGTTCACAATCGAGCATTTCTGCTAAACATCTATTAATGGAAGGATCTTCTTTAAGTCTCTTGAGTTCAGAAAAAATACTATACTTGGCATCTATCTCTTTTTTGACGGTTTTGATTTCTTTGTCATCCGGTAGCAGTGCACATGCAGCGTCTATTGTTACTGCCGCCTCTTCATATAAACCTATACTATGGATCATTTGGGAAAGAGTAGCTAAAAACCAAGCAACATTGGCTTTTTCTTCTTCCTTTTCTATTGCCTTGTTTTTCATCTCTGCAAGATGCTTTTTCAAGCTAATATGATCATTGGTATAAATGTCGATCTGAATGATATGGTAATAAAGTTCAAGGTTATCCCAGCCTTTTCTGTTACTGACTTCCAATCCTTCCCATACCGTTTCTTTAGCTTTTTTAAAATCTTTAACTGCCAGATAACAATCCACCAGTCCCAGCCAGAGCGAAATATTATCCTCATCAAGAGACAAGGCCCGGCGAAACTGTTTGACGGCTTTCTTATGCCAGCCACGCATGGCATAGGACTGCGCAAGCTGGCGTGCAAAACCGGCATTATTTTTTTCCTGGGCTACAAGTTCCTCGAAAATGCGTATAGCTTTAACGCTGTTTTCGTTTTTTAAATAAGCTTCACCCAGAAGACTGTTCACAACGGAAAAGTTTGGGTACACTTCCACAACCCTTTCTAGAAGTTGGATGGCTTTTTCGGCATCACCCTCTTCCAGCGCATTTCGTCCTTCCTTGAAATACAATTTAACAATGTCAGGCATGGAATCAACCAAATCATACTGACGGCGCGTATTTTCATCAACTAAGACTTCATAAGCCTCCCGAATCTTCATGAATTCATCGGGATGCCGGTCGGGCGGGAATGCCCTAACGAGTGAAAAATAAGCTTTTTTTATCTCCGCAACCGTTGCGTTTCTGGCTATGTTAAGTATATTGTAATAGTCCTTCATAACTCTTTAATATCATTCCTTTTGAATAGTTTTTCTTTCCATTTGAGGAACTTGTAACTCAGGCGTTTCTCCATGTCTTCCAAGTATAGCCTGGCGTCAGCATTAGATTTGTCAAGAGACAAAACGGTCGTCCAACATTTCACTGCCCTGTTTATCTTGCCGTCAAGTACCTGTAAAACACCCAAAAAATTTAGTAAACCGATGGATAAATCAAATCTGCTGCAGATTTTCTTGCTTAAGATCCCGGCAGCCTGCCCGTATTTTTCCTGCTGGCAAAGAGAAGCAATTTGGGAAAAATATGGACCCGTTTCTTCCAGGGTGTTCATTAAATCTGCCAAATAGTCGCTGGCAGCGTTTCCCTCCCGGCGTTTATTTACACTCTGCGTCCAGCAGTACTCCGCCGTTTTATATTTGCCCAGCCGGTAATAACAAAGGCCCGCCAGGTTCCAGGCCTCAATATTATCACTGTTATAGCTTACAGCTTTGGTCAGGTTTTGTACAGCCGGACCGATCTCATCTTCTCTTGCCAGTCGCAACCCTTTGTTATAGTAAAAACGTGAAAGATTTTCAAACATCCGTTTCCTCCGCAAGTTCATAAATAATCTCATGAAGCTCTTCTTTAAGCACATCAAGAGTTTCCGATTTTTCGCCCTGCACTAACCCTGTCTTTATCTTCCGGATCAGGCTTTCCATTTCAAGGGCATAATAGCCTGCTTCTCCATTTTCTACCATCCGGCTGGCTTTACTGATAATCGCCTTATATTTCCGGGCATTAGGCGCCTTTTCCCATCCTATTGTGTCGATTTCTTTGACCATTTCGACGCCGGTTGTCTCTATTGTCAGGTTGGCCTTTTTCCCCGAACTCAGTATTTTCCCTTCTACCTGCAGGATGCCGTTTACATCATAAGAAAAAGAAACACTAATTTTTTCCTGGAAAGCAGGGGCCGGAGGAATACCTTTTAACAGGAATTTTCCAAGGAAATTATTGTAAGAAGCCTTTTTGAATTCTCCCTGGTAGACTTTGATCTCGACTTGTGTCTGGTTATCGGCAACTGTCCCGTATATTTTTTCTTTGACCACCGGAATGGTGACATTTCTTGGAATAACGACATCATAGGCATCAGTAACAGGGAAACCTCCGACATAATCAAGTACAGATATACCCAGCGTATAGGGGCAAACATCAGTGATTATAATGTCTTTTTCAGCGGAAAACTGGTCGTTGAGAATGCCCGCTTGAACAGCCGCGCCTCTTACCACTGCCAGGTCCGGATCAACCAATGACTGCGGTGATTTACCCAGAGTATTCTCAATAAAGCGTTGTACATAAGGGATGCGGGTTGAGCCGCCAACAAGCAGGACAAGGTCAAGATCGTGAGCGCTGATGCGCGCATCGGACAATGCTGTATTGATCTGTTTTGCCGTGGAATCAATCAGCTCCTTGATTAGACCTTCAAATGTCTCCCTGCTCACAGTCTCCTCCAGGGAAACTGGATTCCCCTCCACATCAGCAAAGAATGGAATGAGCAAATGATATTCCTCTTGTTCGCTTAGGGCTATTTTGCATTTTTCAGCCTCTTCTTTCAAGCGCATTAAAGCCCTTTTATCTTCTGAAACATCCACATTATACTGAACGGTAAACCTGTTTAAGAGGTAATCTATGAGTCGCTGGTCAAAATCTTTCCCGCCGAGCTGATTGTGGCCGCAGCTTGCTTTGACGTCAAGAACGCCTTCGAACATTTCCAGTACTGTTACATCAAGAGTTCCTCCACCCAGATCATATATCAGTATGTGCTGGCATTCCTTCATATGTTCCAAACCGTAATCAAGGGCCGCGGCGGTAGGTTCATTTATTATACGCTCTACTTTGATTCCGGCTAGTTTTCCCGCTTCAACCGTAGCTCGTCTCTGCGTATCGGAAAAATAGGCAGGTACAGTTATAACCGCTCTGTCAATATCTTCATCTAAATATTTGCGGGCGCAATCTACAAGATATGACAAAATAAAAGAGGAGATCTGCTGCGGAGTGTATTCTTTTCCTCCCATGGAAACCGTTGTTCCGCTCCCCATTAACCTCTTAACCTCAATGACCGTATCTTCCGGTTTCAGCAGAAGTTGATCCCGGGCCTCTTTTCCGACAATAATCCTTCCGTCATCAGAGATTCCTACGACCGAAGGGGTTATATATTCTCCCAGGTGGTTTGGTATGACAAAGGGCTTTCCATCTATTAATAAAGCGATTTCCGACGTTGAAGTACCTAGATCAATACCCACTATTCTGCTCATTGCCCTCATAACCTCCATTAGTTTTATTGACTATTACCTGAGCCTTTCTTAACAAACGAGATTGATACATATATCCAGAACGTAACACTTCCAAAATCACGCCATTTAAATAGTTTTTGTCCTCTTTTACCTGTACTATAGAATGGATCCGCGAATCAAAGAGGGTATTTTCGCCGTCGATACGAGTAATTCCCAAAAGCAACAGGTTAGCTGAAGTATTTTTCCATAAAAGCTGCATTTGCTCGGCCCAACTGCCAAGTTTGTTTTTCAATGAATACCTGTATAAATCCTCAAGCTGGTCGAGGGTAGCCACCAATCCCTGAACCAGTGAAAGCTTTTCTTCCTCATAAACAGTTATAGTCTTTTTCATCTCTGCTATATACTTGTCCTTCTCCTTTTCTTCCAAATACTGTGATAAGACTTCCTCAAGTTGAAGGTTTGTATTGTTCAATTCCTTACCAATACGCTTGAGAGTTGAATTAAATACTTCAATAACTTGTGCAGCCTCGTTATAACACCTGGCAAATTCAGCGTCAACCGTAACAAAATCGAATTTTGACAGCTCTTTTCGGAAATCAATCATTCTGCTCTGGCTCTCCTTTACTTGGCATATGGCATTTAATCCTCATTAACGTAAATCGAAAATCTACAATGCTGTGTACAAGCAATAACACAGGGTAGCTATGTTGTTATAATTCTTTTAAAAAACGACAACTCCTTTAAAATAACAAAAAAAAGCAAAAAAAGTGTCAAACGATTACTCCTTTTGCTATTCGGTTATGTCATCTCCTGGCTGCCTGTAGTTAAGAATGACTAGAAAGATTATCTAAAGCTTTGGGGATTATATTCAACATCCTTAATTTTTAGTTTTGCATAGCAATAATCACCCTCTGGAAATTGCCAGATTGCTTCCCCATATGTGGGGAGCCTTAGCCCGTTTATTACTTTATAATCACCTACAGGGGTAGACCATCTCGCCTTAAGATAAGTATCGCCTGTTGGCGAATAGTACCTATCGTCGGAAATAAAATTGATTAATTCACCTTTGTCATTGAAATATAATAATGCGGATATTTTATTGTCTTTATTCACAAAGGTGGCTTTTACTGTCGATGAGTCGATAGTTTCCCACTGAATTCTCTTATCAATAAGAGTGGCTGGCACTAATAAACACATATCGTTAAAGACGGTGACCGTTTCGGCCGAGTTCATGATAGGTCCCCTGCCATTTGCTACCGTAAACAAACCCGCTAGTTTTATAAGCATAGTAGCCTTAGCATCCCTGTAAGAGTGTAAACCCACAACGGGAATTCCTGACATTTTTAAGCCTATGTAATAAATTCGTGCAGGCTCAGTAAAGAAATTATATTGTACCGATTCCATCTTAGCCCAGTCTTTTTTGGGGTCAGGTCTAAATTCACCTTCGCATACTACTCTAACGCTTTCTACTTTTTCCTTGCCCATGACGCCCACATATCTAAGATACTTCTGTACGGGCTGAGGTAAATGCTTGATATCTTCTTCAGTAATCACTGCTCGCTGTGACTTCTTTATATTGTCTAAGCCCTGTAACACTTGTGCCTTGTAAGTTCTTTTTAGTTCCTGGGATTTATAAAGTGCTACTGAGACTGCAATGGCTACCAAGAAAAAGAAAA
>JAIHAN010000123.1 GCA_020054815.1 Peptococcaceae bacterium | reverse complement strand
TAGTTGGTGGTTGTTTTGTGACCGGTGACCAGTGATCAGAGAACGGGTACCCTGGACTCCGTACTCTTAAAACTGGACTCTGTATACTGGTCACCGGACTCCGGACACCGGTCACTGATCACAAATACTGAGAGTCGGATGTCGGAAATCGGAAAGTGGATTGTCGAAGCAAATCAGTGTGCCGTCCCTTTGGTATATGGCAGCAGCCCGCCAGCCAGGAGGATATGCCTCAAGCGCTCAGATACATCCAGTCTTACCTTGAAAGAGAAATTCTGGGTTATATTTTTAACTGTTATTGTATTACCGCTAAGAACCTGGTTATGCAGGTCATCTATCACCAGTTCATCTTCCAGGGAAATGCGCTCATAATCTTCCTTATGGACAAAGGTCAGGGGTAAGATCCCGGAGTTAATGAGGTTAGCCATGTGAATGCGGGCAAAGGAGAGAGCGATGACTCCCTTGATACCCAGGTAGAGGGGGACCAGGGCGGCGTGTTCCCTGCTGGAACCCTGGCCATAGTTTTCACCGGCTACGAGGAAGCCTCCCTTAAAGTTACGCGCCCGGTTGGGAAACTCTTTGTCCACGGGGGTGAGGCAGTGGTCAGAGAGGGCCGGGATATTGGAACGGAGGGGTAAAAGCCAGGCAGGAGAGGGCATGATATGGTCCGTCGTGATATGGTCGCCCATTTTTAAGAGAACGCGTCCCTTGATGACTTCAGGGAGCCTGGTGTTCTGGGGAAAGGGTTTGATGTTGGGCCCCAAAATGACTTCCACTTCTTCCCCGGGAGGGGCAGGCGGCACAATAAGATTGTCATTAATATGATACGAGAAGGGCAGTTCCACAAAAATAGGGGGATAACTGCGAGGGTCGGTGATATGGCCCGTAAGGGCTGAGATGGCCGCCACCTCAGGACTGCACAAATACACCTGGGCGCTGGCTGTCCCGCTTCTTCCCTGGTAGTTGCGGTTAAAGGTTCTTAGGGATACACCATCGGTAACAGGGGCCTGCCCCATGCCGATACAGGGGCCGCAGGCACATTCCAGAATCCGGGCTCCGGCCTGAATAAGGGCGCTTAAGGCGCCATTTTCCGCCAGCATGGTAAAGACCTGTTTAGATCCCGGGGCAATGACCAGGCTGACAGAGGGATGGACAGTATGTCCTTCCAGGATTTTGGCTACTTTCATCAAATCCATATAAGAGGAATTGGTACAACTGCCGATACAGACCTGATTCAGTTTGATATGTTCTACCGACTTCACGGGTACCACATTATCAGGGCTGTGGGGACAGGCCACCAGGGGTTCCAGCTGGGAAAGATCAATGGTGACTTTCTCATCATAGCAGGCACCTTGATCCGGTAATAGTTCCCGCCAGTCTTCCGCCCTGTTTTGGGCTTTAAGGAATTCGTAAGTCATACGGTCACTGGGAAAGATGGAGGTGGTTGCCCCTAATTCCGCGCCCATGTTGGCGATGGTAGCCCGTTCGGGAACGGAGAGAGAAGTGATCCCTTCACCGGTGTATTCAAAGATTTTTCCCACACCGCCCTTTACCGTGAGCCTGCGCAGTACTTCTAAAATGATGTCTTTGGCTGTGACCCAGGGGGGCAGTTTACCCAGGAGCTCAATGTTAACAATTTTGGGCATGGTCAGATAATAGGCACCGCCACCCATGGCTACGGCCACGTCCAGTCCCCCGGCGCCTATGGCCAGCATGCCAAGTCCGCCGCAGGTGGGGGTATGGCTGTCAGAACCCAGCAGGGTTTCGCCGGGTTTGCCGAAACGTTCCAGGTGCACTTGATGGCAGATGCCGTTGCCGGGGCGGGAGAAATATATGCCGTGCTTGGCGGCTACCGTCTGGATGTAGCGGTGGTCATCGGCGTTTTCAAAACCTACCTGCAGGGTATTATGGTCAATATAGGCTACGGACCTTTTAGTCTTGACCCGGGGAAAACCCAGGGCCTGAAACTGGAGATAGGTCATGGTACCCGTTGTATCCTGGGTCAGCGTCTGATCAATTTTGAGTGCTATCTCTTCACCGGCCACAGGTTTTCCGGATAAAAGGTGCTGTTCAATAATTTTTACGGCAAGACTTTTGGACATTGGGTTTCCCCCTAACTTAATTGAGTTATAAAAGCTCAAATGTTAAGTATATGAGTATAATTGTATACAATAATACGATTTCTGCAAGAGGTTTTATGAAAATATTATGTATACTTGGTATTGAGCTTGTTAAAAAAATCACATATAATATAAATAGAAATACCTGACTGACCGGGAGATTGTCCTGGTGGAAGGGTAGGCATAAGTGAATAATTGTTCACCTGAATCCAAGGGATAGTCTGAGGAAATAGGGGTAAGCAATAACGTCCTAACACGAAAAGTATAGGCCCGTTTGTACCTATTTCCAGGTGCTGACGGGCCTTTTTAGTTGGTAGTTGTTAGTTGGTAGTTAGTTGGTAGTTGGTAGTTAATGACTACGGTTTACAGTTTACGGTTCACGGTTTAAGATTTACGGTTGGCTGTTCACTGTTCACGGTTAACGGTTTCCGGACACCGGACACTGGTCACCAAAAAAGGGAGGTCGTTAAGCAATGGAAAAGAGAATTGGTGTGGTGGGCATTGTTGTGGAGGATAGACAGCATGTGCCCAGATTGAATCAAATTTTGAGTGAACATGGGGATTTGATTGTGGGCAGGATGGGAATACCCCGCAGAGGCTCTGTGAGTGTTATTGCTTTGATTGTGGAAGGGAGCAATGAGGAAGTTGGCGCTCTTACTGGCAAACTGGGAAGCCTGAAAGGGGTAAAAGTCCGTTCGGCCTTAACCAGTCATACTGTCGGGGAGGAATAGGATGAGGAGCATTTTTATTGACACTTTAGCCAAGGCCCAGGCTCAAGAGGAACTGACTAAAGATGACCTTAAAGTCCTCCTGTCTGCTGATGGGGAAGAAGCTTCCCTATTATTCAAACATGCCGATGCCGTGAGGGAAAAATACCTGGGTAAGGAAGTTCATCTCCGGGGTATTATCGAATTCACAAATTACTGTAAGCAAAACTGCCATTACTGCGGGCTGCGCAGGGGAAACGAACAACTCTCACGCTACCGTTTAACTCACAGGGAGATTCTGACTACAGCGGAGCAGGCGGTGGCCCTGGGCTATAAAACCCTGGTTTTGCAGGGAGGAGAAGATTCGTATTTTTCCGCCCGGGATATCTATGAGCTGGTTAAAGAAATCAAAAAAATGGATGTGGCCGTGACCCTTTCCCTGGGGGAACATGACTTTGACACCTACAAACTCTGGCGTGAGGCCGGATCAGACCGCTACCTTATTAAGCATGAGACAGCAGATCCCCATTTATATGAACATCTTAGACCGGGGAAGAGACTAAAGCAGCGTTTGCAGTGTCAAAGCTGGTTGAAAGAGCTGGGGTATCAACTGGGTTCCGGGTGTATGGTTGGGCTGCCCGGACAAACCCTGGATACCCTGGCAGAAGACCTCCTGTTACTGAAAAAAATGGATGTGGACATGGCAGGCATCGGGCCTTTCATCCCCCATCCCCAGACCCCTCTGGCTTCGGCCCAGCAGGGGACCCTGGAAATGACCTTAAAAATGGTGGCTCTGGCCCGCATTATCATGCCCCTGGTCCATTTGCCCGCCACTACGGCTCTGGGTACCATCCATCCTGAAGGACGGGAGAAGGCTCTCCAGGCTGGAGCCAATGTGGTGATGCCTAATGTAAGTCCCTCGGAGTATAGAGCTTTGTATCAAATTTATCCCAATAAAATCTGTATCCGGGATGAACCGGTCCACTGCCGCAGTTGTATTACGGGGAAAATAAAAGCCTTAGGGCGGGTGGTGAGTACTACCCACGGGCATAGTCCGAAAGGAGGAATTACACGTTGAAAACCGTTGATTTTATCAAGGTGGAAGAGATCAATTTCCAGCTGGAGCAGGCTCAAAAAGCCACCGGGGAACAGGTGGAGGGCATTATTGCCAAAGCCCGGCAGGCCAGGGGCCTCACGCCACAGGAAGCTGCTATACTTTTAGAAGTGTCCGATCCCAGACTGCAGGAACAAATTTTCCGTGCAGCCAAAGAAATCAAAGAAAAAATTTATGGCAAACGCATCGTCATTTTCGCCCCTTTATATTTAAGCAATTACTGTGTCAACAACTGTCTTTACTGCGGCTACCGTCATGATAATGAGATAAGCCGCAGGAGGCTGTCGCCCCAGGAAATAGTTGAAGAAGTAAAAATATTGGAAAGAATGGGACATAAACGGCTAGCCATTGAGGCCGGTGAAGACCCGGTCAATTGTCCCCTTGACTATGTGCTGGAAGCCATTCAAACCATCTATGATACTACAGAAGAAAAGGGGAACATTCGCCGGGTAAATGTCAACATTGCGGCTACCGGTGTGGAGGAATACAGGAAGTTAAAGGAGGCAGGGATAGGAACCTATATCTTGTTTCAGGAAACCTATCACCCGGAGACTTACCGGATGATGCATCCAGCCGGGCCTAAGGCGTCATACTACTATCACACTACAGCTATGGACAGGGCTATGGAAGCCGGTATTGATGATGTGGGTTTCGGTGTACTGTTTGGCCTCTACCATTACAAATTTGAGGTGCTGGCCTTATTGTACCATGCGCAACATTTGGAAGAGGCTTTCGGTGTAGGGCCCCATACCATTTCCGTACCCAGGCTGAGACCGGCCACGGGAGTAAGTTTAAACAATTTTCCCTATCTGGTAAGCGACCAGGATTTTAAGAGGATTGTTGCTGTTTTAAGGCTGGCAGTCCCCTATACTGGCATCATTCTATCAACCAGGGAAGAAGCCCGGTTTCGTGATGAAGTTATAGCTTTGGGGGTATCACAGATCAGCGCCGGTTCTTGTACAGGGGTAGGGGCTTATAAGGAAGAATACGGCCAGAAGTCGGCCCGTACCACTTCTCAATTTGAGGTGGGTGACCACCGGACACCCGATGATATCCTGGCCCAGTTGTGCTGTGACGGGTATCTGCCTAGCTACTGCACAGCCTGTTACCGTCAGGGCAGGACTGGCGACAGGTTCATGGAACTGGCTAAAACGGGGAGAATAGCCAATGTCTGTCAACCCAATGCCATTTTAACCTTACAGGAATACTTGCTGGATTATGCCTCTCTGGCCACACGCAGGCTGGGAGAAGAAGCCATCCAAAAACACCTGGAACTCATA
This sequence comes from Peptococcaceae bacterium, assembly GCA_020054815.1. GTDB lineage: Bacteria > Bacillota > Peptococcia > DRI-13 > DRI-13 > Thermanaerosceptrum. The sequence continues at coordinate 6,593 of JAIHAN010000123.1, read as the reverse complement.
CCTGATGAGAAAATAAGAAAGTTGACCCTTCAATACCTGGAAAGGATTAAGCAGGGCGAAAGGGATTTATATTTGTAAGGTGGCCTGGGAATGAGAACAGAAAAAGACTTTTTAGGTGAAAAAGAGGTTAATAAAGAGGCTTATTGGGGAATTCATACCCAGCGGGCGCTGGACAATTTTCCTCTTTCCGGCCAGCGGGTTCATCCCCAGTTGATTAAAGCCCTGGCCCTGATAAAAGTGGCGGCCGCCCAGGCTAATCTTGAACTGGGCTACCTGGAAGAAGAAAAAGCTCTGGCCATTATAGAAGCAGGAATGGAGATTGCAGCAGGCAAATTATTAGACCAGTTTCCCCTTGATGCCCTGCAAGGAGGAGCAGGCACCTCCACGAACATGAATGTTAATGAGGTCCTGGCCAACCGGGCTACGGAATTACTGGGCGGGCAGAAAGGGACATATCTGGTAGATCCCTGTAATGACGTTAATATGCATCAATCTACTAATGATGTGTTTCCCACCGCCTTAAGGATTGCTGCCATTCAACTGCTGTTACCTTTAAGCCAGGCCATGGCTGAATTACAGAATGCACTGCAGGAGAAAGAGGCTGAGTTTGCGGGGATCATTAAGCCCGGGAGGACTCAACTGCAAGATGCTGTGCCTATTACCTTAGGGCAAGAGTTCAGCGCTTATGCCCAGGCCATAGCCCGGGACCGCTGGCGACTCTACAAGGTTGAGGAAAGACTGCGACAGGTAAACCTGGGGGGGACCGCCGTTGGAACGGGCATCAATACGCCTAAGGAGTATATTTATCTGGTGATAGAAAAGTTAAGACAGTATACCTCCCTGGGCTTAGCCAGGGCGGAAAATATGATAGACCTGACCCAGAATGCTGATGTTTTTGTGGAAGTTTCAGGGCTCTTGAAGGCAGCAGCCGTCAACCTGGGGAAAATAGCCTCTGACCTGCGGTTGTTATCTTCCGGTCCCTATACAGGTTTAGGCGAAATTCAACTTCCTGAAGTCCAGGCTGGGTCCAGTATCATGCCGGGAAAAGTAAACCCTGTGATACCGGAAGCCGTTAACCAGGCAGCTTTTCAGGTGATTGCTCACGACCTGGCCGTTACGCTGGCTTGCCAGAGCGGGCAACTGGAATTAAATGCTTTTTTACCTCTGGTAGCTCATCATCTTTTGCATGCTATTGAGCTTTTAACAAACAGCGCACAGGTCTTGGCGGAAAAATGTGTGAGGGGTATTAGAGCCAATAAAGATCACTGCCAGCTCTTAGTGGAAAATAGTTTAATCATGGCTCCCGCTCTTCTACCCTATTTGGGGTATGAGAAAACTGCGGCCATAGTCAGGGAAGCCAGGCAAAAAAACATACCGATTCGCTCGGCTCTCCTCGAATCACAGCTTATGACAGAAGAGGAAGCCGAGAGACTTTTGGATTATCGTGAGCTTACCCGTCCTGGGGTAGCCTATCATAAATTAAAAATGAAGTCTCTAGGTGGTGAAGTGTAATGCAGAGTACTTCCAAGGGAACCCGGCTTCATATCGCTTTATTGGGGCGTCGCAATGCCGGCAAATCGACTTTACTTAATGCCTTAACCAACCAGGAAGTTGCTCTGGTCTCGGAAATACCGGGAACTACCACAGACCCCGTCTATAAAGCTATGGAATTATTACCTCTTGGCCCGGTGATGTTTATTGATACGGCAGGTATTGATGACGAGGGTATTCTCGGTAGCATGAGAGTGCAGAAGACTTATGAAGTTTTAGATAAGACGGATGTTGCCCTTTTGGTTATCGATGCAGTTCAGGGTATGAGTGAATACGAAAACAGTCTGTTAAAAATTTGTAAGGAGAAGGCCATACCCCTTCTTTTGGTGTTAAATAAAGAAGATCTTTTCAACGATGCTGCAAAGGAAACTTTCTTACAGGAGTATCAAAAGGATATTGGTGATACTCCCTGCTACTGGGTTAGTGCGGCCACTAAAAAAGGTATACCCCAGTTAAAACAGCACCTCCTGAAAATCAGCCCGGGTGATTGGGTGGCTCCGGCCATTGTCGGGGATTTGTTGCAGCCCGGGGACCTGGTGGTACTGGTGGTCCCTATTGACATGGCTGCTCCGAAGGGACGCCTGATCTTGCCTCAAGTACAAACTATTCGGGATATCCTGGACCACGATTGTTTTACCTTGGTCTGTAAAGAGCACGAACTGAAGAAAGCTTTACAGGAACTGAAAGCACCGCCCAAACTGGTAGTTACCGATTCTCAGGTCTTTATGAAGGTGGCAGCAGACACTCCCCCTGATGTACGTCTAACATCTTTTTCCATTTTAATGGCCAGGTATAAAGGGGATTTGCTTACTTTAGCCCAGGGGGCCAAGGCTATCGATCATTTAAAGCCGGGAGACAAAATCCTTATCGCCGAAGCCTGTACCCATCATCAACAGCCCGATGATATTGGCAAGGTGAAGATTCCCCGCTGGCTGAGGCAAACGGTAGGTGGAGAATTAACAATAGATTTTTCCCAGGGTACGGAGTTTCCCAAAAACTTGAGCGAGTATAAACTTATTGTCCACTGCGGCGGGTGTATGTTAAACCGTAAGGAAATGCTTAACCGCATCAGAAAAGTACAGGAGGCTGGTAAGCCTATTGTTAATTACGGAGTGTTAATTGCCCATATCCACGGTATTTTACCCAGGGCTTTGGCTCCTTTTGGTATTGACTTTTCAGCATTAGCTTGATGTATACAATATTTTTTGCCCAAAACAGTAGCAAAACATTAACCCCGGTGCTATACTATACACAAATAACAGTATGATTGGGGGCAGGAAAACATGTATACAATTACACATAAAGATGTAATTGCTGCTGATAAAGAGCATGAGCTGATGTGGGAACTAATGCTGGCAGAAATGGAACGCTGCCTGGGAGCAGAGCACTAAAACTAAATGGTTAATTGAGGAGTTAGTCCGGTCACTGCCGGACTTTAATTTTTTTTAAAGTTTTTGTAAACACGTATACAATATTTTTGCGAAAGAACCTGGTAAAAATGAAATTATGGTGTTATACTATACATAAATTACTGTATAACAGGAGGCAATAAAACATGTATACAATCGTGCAAAACGCCGAGGAACACAGCCTCAATGAAATCATGGAAGAAATTTACCTGGCAACATTAAACTGAATAGTGAACAGGTATCTTATGAATAAAAGACTCCGGTTTTTTCAAAGCCCGGAGTCTTTTTCATTTGCGACAATGGGGACGGTTCTATTTTGTCGCAGTGAACATTGGCGATGAGCATTTTATTTCAGAAAGAGGGAAGTGCGAGGTGGCATAACCCATATTCAGGGATTGTGTCTTGTCACAAATTCACCCATGCGTCTGGCGGCTTCCCGTATTTTTTCCGCTTCCTGTACCAGACCAATACGAATATAGCCCTCACCACACTGGCCGAAAGCAATTCCGGGGACCACCGCTACCCCTGCTTCCCGTAACAAATCCATGGCGAATTTCTCCGAAGAATTGAAAAATGAGGGCAGTTTAGCCCAGGCGAACATGGAGGCTTTGGGTTTATTGATTTTCCAGCCGTATTTCGCCAGCTCTTCCACCAAGACATCTCTCCTGTGTTCATAAGCTTTGGCATTAGCCCTGACACATTCCTGGGAACCCGAGAGCGCTTCTACTGCCGCTAATTGCACCGGGCGGAAGATACCATAGTCGATGTTGCTTTTTACCAGACGCAGGGCATCAATGACGGCGGCATTCCCCACGATGAAACCTAAACGGCAGCCTGCCAGGTTATAAGTCTTGGAAATGGAATGAAATTCAACGCCAACTTCTTTAGCGCCGGGAACCTCTAAAAAGCTTACATTTTTAAAGCCGTCATAAGAGAGCTCAGAATAAGCAAAATCGTGGCACACGATAATATCATGCTGCCTGGCGAAGGATACGACACCGGCAAAAAAGTCTTTATTAGCTGTGGTAGCCAGGGGATTGCTGGGATAGTTCAGGATCATGATTTTGGCTTTTTGGCAAATGTCCTGGGGAATTTCACTTAAATCCGGCAGAAAATTATTTTCTTCCCTGAGAGGCATGGGATAGAGAATTCCTCCCGCCAATAAAGCCCCACTCTGGTAGATGGGGTAGCCAGGATCAGGTACGAGAACTATATCGCCCGGGTCTACGGCAGCCCAGAAGATGTGGGCTAAACCATCCTGGGAACCCATCAACGATAAAATTTCTTTATCCGGATCAAGGTTAACCTGGTAATAGGTTTTATACCAATTTGCTATAGTTTGTTTTAAAGAAGGTATGCCTTCCGTTAAGGTATACCCATAGTTCTTATCGTTTTCTGCTGCTTCAATCAGGGCTTTTTTGACATGGGGAGGAGGAGGCATATCGGGGCTGCCCACGCTTAAGTCAATCACATCTTTACCGGACTGGAGAACCTGCGTTTTCACTTCGCTGATTTTTGAAAAAATACCGGGCTGCAGTTTGTTAAGTCTGGAAGCACCAATCATTTCTTTCCGCTCCTTAACCAAATTATTCAATTAACCTTTCTACTTTTATGTGTTGAATTCCTTTTTCCTCTGTAAAATTACAGTTGTTGGAGGAGTGAAAATATTTTGTATTATAAAATTTAACTAAAATAGAGGAATACGGAAAATGGTGTAGAAAAATGTAATTAATGGTAGTATATAGCAGTGGTGTTATGGAGCATGTAGAAATATGGGGGATAAAAATGAACTGGTTTAGTATAGTACAAGCCTTTGTCGGCAGTATACTTTTTGTCATTGTTTTCGGAGCCGCAGGCGGCTTTATCGTACTATACTGCCCACGAAAGTTTGCTGTCTGGATATGGGGTCTCATTTTTGGTTTGACGGCCATCTTTGTTTTCAATAACAAGATAGGTGTTGGAAACCACTTGTTTTTTGATTTTACTTACCTGATCATGTTTCTTTCAGGTTATTGGGGCGGATGGATGACCGTTCTCGTAACCGGTCTGATTGCCGGGGGTTACGGACTGGGACAGGAAACCCTTTCATCTTATGAGTTTATCCTATTGTTTCTCTTTGGTCTAGGTGGAACTGTGCTGCGGAAGTTTTATCCGGAAATCAGGAAATGGCCTCCGGGGCTTTGGCTGGGGTTCACAGTCATTCAGGCCATTGTTCTTCTGCAAATCCGGTGGGATAATTACAGGCAAATGGGCCCGGCCCAGATCAGCTATGTCATTCTTTTAATTTTTCTGGGTTTCTATCTTAGTCTTAAATTTTTCTTTTATGTACAGGAAAAACTGTGCAGGGTGGTTTTTTTAGATGAGTCTTTAAAAAAGAGTAATCTTTATCTGGCTGTCTTCGATGACCGGGGGCGACCGCTTTTTTTGAGCGAAAATCTCAAGGAGAATAACAGCGTGAAAGAAGCTGTGAAGGAACAGCTTTTTCCGGAGACGGGAAATTTCCCCCTCGAAATACATAGGAGAGGAATGCATATTAATCGAGAACTTAATATTTTAACGGTGGAAGGTAAGCGTACCCTCTCCCTGGATGCCCAGGCAACCGCCTTACCCCGCGGGGATATGGGAGTTATGGCCGTTTTATTTGATATTACTGAACGAAAGCAGATAGAAAGAGACGACCTCTATTTAGAGCGTGTTAATTTAGTGGGAGAGATGGCTGCCGGTATCGCTCATGAAATTAGAAATCCCATGACGACGATTGCCGGTTTCTTACAATTCTTGAAAACCAAACCGGAATTCAAAGGTTATCAAAACAATTTTGAATTGATGTTAGAAGAAATAAAAAGGATTAACCTGATTATTAATGATTTTCTTGCCTGTGCCCGGCATAAGCCCGTTGATTTCAAGGTACAGAACCTTAACGCCATCGTGGCGGCAGTAGCTCCCCTCATCCAGGTGGAAGCGGTATTTAGCAATAAATATCTGAAGGTTGAATTGGGTGATATTCCCGACCTTACCTTAGATGAGAATGAAATCCGGGAGCTAATTTTTAACCTGGCCCGCAATGGTTTGGAAGCTATGGAGGCAGGGGGCAACCTTACCATAAAAACTTTCCGTGATGAAGGGGAGGTTGTCCTGGTAATCCAGGATGAAGGGCCTGGTATGGCCCCGGAGATTATGGAGAAACTGGGAACTCCTTTTCTAACTACCAAGGATGGACGTACGGGACTGGGGTTAGCCTTATGTTACAGCATAGCTGGCCGCCACAACGCTACAATTCGCGTGGAAACCTCTGCCAGTGGGACAATCTTTTATGTCAGGTTCCCTTTTAATGGTTCTTATAAGTTTTCTTAATAGGAATGTTTTGTGTGATATGTTATGATATTTTTATTATACTGTCTTGTATGGTGGTGGGGAAATGTTCAACAAGGAATTCAGTACAGGGATGAAAGCGGCAGTTCCTGTCGTTTTAGGCTATGTCCCTATAGGATTAGCGTTCGGTGTTTTAGCGGCCCAGGGCGGTCTTTCTCCCTGGGATGTGTTTTTTATGTCTTTGCTTGTCTATGCCGGTTCTTCCCAGTTTATCGCCGTGGGCTTAATAGGGGCGGGAGCATCCTGGGGGACCATTGTCTT
>JAIHAN010000122.1 GCA_020054815.1 Peptococcaceae bacterium | reverse complement strand
ACCGCTCTGGTGCTGCTTATCGATGGCTTTTTGACCGCCGCCTGATTCAATCTTTTTACTACGGGCCAGAAGATCATCAATTTTAGCTCTGGTACTCATGTTTAATCTCTCCTTTTATGTTTTTTGTTAATTCCCGGGTACTATTCCATGCAACTATCGTGCCAGCTTCTTGGGATTAGCTGTAGGATATGGTTGTGGATATATGATTTCTGAAGAAAAAACTAATTCTAATAAAAGAAGCAATGATGAGAAGCAATGATGGATGGGATTTTGATGCGGAGAATTAGGGCTTAGACATAAATTATGATGTTTTGCTGCATCAAACATAGTTGGAAAAGCATCGGAATGAATAAATATCTTTAATTAAACCCCCGCAAACCGGGAAAAGCTTGTAAAAAAAGTTACAAAAAACATTATGATGCAATCTGGCATCATTTTTTCTTTATTGACCTGATGAAGTAAAGAAAATATGTTGAATTTCTAGTATTTTCTTCACGGGGATAATTGGCATGAAAGTTGCAAGGTAAATTATATGTAAAAGGCACGTAAGTCTGAAAAAGGAGGTATGGGAACAGGCTCGTTTCGGTCAGAAAATTACAGATGATTATGCAAAATTGAGAAAAAATTAAAAGGAGGTAATGTTATGGATTTCAGGTTTACTGAGGAACAGGAAAACATTCGAAAAATGGTGAGGGACTTTGTAGAGAAGGAGGTTGCCCCCGGAGCCGCTGAACGGGATGAAGGGGAAAGTTTCGCCCCCACATATGAACTGTTGAAAAAAATGGGGAAACTGGGTCTTATGGGACTTCCTTATCCCAAAGAGTATGGGGGAGCCGGTGCCGACCAGATTACTTACGCCCTGGTAGGTTTTGAAATCAACCGGGTAGATGCTTCCCTGGGATGCGCGTATTCCGTGCATATTTCCTTGTCTGGCTGGCCTATTTTTTATTACGGTACCGAGGAGCAAAGACAGAAATACTCAGTTCCTATGTTCAAAGGAGAAAAATTAGGAGCTTTTGCATTGACTGAACCTAATGCGGGCAGTGATTCCGGTGCCAGCCAGTGTACTGCCGTTTTAGATGGGGATCATTACGTCTTGAACGGGACAAAATGTTTCTGCACCAACGCCGGTTTTGCAGATGTCTATGTGGTCTTTGCTATGACTGATAAGTCCAAAGGCGTTAAGGGCATTAGTGCTTTCATTGTGGAAAAAGATACACCTGGTTTTAATTTTGCCAAGCAGGAAAGGAAAATGGGTATTCGTTCCACTGTACAGCGGGAAATCGTTATGGAGAATGTAAGAGTACCAAGGGAAAACCTTCTGGGCAAAGAAGGCGAAGGCTTTAAGATTGCCATGACTACCCTGGATGGCGGTCGTATCGGAATTGCTGCCCAGGGAGCGGGTATCGCCATGGGGGCCTATGAGTATGCCCTTAAGTATGCCAAAGAACGTCACCAGTTTGGTAAACCTATTGCCCAGCAGCAGGCTATTGCTTTTAAATTAGCGGATATGTTTACCAAGATCGATGCAGCTAAGCTCCTTACCCTTTATGCGGCACATAAAAAAGATCTCGGGCTGCCTTTTTCGGCAGAAGCTGCCAGTGCCAAGAAGTTTGCCACCAATACGGCTATGGAAGTTACCACTGAAGCTGTACAGATCTTGGGCGGCCATGGTTTCTTAAGAGATCATCCAGTAGAAAGAATGATGCGTGATGCCAAGATTACGCAAATTTACGAAGGCACCAACGAAATTCAAAATGTGGTAATTTCAGGGATTATTTTACGGTAGTGTTTAGCCTGCCATTTCCTTGACCCCTCCCGCCAAGGGAGGGGTCTTAGGGAAATGGTGTAGGCAGAGTTTTTTTACTAAAGGGGGGTGTTTATGGCTAAAGTTATCTCAATCGAAGAAGCAGTGGATCTAATTAAGGATGGGATGACCATTATGGTGGCCGGGTTCTGGGGTGTGGGAACACCGGAAAAACTTATAGATGCCCTGGTAGCCAAGGGGACAAAGAATCTTACCAGCATCAGTATTTCCACGGCACTGACCACGAAAGGCGTTGGTAAACTGGTGGCTAACCGCCAGTTAAAAAAAGTCATTGTATCCTATATTGGGAGAAACCCGGCCACCTCGGAGCAGTATGAGTCAGGTGACCTGGAGGTTGAATTTGTCCCTCAGGGTACACTGGCAGAACGCATCCGGGCCGGCGGGTTTGGTTTGGGCGGCATCTTGACTCCCACCGGGGTAGGTACTGAGATAGAACAGGGAAAGCAGCGCATTACTGTAGATGGTCGCGATTATCTTCTGGAAAAACCCTTACGCGCTGATGTGGCTTTAATCAAAGCATATAAGGCGGACAAAGCAGGCAACCTTGTCTACCGGAAAGCAGCCCGCAACACCAATCCGTTAATGGCGGCAGCAGCAGATATCACTATAGTTCAGGCTGATGAAATTTTAGAAATCGGAGAGATTGACCCTGATGAAGTAATGACACCCGGTATTTTCGTGGACTATCTGGTCCAGGGTTAGAGGGGGTTAAGAGATGGACGCAAAGGATGTATTTATTGCTAAACGTGTGGCCCAGGAATTCAAGGATGGGGATTTTGTCAACCTGGGGATTGGTATACCTACCCTTGTGGGGAATTACATTCCCAAAGGAGTTCGTGTATTCTTCCATTCGGAAAATGGTTTTACACACATTGGCCCCATGCCTAACTCTGAGGAGGATATTGATAGAGAATTGATCAATGCCAGTGACCAGTATGTTACTATCCTTCCGGGTGGGGCATTCTTCGATAGTGCCGTATCCTTCGGCATTATTCGTGGTGGCCACCTGGCGGCCACTGTGCTGGGGGGATTGCAGGTTGACCAGGAAGGTAACCTGGCCAACTGGCGGATGCCCGGCAAGAAAACGGTGGGCATGGGAGGCGGCATGGATTTAGCCGTAGGCGCCAAAAGAGTGATCATTGCCATGGAACACACTAATAAAGGTGAACCCAAAATCGTCAAGAAATGCAATGTACCCCTAACCGGACTGAAATGTGTTGATCTCATCGTTACGGAGATGGCTGTGATGGCTGTGACCGAGAAAGGCCTTGTCCTGAAAGAGATTGCACCTGGTGTTACCGTTGATCAGGTACGTGCGGCTACGGAAGCCGAATTTACTGTTGATCCTGATTTAAAGATTATCAGTGTGGAATAAAATGGGTACAAGGAGTGAAAATGTGAACAACATTGCTTTTGTTTTCCCCGGTCAGGGAACGCACTACGTGGGGATGGGTCTGGAACTGGCCAAAAGATATAAAGAGGCCGCCGATGTATATGAACAGGCCAATGAGATAATGGGTTTTGACCTTGCTAAAATGTGTTTTGAGGGGCCCGAGGAAGAACTTGTTAAAACGGAAAATTCCCAGCCAACCATTCATACAACCAGTATTGCTATTTTGAAGGTTGTAGAAAAATACGGAATTAAGGCTGGGGTTACAGCCGGCTTTAGTTTAGGTCAGTATTCTGCCCTTGTTTATGCCGGTGCTCTAAAGTTTGAGGATACAGTAAAACTTGTAAGGACCCGGGGTATACTGATGCAGAATGCTGTTCCCCTGGGTCTGGGCAAAATGTGCTGGATAACCGGGTTAAGCAGGGAACAGGTCCTACAAATAGTAGAGGATTCCAAACATTTGGGACATATTGAACCTTCTAATTTTAACTGCCCAGGTCAGATTATCGTGGCAGGTTACAATGCCCCTGTGGAACATGCACAAAAACTCGCCTTGGAGAGAGGAGCTAAAGGGGCGGATTTTCTAAGAGTAAGCGGGCCTTTCCATACCAGGCTGCTCCTTGAAGCTGGAATCAAGTTGAGGGCAGAGCTGGATAAAGTAGAAGTACAGAACCCGAAAATCCAGTATGTGGATAATGTTACCGGTAAGTATTTTGATCCGCAAAAGGAAGATTTAAAGGAGCTCTTAAAAGAGCACGTCTACAAAGCTGTAATGTGGGAAGACTCCATGGATTCCATGCTTGAGGCAGGAGTGGATACCTTTATTGAAATAGGGTCAAAAAATGTACTCACAAACTTAAACATAAGATGTGCACAAAAACACAACAAGGAAGTACGTTGTATAAATGTACGGGATATTGAAACATTGGAGGCCTTGCTTCGGAATATGGAAAAAGAATTTTAAAATTAAAGGAGAGTGCAAGTTATGGCAATCAAAAAAGTTTTAATTATTGGAGCAGGACAAATGGGCAGCGGTATTGCCCAGGTTATGGCCATGTCCGGCCGGGAAGTGGCCATGTTCGATACCGACCAGAAGTTCGTGGACAAGGGCTTTGCTAATATTGAGAAGAACCTGGCCAAAGACGTGGAAAAAGGTAAGTTAACAGTTGAACAAAAAGAGACCATCATGAAGCGCATCAGCGGCGGCGTCGAGTGGACTGCCAAGGACTGCGACGTTGACATTGCTATTGAAGCCGTAGTCGAGAATCTGGAAGTGAAAAAGGCTATTTTCAAGAAACTGGACGAACTCTGTCCTCCCAACACCATTCTTGCTACCAACACCTCTACCCTCTCTGTAACAGCTATTGGCTCCGTTACCAAGCGTCTGGATAAGGTAATTGGCATGCACTTCTTTAGTCCTGTGCCCATCATGAAGCTAATTGAGGTGGTTGAAGGACTCGGCACCAGCGAAGAGACAATCAAGGCTGTTGTGGAACTCGGTGCAAGCCTGCCCAACGGCAAAACTCCTATCGTAGTCAAAGATTTCCCTGGTTTCGTTGGAAACAGGATTATGATCCCCATGATTAACGAAGCCATTTACACTATGTATGAGGGAGTTGCCGATCCCGCAACTATTGACAGTGTAGCCATGCTCGGATTCAATCATCCTATCGGCCCCATCCGCCTGTGTGACGCTATTGGTCTTGACACCATCCTTTATGTTATGGAAGTTCTCTACAGGGATCTGGGCGATCCCAAGTATCGTCCCTGTCCCTTATTGAGAAAGTATGTTGAAGCAGGTTGGCTTGGTAAGAAGACAGGAAGAGGTTTCTATAACGATTACAAAAAATAAAAGGAGGCTAAATCCATGGGTGAGTATAAAAATTTGCTCTTTACCAATGAAGAAGGTATTGGCATTCTGACCATGAACCGTCCTAAGGCCCTCAATGCGTTGAACTCGGAGACTTTGAGCGAGCTTTCTCAATTGCTTGACGAAATTGCTAAGGATGACTCGGTTAAGGTATTGATTATCACTGGAGCGGAAAAAGCCTTCGTCGCAGGAGCAGATATTACCGAGATGCTGCACATGACGAGTGCTGAAGGTCGTACCTTTGGTCTCTTAGGCCAGGCCACATTTAACAAAATAGAAAATATGCCGAAGCCTGTGATTGCAGCTATTAACGGTTTTGCCTTAGGCGGCGGCTGCGAACTGGCTATGGCCTGCGACATACGTATTGCCTCGGAAAAGGCTAAATTTGGCCAGCCTGAAGTTGGTTTGGGTATTGTGCCCGGTTTTGCTGGGACTCAGCGCCTTCCTAGACTAGTAGGTAAGGGACGGGCCAAAGAAATCCTCTTTACCGGAGAAATGTTTGACGCCCAGGAGGCATACCGTATAGGATTGGTCAATAAAGTTGTGCCCCCCGAAGAACTAATGCAGGCAGCTAAAACTATGGCCCAGAAGATTATGAAGAATGCACCCTACGCTGTAGCTTTGTGTAAAGCAGCCGTTAACCTCGGTCTGAATGTGAGTCTTGATGCAGGTCAAGATTATGAAGCTACTCTCTTTGGTGTTACCTGTTCTACGGAAGATAAAAAAGAGGGTATGTCCGCCTTTGTGGAAAAACGGAAAGCAACCTTCGTAGGTAAATAACAAATAAAGACCCCCGTTTTTATTAATAGAGACGGGGGTCTCTCATAGGAGGCAAGGAATGCGGTACTACACCCCAAAGTCAGAACTTGATGCCCGTATTACACGTTTGCAAATAGGGTTACGTGAGCAGGATGTAGAGTGTGCCTTGATTACACAAAATGTAGATATGTTTTATTTTTCAGGGACTATCCAGAGTGCCCATCTGTTTATTCCCGCAGAGGGTAAACCGGTGCTATTCGTTACCAAAAGCACGGAAAGGGCACGGAGTGAGTCGTTCCTGGATTGTATTGTAGATTTGGCGCAGCCAAAGGATTTAAGAGGTATACTTAGTGAATTCGGGTACGGTTCTCTAAAAACCATAGGTTTTGAGGGGGATGTATTACCCTTTGATTTTTATCAGCGCTATGTAAAACTCTTCTCCCCTGCTAAAGCAGTTGATGTTAGTCCACTAATACGTTCCGTACGGATGCTGAAATCACCTTATGAACTGGATTTGATCCGTGAAGCAGGAAAGATGGGAAGCGAGATAATGACCTTTGTAGGTAAGAACTTAAGGGCAGGGATGGCCGAGTTCGAAATGGTAGGCATGATCGAGAAGCTTTCACGGGAAAAAGGCCATCCAGGGTTTATACGTACCAGGGGATTTAATCAGGACCTGGTTCCCGTCCTGTTGTTATCTGGGCCGGGGGGAGGCGTGCCGAGCTATGCCAACGGGTCCCTGGGAGGATCTGGTGCTACTACTGCCTTTCCCTATGGACCTTGTAACCGGATCATCGGACGTGATGAACCTGTTATCGTTGATTATGAAGCATGGGTAGGCGGATACATGACGGATATGACCCGTACCTTTTGTGTAGGACGGCTTCCCGGATATATGGAGAGAGCTTACCAGGTAGCAGTAGAGATACAGGAAGTATTAAAAGAACTGGGAAAGCCAGGAGTGACATGTGAGGAACTTTTTGAAGAAGCGCGGAAAAAAGTAGATCATTATGGTTTAAGTGACCATTTTATGGGGATGCATAGACCTGTAACCTTTGTCGGTCATGGAGTAGGTCTGGAAGTAGACGAATTACCTGTCATTGCTCCGGGGGTAAATACAACCTTGGTGGAGGGGATGGTGATAGCCCTTGAACCAAAATTTGTCTTTCCAAAAGGTGCTGTAGGGATTGAAAATACATTTGTAGTAGGTAAACAAGGTTTGGAGAACTTAACTGATTTTGATAACGGAATCCAGTATTGTTAGGGAGGCCTGTTTGATGCGAGAGGAAGATAGGGATATTCTGCAAAGATATTTGGAATTTGTACCGCTCTTGAATGAAATGATGCCGATTGATATAGGTGTTGGGCTCTTCGACAGGGAAAAGTGCCTGCTTTATGTACCGGGGAAAAAACTGGACCTGGGGGCCAAACCCGGTGACCCAGTTAAAGCCGGAAGTGGTGTTCACCGTGCTATGACTGAAAAACGCAGAATTTTTGTCCGTATTGATAAAGCCGTATATGGCCGGCCCTATCTGGTAGTGGCATTACCGATCTATAACGGTTTTAAAGAGGTAATTGGAGGTATTGCCATTACTGAGCCTCTGGATAAGTTTGATGAGTGCAGGGAAATATCCGATAAGTTGTATGAAAATACGAGTGTACTGGCCAGTACAACCCAGGAGATTTCTGCCCAGACGGAAGAAATAGCATCGGTTTGCCAGACCCTCTCCCACCTGGCAGAACAACTGAAAATGAGGATTCAGGAGACTGATCAAGTGCTTGGATTTATAAAAACTATCGCCAAGCAAACCAATTTATTAGGCCTAAATGCGGCTATTGAGGCGGCGCGGGTTGGTGATCAGGGACGGGGCTTTGGAGTAGTAGCGGAAGAAATAAGAAAACTGGCCTCCAACAGTAGTGAATCCATAAAAAAAATAGAATCAGTGGTTAAGTCAATACAATACGATAGTGACCACGTGTATGAACAAATAAGTCATGTGGATGAGGTTATTTCCCAGATTGCTTCGGCTATTACCAGTGTAGCGGGTGCGGTTGAGCAGGTTGCCGCCATGTCCGAGGGCCTTAACAAACTGGCGGAATCACTGGAAAGTGACGAAAACAACTAGTATTAAAATTAGCCTGGCAAGAAGGGGTAATGTTGTATGAAAATCCTTGTATTGCTCAAAGAAACTTTTGCTACCGATTTTAAAGTTGTTCTAACACCCGCTGGGAAAATAGATGATACACAGGTTAGCTATATTGTTAACCCTTATGATGAATATGCTTTGGAAGAAGCGGTAAGGATTAAGGAGGATATGGGGGGGGAGGTTGTCCTTTATACCGTGGGCAGGAAGGATGGGGCCGCAACTTTAAAAAATGCCCTGGCCATGGGGGCTGACCGGGCTGTATTAATTAAGACTAAGGCAAAAGACAGCCTGACAGTCACCAAACTGCTGGCGGAAACAATCAAGAAGGAAGATAATGACTTCCACCTAATTCTGGCAGGCTGGATAGCTGTTGATGATAATAATGCCCAGGTTCCCGGCCGCTTGAGTACTTTGTTAGGTGTTCCCCTGGTAAATGTAGTAGCTAACATAAAAATAGATATAAATCAGAGAAAAATCCTTTGTGAACGGGAAGGCGACGGAGTACAGGAATTTGTGGAGGTCGAATTGCCAGCCATTATAGCTGTGCAAAAAGGTATTAACGTGCCTCGTTATCC
>JAIHAN010000006.1 GCA_020054815.1 Peptococcaceae bacterium | reverse complement strand
AATTATTCTCACTTTTTCCTCACTTTATCTTATACCATGTAAAAGAAAATGACAATAAACTTGTCCTTATTTTTTCCCTAAGGTATTTTTTCATGCTATTCTTCGTCTTTTCCGGCAATTCTAGCCAGGGCCACTACTTTATCTTTTTCCCCTAAACGCATAATCTTGACACCCTGGGTTGCCCGTCCCATAGTAGAAATCTCATCTACGGAGACCCGAATCATAATGCCGTCCAGGGTAATCAGCATGATTTCATCACCTTCAGAGGCAATCATGATGCCTGCTACCAGCCCGTTTCGAGGCGTCACTTTCATACCAATGATGCCTTTCCCTCCGCGGGACTGGGTACGGAACTCGGTGAGAGGAGTTTTCTTGCCAAAACCCTGCTCCGTAATTACAAGGAGATTTCCGCCATCTCTAAAGGTTTCCATGCCCACAACCACATCGCCGCTTTCCAGGGTAATACCCTTGACACCACGAGCCACCCGTCCCATGCTGCGCACATCATCTTCAGCAAAACGAATCACCATGCCTTGACGTGTTGAGAGGATGATTTCATCCCGGCCGTTGGTCAGTTTGACACCGATCAGCTCGTCATCTTCATCCAAAGTAAGGGCAATAATCCCGTCTTTTCTGGAAGAGTCATATTCCGTAAGGCTTGTCTTTTTCACAATCCCTTGCCGGGTCGCAGTAACCAGATACTGACCCTCTGAAAAGTCACGGACAGGAATGACTGCGGTAATTTTCTCATCCCCGGAAATAAACAAAAGGTTAACGACGGCCGTACCTTTAGCCTGGCGGCTGGCTTCCGGTATTTCATAGACTTTTAAACGGTAGACCTTACCCTTATTGGTGAAAAAGAGCAGGTAATGGTGGGTAGTGGTAATAAACAAATGCTCCACAAAGTCTTCTTCCCTGGTAGTGATGGCCGAAATGCCCCTGCCTCCCCGTTTCTGATTACGGTAGGCGGTAATAGGCTGCCGTTTAATATAACCGCCATGAGTGATAGCAATTACTACATCCTCTTCGGCAATGAGGTCTTCTACCTCCAGGTGTTCATCGTGGGCACTAATCTGGGTACGGCGTTCATCGCCATATTTGTCACGAATGGCTGTAATTTCTTCTTTAATTACTTTTAATACCAGTTTCTCGTCAGCCAGGATACTTCTCAAATAAGCAATTTTTTTGACCAGCTCCCGGTATTCTTCCTCCAGTTTTTCCCTTTCCAAGCCGGAGAGTTTCCCCAGACGCATGTCTACAATGGCCTGGGCCTGCTTTTCCGAGAGGGCAAAACGCTCCATCAAGTTAATTTTTGCTTTTTGCTCATCACGGGACTGGCGGATAATACGCACCACTTCGTCGATATGGTCTAAAGCAATTTTTAAACCTTCGACGATATGCAGGCGTTCTTCTGCTTTTCTTAAATCATAACGGGTCCGGCGGACAATGACATCCTTTTGGTGCTCCAGGTAATAGAAAAGCATCTCTTTAAGATTGAGTACCCGGGGTTCCCCGTCCACCAAAGCCAGCATAATCACGCCAAAATTGTCTTCCAACTGGGTTTGTTTATACAGCTGATTAAGAATAATCTGTGGGTTCACATCACGCCGCAGCTCGATGACAATGCGCATACCTGTACGGTCCGATTCGTCCCTAAGATCGGTGATCCCGTCAATCTTCTTATCCCTGACCAGTTCTGCAATTTTTTCGATCAGGCGGGCCTTGTTCACCAGATAGGGTAGTTCTGTGATCAGGATGCGCATTTTGCCGTTATTCATTTTTTCAATGCGGGACACACCACGTACTTTAATGGAACCTCTCCCTGTCTCGTAGGCTTGTTTAATGCCGTCCCGGCCCATGATAATTCCCCCCGTGGGGAAATCAGGGCCTTTTACCGTACTCATTAATTCTTTGGGAGTAATATCAGGTTTATCAATGAGGGCCACCACACCGTTAATCACCTCTACCAGGTTGTGAGGAGGTATATTGGTAGCCATACCTACAGCAATTCCGGAAGACCCGTTGACCAACAGGTTAGGAAAACGGGAGGGAAGGACAGCAGGTTCCTCTAAGGAATCATCATAGTTGGGAACAAAATTTACTGTCTCCTTTTCAATATCCCTTAAAAGTTCCATGGCAATTTTGGCCATACGCACTTCTGTGTAACGCATGGCTGCCGCCGAATCACCGTCGATTGAACCAAAGTTGCCGTGACCGTCAATCAAAGGATAGCGAGTGGAAAAATCCTGGGCTAAACGGACCATAGCGTCATAAACCGCGGTATCACCGTGGGGATGATAACGTCCCAGCACGTCCCCCACGACACGGGCTGATTTTTTATGGGGCTTGTCATGGGACATGCCTGACTCATGCATAGCGTAAAGAATACGCCTGTGCACCGGTTTCAGTCCATCCCTTACATCAGGCAGCGCACGTCCTATAATAACGCTCATGGCATAGTCAATATACGATTTCTTCATTTCTTCTTCCAGTCTAATCGGTACAATTTTACCATCAGTATATGCTTCCATTTTTTCACCTACTTTTTATTAAAAATCTAGGATACAAAACTAAAGAATAAAACCCTCAGTAAATAGTGAGACTAGCTTTGATTAAGCTAGTCATTTTTAATTTACTAATTTCTTATTATACCATTTCACCTAATATTAGACATTTCCAGTTGTAGTATAGCTTTTTTAGTAAACAATGTAAACATTTTGCGGAATAAGTAATAATCCCCCTTGTTGTTAAAGGGGGTCATTTATTGCACAAAATTGTTGATCAGATCATTGAGTTTTTCAAATTGAAAAGGTTTTTCCAGGATTCCCTGGGCACCTACTCTTTCCGCCACTTCGTTTAAACTTTCATGGGCAGAAAATAAAATCAAAGGAATATTCCTCGTCGCGGGATTGGCTTTCAATAAATTAGCCACTCTTTCGCCGCTCATCTCCGGCATACGCATATCTAAAATGATTAAATCCACATCTTTCCCGTTAATAGATTTTAAGGCCTCAACGGGAGAAGAGAAAGTAATAGGTATATGTCCTTCTAATTCCAAGAACAAACTGATAGAGAGCAGGATTCCCTTTTCATCATCAATGACGGCAATACGCAAAACGACCATCCTCCTGGAGGTTAAGAGTAAGTAAAATGTCTTCCACTGATGTATTCTACATGAGTTAGACAAGCCTGGCAATAAGTGTAAATTAACTAAATTTGTAATATTCCATATTATCCTGTCGATTTACGAAAGATTAGGTCAATATGAAATCGTTTTCCAGGGTAGTTTTATGTAAAAACCCGTCCGGATAATTAAAACCCCAGGCTTTTTTAAAAGTCTGGGGTTTTTTCTTAAACCATACACTAAATATCTAAATTTCTTACACTCTTGGCGTGAGTCATGATAAAGTCCTTTCTGGGTTCTACTTTGTCACCCATGAGAATGGTGAAAATCTCGTCGGCGGCCATGGCATCCTCCAGGCTTACCTTTAAAATTGTTCTTTTTTCCGGGTTCATTGTGGTTTCCCATAGCTGTTCCGGATTCATTTCACCAAGACCCTTGTAGCGTTGGATCGAATAATTATTTTTCCCCATTTTACTTGTGGTTTTTTCCAATTCTTTATCACTGTAGAGATAAATTTCTTCTTTTCCTTTTTTAACTTTATAAAGAGGAGGCTGGGCTATATACACATATCCCGACTCCACCATAGGCCTCATATAACGGTAGAAAAAGGTAAGAAGCAGGGTGCGGATATGGGAACCGTCCACATCAGCATCTGTCATGATAATGATTTTATGGTAACGTGCCTTATCTAAATCAAAGTCTTCACCTACACCCGTTCCCAGGGCCGTAATCATAGACCTGATTTCTTCATTGGCCAGAATTTTATCCAGACGCGCTTTTTCTACGTTGATAATCTTACCCCGTAAAGGAAGGATAGCCTGAAAGCGCCTGTCTCTGCCCTGCTTGGCCGAACCGCCTGCAGAATCACCCTCTACCAGGTAGAGTTCTGACATGGCCGGATCCCTGGTGGAACAATCGGCCAATTTCCCAGGCAGGGCAGTATTTTCTAAAGCATTCTTCCTTCGTGTTAATTCCCGGGCTTTGCGGGCTGCTTCTCTGGCCCTGGCGGCATTAATGGCCTTTTCTATGATTTTACGTCCTACAGAAGGATTTTCTTCCAGAAAAGTGGATAAACCTTCATTGACGATTCCCTCCGTAATTCCCCTGACTTCACTGTTGCCAAGTTTTGTCTTGGTCTGTCCTTCAAACTGTGGTTCTCTTATTTTTACGGAAATAATGGCTGTTAATCCTTCCCGGATATCCTCTCCGGTAAGATTGGCATTGCCGTCCTTGAGAAGGTTATATTTCCGGGCATAGTCATTCATGACCCGGGTCAGGGCCGATTTGAAACCGGATTCATGGGTACCGCCTTCCGTCGTGTGAATGTTGTTGGCAAAAGAATAAATATTTTCCACGTAACCGTCATTATATTGTAAAGCTACTTCTACCTCTGTCCCTTCCTTTTCACTGGCAAAATAAATAGGTTTAGGATGGAGGGTGTCCTTATTCTTATTCAGGTACTTTACAAAATCAATAATCCCGCCATCATGCTGGAAGACCAGTTTCTCATTGTTTCTTTCATCTTTCAAAATAATTTTAATCCCTTTATTTAGAAAAGAAAGTTCCCGCAGGCGGTGGGTTAAAATATCCAGATCAAATTCAGTTTCCTCAAAAATAGTAGGGTCCGGCAAAAAGCTAATAGATGTACCCGTACCTTCCGTGGTGCCGATAACCTTTAATTCATTGACAGGTTTTCCCCGTTCATAGCGTTGGTGATGAATCTTACCATCGCGCTTCACTTTTACTTCTAACCACTGGGAAAGGGCATTGACAACTGATGCACCTACACCGTGCAAACCGCCGGAAACCTTATAGCCTTCACCACCAAATTTACCACCGGCATGTAAAACCGTAAGCACCACCTCTAAGGCGGGCTTATCCATTTGAGGATGTCTTTCCACGGGGATACCTCTCCCGTTATCCGTAACGGTAACACTGTTATCTTTATGGATAGTAACCTCAATCTTATCGCAATAACCGGCTAAAGCTTCGTCAATACTGTTATCAACAATTTCATAAACCAGGTGATGCAAACCACGGGAGCTTGTACTGCCAATATACATACCAGGGCGTTTTCTGACTGCTTCCAAACCTTCCAAAACCTGAATCTGACTTGCATTGTATTCACCACTCAAATTACTCACCTCTTTATGTCAGACTTTCTAAAGGTTAATTATAACAAATTATTGTATATCCTCACAAGAAATTACATTAACTGGAAGTTAAATAAAAACTTGGCTTGCGCCAAGTTTTTATTGTTCCTCTATTTCGTCTTCGAGATCTAGCATATTTAAAGCCCGCTTTTGTAAAGTTATAGAAGAAATCGGAGAGTAATATACCTTTTCCTTGGTAATGATAAAACTTTTAATTTTATCCTCTGTACCAACCACGCAGATTAGTCCTTCATCCTTGGCAATTTCCAAAAACTCCTTGGTGGCTGAACTTTCTTTTGTGGAATCAAGATCAAAAATCCCTACTACTTCTCTTAGGTAAACAGAAGTATCCCCGCCCAAATGTAGAAACACTCACTTTCCTCCTTTACATTTTGTTAACGTACCCTGCTGGGTTAGAAATTTTTGTATGGTTATCCTGTCATTTCCCAATGCTATGTCTTCAGTGGTGGTAATAAAACACTGTATTTTTTTTTCTTTAATGATATTAAGTAAAAAACCTCTTCTCTCCTGGTCCAACTCGGAAAGCACATCATCCAGGAGGAGGACAGGAAATTCACCGGATTCTGCTTTAAAAAACTCCAGTTCCGAGAGTTTCAAAGCCAAAACAGCTGTTCTATGCTGTCCCTGGGAACCATAAACTTTCAAATCGTTGCCATTTAATGAGATTAATAAATCATCACGGTGAGGTCCCCATAAAGATATTCCTTTTTTTATTTCTTCCCCCCGGTACTTTTCTAATTCCTCCAGTAATACCTTTTTTAAATCATGGGTTAATTTGAGTTCTTTCCGCCTGGAAAAGAGATAGCGAATTTCCAGGTTTTCCTGGCCATTTGTGAGTTTTCGCTGCATCAAACGGGTTAAGGGTGACAATTTTTCCAAGACATTGATTCTTTTTAAAATAATGCTTTCACTGAGTTCTAGAAATTGTTCATTCCATATTTCCAGTTCATCAAAGCCTTTACCACGTTCACGTATTTTTTTTAATAAATAATTTCTCTGGTTCAAAACCCTGTTATACTGCTGTAATTTGAGAAAATAGCCCGGGCTTACCTGAGAAATATCATTGTCTAAAATTTTTCTTCTTTCCAGGGGAGAACCTTTGATAATATTAAGATCTTCCGGTGCAAACAAAACGGCTGTCAAATTACCTAAAAGCTCCGAAGTCTTATAAATTTTTAGGCCGTTCACTTTGATTTCCTTGCTGTTTTGTTCACCGGTTTTATAAAGAACTTCCAAGGTTACATAGCCCTGTTTATTTCTAACTTTTCCCTGAATAGAAAAGGCCTGATGATTCCAGCGAATTAACTGGAGATCACGGGCAGGACGATAAGTCTTACCTGTGGCCAGGTAGTAAACGGCTTCCAATAAATTAGTTTTACCCTGAGCGTTAGGGCCGATAAGAATATTTAACTGGGCCGAGAAATCCTCGTTTAATGTTTCATAGTTGCGATAATTGGTGAGACCCAATCTCTCTAAATACAAGGAGCTGCCCCTCCCACTATGACCTGACAGGCAAAATCAAATAAAGAAAATTATCACTGTCGGCAGGTCTCACAATTCCCGGACTTAAGGGACCGGTAAACTCAATAGTAACTATTTCCGCCTCCACGTTTTTTAAGACATCGATGAGATAACGGGCATTAAAGGAAATATTAACAGGTTCTCCTTCCAGTTCCACAGCGATTTGTTCATAACCCTGTCCCAGCTCAGACCTTGAAGAAATCACCATCGACATTTCGTCAATCTTAATATTTATGGTATTGCTGTTATCGTTTTGCATGGAAAACAAAGAGATTCTTTCCAGGGATTCCTGCAGCAGTTTCGTCTTGCAGCGCATTTTGGATCTAAACTGGGTAGGTATAACCTGGCGGTAGTTAGGAAACTGTCCTTCCAAAAGTCTGCACATTAAACGAATATTGGCAGATATAAAAGATACCTGGTTTTTCGTTACGGAAATAAAACATGGTTCATCTTCATCGACAACAAGACGGGCCAGTTCAGACATGATTTTTCCGGGAACGATAAAACTAAAATTATCCCCCGAACTGCTTTGAGGAATACCTTCTCTTAAGGCCAAACGATGGGTATCAGTAGCTATCATTCTTAATTTATTCTCGTTTACTTCGCATAATATTCCTGTAAACAAAGGACGGGCTTCGTCATTACTCGCCGCAAAGACAGTCTGCCTGATCATTTGGCGTAAGAGTGAAGCCTGAACGGATATTTCGTAGTTTCCTTTGATGTTAGGCAGGGCGGGAAAATCATCGGGGGGTAAGGTTTTTAAAGTGAGTTCGGAGTTTTCATATTTGATCGTAACTTCAAGATTAGTATTCAATTCCAGGGTAATGGCACAATTCGGCAGTCTCCGGACTATTTCCGAAAAATGACGGGCCGGTACAATAATAGTTCCTTCATAAATGATATCAGCTGGTACATAGCACTGAATGCCCATTTCTAAATCAGTGGCCGTAAAATGCAGTAAGTTTCCCTGGGCTGCTATTTTAATACCTGTAAGAATAGGCAGGGTATTTTTTGAACTTACTGCTTTTTGGACGGCCTGAACACCAAACAAAAGATTTTCTTTTGTAGCTGTTATTTTCATAAAACTGCCTCCCCCAGCATATAATAGTAATTTGTTTAAATCGTAGTAATAGTAGTAAGAGATGTGGATATGTGGAAAGCCTCGAAAGAGCCCTTTTATCCTTGAGTTTTTTGGACTGAATAAAATGTGGACAAGTTAACCTGCCTGTCCACAATTCATCAAATAAAAAAGGGGTATAAGATTTATCCACATGTTAATAACATTTTATCAGTTAAAATATCCACATACTAACCATTTTGGATTTTTTCAATAATGGTTTTGATGGTTACTTCCAGTTGAGGGTCTTTTTTGATGTCGGCGGATATTTTCTCATGGGCATGGATGACGGTTGTATGATCGCGCCCGCCAAATTCTTCACCTATTTTAGGTAAAGACATATCCGTCAGTTCCCTGCAAAGGTACATGGCCACCTGTCTGGGGAAGGCCACGTTTCTTGTCCGTTTCTTAGCTTTAAATTCATCCATCCTTAAACCAAAAAACTCCGAAACTTTACTCTGGATGAGGCCGGCAGTAATCAATTTAGGACGGGAATCAGTAATAATATCTTTTAAAGCATCCATGCAGAGCTCCATGGTAATCTCGCGGTTGCTTAAGGAAGAATAAGCGATCACCCTGATTAAAGCCCCTTCTAATTCACGGATGTTTGACTGTATTTTATTGGCTATGTAGACCATGACTTCATTAGGTACATCAAGGTTTTCTATTTCCGATTTTTTACGCAGGATAGCAATCCTGGTTTCTAAATCAGGTGGTTGGATATCGGTGATTAAACCCCATTCGAAACGGGATCTGAGCCTGTCCTCCAAAGTGGGAATATCTTTGGGTGGACGGTCACTGGAAAGAATAATCTGTTTATTGGCTTCATGCAGGGCATTGAAGGTATGGAAAAACTCTTCCTGGGTTCTTTCTTTACCGGCTAAGAACTGGATATCATCGACCAGCAATACATCGATGTTTCTGTATTTATTGCGGAAATCCACAGTTTTATCGTCACGGATGGCGTTAATGAGTTCATTGGTAAACTTCTCTGAAGATACGTACATGACCCGCGAGTTTTTATGGTGTTCCAGGGCGTAATGGCCAATGGCATGCATTAAGTGGGTTTTTCCCAGACCTACGCCCCCGTAAATAAACAAAGGGTTATAAGCTTTGGCGATGGCTTCAGCTACAGCCAAAGAGGCAGCATGGGCGAACCGGTTACTGTTACCCACCACAAAGGTATCAAAAGTATATTTGGGATTAAGCGTCATACCACTGAAATCATCAAGCTGAAAAGAAGATTTCATGGCTGGCCGGTGTTTTTCCAGTTTTCCTTTTATTTCATGTTCCTGGCCTGGAATAACAAAACTTAATTTGACCTCTCTGTTTAGTACATTTTCCGCCTTGCTTTTGATAAGGGAATAATAGCGGTTTTCCAGCCAATCTTTGGCAAACTCGTTAGGCACACCTATCATTAAATGGTTGTCCTCTAGAGAGATTAAATGGGTTGATTTCAGCCAAGTTTCAAAACTAGGTCTGGACAATTCTTTTTCTAACTGCGACAAAATTGCTTGCCATATTTCTGTGTTCTGGTTTTTTAACATTAAGAATCCTCTCCACTTCGCCAACCATAATAATTTAAAGCATTAGTTGCACTTATGCCTGCGGTGCATAGCGAGACTAGGAGCACAAGCGACGTCGCGAGACTTGTGCCCGGGTGCAAAAAAAAGAATCCAGCCTAACTGGGTTCTGTCATTTTTATATGTACTATAAATTAAACTTTCAATAAATAACAAGTTATACACAGGTTTATCCACAAGATGTGGATAGTTTGTTAGGAAATTTCCTTTCATTGACATCATCATACCAAAAATACGTAAAGTTATCAACAAGTAAATAAGTTTATTAACAGGTAAAAGGTCAATTTATCCACAACCTGGGATATTTGTACTTTGCCAACAAGTTATATTTTCATAAATTTTATCCACATTAAGCTTTATCCACAAAACTTTCTATCCACAAATAGAACAAAAGCACATATGTGCATAAGTTATATCCACAAAGCCTCTATCATTTTCTTGACATCTCTTAAGTACTGCTTTATAATTTTTCTGTATCTCTACGCAGTTTTCGAGTATTTCAAGGGGAGGTGTTGATAGTGAAAAGGACTTATCAGCCCAAGAACCGTAAACATAAAAGAGTTCATGGTTTCTTATCAAGAATGAGAAGTCAAGGTGGAAGAAACGTTTTAAAGCGGAGACGTTTAAAAGGAAGAAAAAGATTGTCAGCATAAGGCCGCATAATGTGGCCTTTTATCAAAATAGGTTTATGGTAAAAGCTTGGCACCAAGCCAAGTTTTCTTTATTAAGAAGTTTTTTATATGTTCTTTATACTATGGCTAAAAATGGGTATAATCCTCATAGGTGATAGAATTACCTGAGATCAATAGGGGGATGCAATTGCTGCCTCATAAATTTCGCCTCAAGAAAAAGGGAGATTTTAAAAAGACCTATCATCAGGGAAAGTCTTTGGCTAATAGCTATCTTGTGCTTTATTCCTTTAAACGCCCGGAAAATAAAGAGTCGCGCCTAGGTTTTTCCGTTTCTAAAAAAATTGGAAAAGCCGTGGAGAGAAATAAGATAAAAAGAAGGCTGAGAGAGGCGGCTAAGCTTCATCTCCATGAGCTAAAGGTACCCTTCGATATTATTTTTGTTGCACGTCCTAAAATAAAAGGAATTTCTTTTCGCGATGTTGAAAAAAATATGGTAGTTCTTTTACAAAGGGCCCATTTATTAAAAAAGGATGAATAAGGATGAAAGAAATCTTGTTAATCATGATTCGCTTTTATCAACGGTTTTTTTCGCCCCTTAAAGGAGCAAGCTGTCGTTTTTACCCTACCTGTTCTCAATATGCCCTGGAGGCCGTGAGTCGATATGGACCATGGAAAGGCAGCTGGCTCGCCCTGAAACGTATTCTTAAGTGTCATCCTTTTCATCCGGGAGGCTACGATCCGGTAAAGTAAGGTAAGGAGGTGAACCTGTTTACAAAGAATTCTTTGTAACAGGAAAAATTTTGTGGCAAGCTTTAGTTAATGGTATCGCTGCAATGCTCAGTTTCTTTTATGGTATAACGAAAGCCTTGGGTATTCCCAGTTATGGACTGGCTATTATCTTTTTGACACTGGTCATTAAAATCGTCTTATATCCCCTTAGTTATAAACAAATGCATTCTATGAAAAAAATGCAGGATATTCAGCCTAAGGTAAAAGAACTGCAGGAAAAATATAAGAAAAACCCGGAAAAAGCCAACCAGGCCATTATGGAGCTTTACAAAGAAAATAAGGTTAACCCTATGTCTGGCTGTCTTCCTTTGCTGGTACAAATGCCTATTTTAATTGCCCTGTTCCAGGCTTTGAGGGATTTTGTTTATGTGGATCCCGCCGCCGCTAAATTTTTGTGGGTACCCCATTTAAAAGACCCG
Organism: Peptococcaceae bacterium; assembly: GCA_020054815.1. GTDB lineage: Bacteria > Bacillota > Peptococcia > DRI-13 > DRI-13 > Thermanaerosceptrum. The sequence goes on along the minus strand of JAIHAN010000006.1, from coordinate 28,090 downwards.
GATCCTTACTATATCATTCCGGTCCTGGTGGCCCTGACAACTTATCTCCAGTCCAAAGTCACTACACCCGCAAGTGGCGATAATCCTGCCGCCGAACAAACACAAAAGATGATGCTTTACTTCATGCCGCTCTTTATCGGTTATATCAGTTTGAATTTCCCAGCTGGGTTGGGTATATACTGGACTTTCTTCAGTATTTTTGGGGCCTTACAGCAGTTGTACATTAATCGTCAACCGGCAATGCAAAAGGGGGAAGTTGGTGGTAAATGAGAATTTTGGAGAAAACCGGCCGTACTGTCGAGGAAGCCGTTAGTCAGGCTTTAGCAGAATTAAAACTCAAAAAAGATGAAGTAGAAATAGAAATCTTAGAAGAGCCTAACAAAGGGATATTTGGTCTTTTTGGCAGCAAAAATGCCCGTGTCAGGGTCACCGAAAAACCCGATCCCATTAAAGCGGTAAAAAAATTCTATGAAGAAGTAACAGCCCAAATGGGAGTCAAATCGGAAATTTTCGTGAGCGAGGAAGAAGATTTTATCAAAATGACTTTAATCGGAAATAATCTGGGTATTCTCATCGGGCGCAGGGGAGAGACCCTCGATGCCTTACAATACCTGGGAAACCTGGTAGCCAACAAGCATAATCTTGCTGAGCGCAAAAAGATTATCCTTGATGCTGAAGGGTACCGTAAACGGAGAGAAGACACGCTTGTTAACCTGGCGGCAAGGCTGGCTGAAAGAGTAAAAAGAACGGGTTATCGCGTGGTCTTAGAACCCATGAATCCGCAAGAACGCAGGATTATTCATACAGCGCTGCAGAACGATAAGAGGGTGCAAACCTATAGTGAGGGAGAAGAACCATTCCGTAAGGTGGTTATCGCATTACGTAAATAAAGGTAAGCATGGTTCCACATCAGCCTGGTAACAGCAAAACCAGGCTGGTTTTTTTATAATAAGACAGTAAGAAATATTATGCGGGAATTGATTGGACAATACTAGAAATTAAGGTATAGTGGTGTGTAAAGAGGTGACCAAAGTTGATGAACGATACCATTGCTGCCGTCACAACGGCCATGGGAGCCGCCAGTGTTGGTATTATCAGAATTTCAGGCAGTGAAGCAGGCGAAATTGCCGATAAAGTCTTTAGAAGTAAAAAAGGAAGAAGCTTAAAAGACAAGAAAACCTATACGATTACTTATGGACATGTTGTCGATGAAGAGGGTAAGGTTGTGGACGAAGCCCTGGCCCTGGTGATGTGGGGACCCCATAGTTTCACGGGAGAAAACGTAGTGGAGTTACAATGCCATGGTGGCATGATTATCTTACGAAAAGTGCTTGAACTGGTAATAAGAGCAGGAGCCAGGCTGGCTGAACCCGGCGAGTTTTCTAAAAGGGCATTTTTAAACGGGAGGCTTGACCTCTCTCAGGCTGAAGCCATTATGGACATGATCAACGCCATGACGGAGGAAGGGGCTCAGGCGGCTGTTAGTAATCTGCAGGGCGGCCTTTCTAACATCATTAAAGAATACCGTAAACAGATCTTAGAAATAATGGCTTATTTAGAGGCTGATATCGATTTTCCCGAGGAAGATTTCACGCGTTTAACCCCTGGAGAATTAGGCTTGCGTATCTCTCAAATTGCAGATGGCATTCATGATCTCCTACAAACCTTTCGCAGTGGACGTATCCTGCGCGAGGGTTTAAAGACAGTGCTAATCGGTAGGCCAAATGTGGGAAAATCCAGCCTGTTAAATGCCCTCTTGAAAGCAAAAAGGGCCATTGTCACCGATATTCCGGGAACTACCCGGGATGTGATCGAGGAATATTACAATCTAGGCGGGATACCCTTGGTTTTGATGGATACAGCCGGAATCCGGGAAACTGAGGATATAGTAGAAAAAATAGGTATGGAGAAAACCAGGGAAGCCGTAGAAGAAGCTGATCTTATACTCTATGTCTTAGATATTGTTCATGGTATCACAGAAGATGATGAAGCTTTTATCCGGCGGTATCCTACTGATAAGATCATAGTTTTGGCCAATAAAATTGACCTATTAAAAGAAGAGTTAAGTGAAGAAAAAATCAAAGAAAGGGTAGCCCCCTACAGGGTACACTTTGTTTCGGCCAAAGAGGAAATTGGTTTAAAAGAGCTGGAAGAAAAAATTAAAAGTGTTTTCTTCGAAAATGGTTTTAACTTATCGGATAAAATTCTTTTAAATAATGTAAGACATAAAGAAGCTTTAGAAAGAGCTAAAAGAGCTTTGGAGAGTGCACACCGGGGTGTAGAAGATAATCTCCCTTCTGATTTTATTTCTATCGACTTGCGTAGTTCATGGGAGCATCTTGGGGAAATAACAGGGGAAACACTGGAAGAGGATATTATCGATCAAATCTTTTCTCAATTTTGTCTGGGAAAATAGGTTAGTTGGTAGTTGATAGTTGGTAGTTGATAGTTGGTAGTGAATGACGCTTCCCGTTTCCCGCTTCCCCACACCCGAATTTTTTATCTTAAGCTTTATTTTCGGGTAGCGGGGAACGGGAAGCGGGTAGCGACCACTGTTTACGGTTCACGAGGTCAAGATAATGTTTTCATCAAGATGGAGGTCTAAGAAGTATGACTTACGAGGCTGGAAGTTATGATTGTATCGTTGTAGGTGCAGGTCATGCCGGCTGCGAGGCTGCCCTGGCCGCCGCCCGCATGGGCTGTAAGACCTTGCTTGTTACCCTAAACATGGATAATATCGCCCTTATGCCCTGTAATCCTTCCATAGGCGGACCTGCCAAAGGGCATCTGGTCAGGGAAATTGATGCCCTGGGGGGAGAAATGGGAAGAAATATTGATGCAACCTATATTCAAATTAGGATGTTAAATACTGGAAAAGGGCCGGCTGTCCATGCTCTGAGGGCCCAGGCTGATAAATACGCCTATCAACGGAGAATGATTTATATATTGCAGGGTCAGGACAATTTAGATGTAAAGCAGTTATTGGTAGAGAGAATACTGGTTAGTGACGATAAAAGGGTAGAAGGGATTGAGACGAATACCGGTGCCATTTTCCGGTCCCCTGCGGTTATTCTTTGCACCGGCACTTACCTCCGGGGAAAAATTATTGTAGGAGAAGTGAGTTACTGGGGAGGACCCAATAATCAGCACGCCGCCATGAATCTTTCCCAGAATCTCCGGGAATTAGGTATAGAATTAGGCCGCTTCAAAACGGGTACTCCAGCCCGGGTTGACAGGCGGAGCATCGATTTTAGCCAGATGCTTGTTCAACCGGGTGATGAGAAGGAACATTATTTTTCCTTCTTGACGGAAAGAGGCACAGGTCATAACATTCCCTGCTACCTGGCTTATACCAATGAAAATACCCATACCGTGATCAGAAATAACCTGCACAGGTCACCCCTCTTCAGCGGAGTGATTGAGGGGACAGGACCGCGCTACTGTCCTTCTATCGAAGACAAAGTAGTGAGATTTGCCGATAAGGAACGGCATCAACTGTTTTTAGAACCTGAAGGTATAGGTACCTATGAAATATATGTACAGGGTATGTCCTCAAGTTTGCCGGAAGAAGTTCAGATGCAATTTTTGAGAACGATTAAAGGTATGGAAAATGTGGAAATGATGCGGACAGGCTATGCCATTGAGTATGATTATGTAGTTCCTACCCAGCTGGGATTGTCCCTGGAGATGAAGCACATTAGCGGGCTCTTTTGTGCCGGTCAAATAAACGGTACCTCCGGTTATGAAGAAGCCGCGGCTCAGGGATTGATGGCCGGTATCAACGCTGCTCTTAAGGTAAAAGGAAGATCTCCCTTAATTTTGAAACGTTCTGATGCTTATATTGGTGTTCTCGTTGACGACCTGGTGACAAAAGGGACCAATGAGCCCTATAGAATGCTGACATCCCGGGCCGAATACCGCCTGATCCTGCGGCAGGATAATGCGGACCTGCGTTTGACCGAGAAAGGATGGGAGGTAGGACTGGTAACGGCGGAGCGCTATGCCAGGTTTAAACAAAAGAAAGAACAGCTGGAAGCAGAAATGAAACGTTTAAAGGAAACCATTGTTACGCCCAGTCACCAGGAATTAGCAAAATTACTGGAGGAAAGGGACAGTACGCCCCTAAGGCAAGGAATTTATCTTTATGATTTATTAAAGAGGACGGAAATTACTTACCAGGATTTAATCAACGTTGGTCTGGCTGCTGAACTGCCCGAGGATATCAAAGAACAGATTGATATTCAAATTAAATATGAAGGATATATTGCCAAGCAAATGTCCCAGGTCGAGCGTTTCGAAAAACTGGAAAACCGTGTGATACCGCCTGACTTAGATTATTATGGGATTCAGGGCTTATCCAATGAGGCCAAACAAAAACTTGCCAGTATCAGGCCAACTTCCGTAGGCCAGGCTTCACGCATATCGGGCGTATCTCCTGCCGATGTTTCTGTTCTTTTGATTTATCTGGAGCAGCGCAGACGACAGGGGGGGATTGATGCGTGAAAAAAGATTTCTTAAAAGAACTCCTAGAGAAAAGTGAAATTTACCCCACAGCAGAACAACTGGAGAAATTTGCGGTTTTCCAGGAGGAATTACGAGAGTGGAACCAAAAGTTTAACCTCACCGCCATCGAAGAAGAAGAGGAGATCATCATTAAACACTTTTATGATTCCTTGTTAGGGATGAAGATTACCGGATGGCAATCCCAAAGCAGGCTTCTTGATTTGGGTACGGGAGCAGGATTTCCCGGCATACCCCTGAAGATTATGAACCCAGATTTGCAAGTTACCCTGGTAGATTCTTTGCAAAAACGCATTGGTTTTTTAGATCATCTTATACAAAAATTACAGCTTACGGGAACACAGGCTGTTCATGGCCGCGCAGAGGAAATGGGGCAAAACAAAGAATACAGGGAAAAGTTTGATTATGTGGTTTCCAGGGCAGTGGCTAAATTATCTGTTCTGAGCGAATACTGCCTGCCCTTTGTGAAACCAGGTGGCAAATTTCTTGCCTATAAAGGTCCGGAGGGACTTGAGGAATATAAAGGAGCAAAAAAGGCCATTCAAGAATTAGGCGGCAATCTTTACGAGATGAAGGACTTTGTTTTACCAAAGCAGGAAAGTAAAAGGCTCATTATCGTTATCCAAAAGACTGCACCTACCCCTGGCCGGTTTCCCAGACGGCCGGGAATACCGGCGAAAAAACCTCTCGAATAAATAAGGCTCACAACTGTACAGACTAGAATCTTTCCAGGCGTCCTGATCCCGGAGGCGGATACCTTTTTAAAAAGATCTGGAAAGATACTTTTGATATTATGGAAAAAAAAGTAAATACCAGCAGGAGATTTAACAAATAAGCCGAATATCATAGATATAGGAGGAAAGGGGGTAGTTCTTGTGGTGAGAGAATCTCTTACAAAACTTCTCGGAATTAATAGTAATCATATAGAAGAAAAAAATGATCAGGTGCGGGAGATCAGTATTTCCAGTATAAAGGCCAATCCCTTTCAACCCCGCAAAATTTTTGATCCAGTCCAGTTAGAAGATCTGGCCAAGTCCATTAAGGAATACGGTGTGATTCAGCCCATTATTGTCCGGCGTGTGGACAACCATTATGAATTGGTGGCCGGGGAAAGACGTCTGCGCGCTTCCCAAAGTATCGGTAAGAAAACCATCCCTGCTATTATCCGGGACTTAAGCGACCGGGAAATTGCCGAAATGGCATTAATTGAAAATCTTCAAAGAGAAGACCTCAACTTTTTTGAAGAAGCCGAAGGTTATCACCGGTTAATACAGGATTTCGGTCTCACTCAGGAAGAAATAGCTAAAAGAGTCGGCAAGAGCCAGTCCACCATTGCCAACAAATTGAGATTATTGAAGCTTCCCGAGATGGTAAGAAAGAATATCTCTACAGAAGTGATTACTGAAAGGCATGCCCGGGCCTTGCTGAAACTCCCTGATGCCGCTACACAGCTGGCAGCCTTAAAAGAAATATATGAGAAAGAACTGAATGTAAGGGAAACCGATGCTTTAGTGGAAAAAATTCTTGAAGATAAGAATATAGCCAACACAAACACGGAAAGAGGACAAAAAATTGTCCGTATCTTTAAGGATATGCGGATTTATCTCAACACTATACGTACGGCAGTCACCACCATCCAAGAAGCGGGTCTTGCCGCCAAAATGACCGAAAAAAACCATGAAGACTACATTGAAGTGGTTATTCAAATTCCTAAAATAAAAAATTAAAGGAACCGCGGGGTAAATGTTTCACGTGAAACATTTACCCTCTTTCTTTTGTACTACTGTCTAATTAATTACTGGACGCTTCCCGCTTTCCGCCACCTCCTTCCCGACATCCGATATCCGTTTTCCGATATCCGATTTATGTGTATTATCTTTGGAGTATTTGCTATTACTATCGGAGTCGGTAGTCGGATATTGGCGGTTGATAATCGTTACTCAGATGTCGGCAGTCGGAAATCGGAACTTAGTTTGCAGTTAACATTTAAAACGTAGCGGGGATCGGGTAACGGGTAGCGACTTGTTGATTTTGTTGTGATAAACAGAACACTTGTTCCTATAATAATATGTGTTATATTGATTAAAAAAGAGAAGGGTAAGATGATAACCTTTAAGAGGGGGTTGCTCCCAACTGGAGCTAAATACGTCCCTTTAAAGAGACAGTAACATTTGGTATGAACAAGCTGTTCCCTCATTTGCAAAAATAAATATAACTAAGAAGGAAGACAAAAAGATATGTGGAAATATGAACTGTAATAGAAAACAAGAGGTGACGAAATGGGTAAGGTTCTTGTTATTGCCAATCAAAAAGGTGGTGTGGCTAAAACAACTACAGCCATCAACCTTGGTGCTTGTCTTGCTTCATTAGGCAAAAAAGTGCTTATCATCGATGTTGACCCCCAGGGTAATGCCACTAGTGGACTGGGTATCAACAAGACCAGCACGGGCCGTTGTATTTATGATTGTCTTATTAATGGCATGCCAATGAAGAGCATCATTCTCTCAACTCAGGTAGATAATCTTTTTGTCGCACCGGCTACCATACAGCTGGCAGGCGCTGAAGTGGAGTTGGTTTCCGCCATCTCCAGGGAAATGAAACTAAAAAAAGCTATTGCCCCTATCAAAGATGATTATGAATTTATTATCATTGATTGTCCCCCCTCTCTGGGTTTATTGACGCTTAATGCCATGACAGCGGCTGACAGTGTGCTTATTCCCATTCAGTGTGAGTATTATGCTCTGGAAGGTTTAAGCCAGTTAATGAATACCATCATTTTGGTAAAAAAACACCTAAATCCAGAATTGAAAATTGAGGGAACAGTTTTAACCATGTTTGACGCCCGTACAAATTTGTCCATACAGGTGGTAGATGAGGTTAAAGCCCGCCCGGAACTAAAAATGTTTAGTTCTATTATCCCGCGAAATGTACGTCTCAGTGAGGCGCCCAGCCACGGCATGCCTATTATTCTTTATGATCCCAAGTCCAAAGGAGCTGAACAGTACCAAGAGCTTGCGAAAGAGGTGATCGAACGTGAATAAAAAAGGTTTGGGAAAAGGACTTTCAGCCCTTATACCCAGTTCACCTGAATTGGTATCTTCTGATGAACCTGTAATGGAGATTGAAATACATAAGATCAGGCCTAACTCTTTTCAACCCCGGAGAAGATTTGATGAAGAAAAATTAAATGAACTGGCGGAGTCCATTAAGGAACACGGTGTAGTACAGCCTGTGGTAGTGAGGCCTGTGGGTCCAGGAAAATACGAACTGGTAGTAGGGGAAAGAAGATTAAGGGCTTGCCAGCGTTTAGGTCTGGTGAAGATACCTGCTGTAGTTAAGGAATTCAGCGATGGACAGATGATGGAAATAGCCCTGGTGGAAAATATACAGAGGCAAGATCTTAATCCTGTGGAAGAAGCGGTGGCTTATAAACGCCTCATGGAAGAATTCAAACTTACCCAGGAGCAAGTTTCACAGAAGATCTCCAAAAGCAGGTCTTTTATTGCTAATATGGTAAGACTCCTTAACCTGCCCGATCCTATTCTGGACAAATTATCTGCGGGACAGTTGACGGTGGGACATGCTCGTCCCTTGCTGGCTCTTAACGGCGAGGAACTGCAAATAGCCATTGCCCAGGAAGTATGTGATAAAAATCTGTCCGTACGGGAAACAGAGAGTCTGGTCAGGCGGGCCGTAGAAGAGGAAAACAAAAAGGCAAAAGAAGAAAAAATCGAGAAAGACAACAAGCTTTCCCCCATTATGCTGGATATTGAGGCCAAATTAAGGAGTCTTTTTGGTACCAAAGTTAAAATTAAGGACCAGGGGGAAAGAGGAAAAATAGAAATTGATTACTATAGTACCGACGATCTCGAAAGAATTGTAGCCCTGGTACTGCAAGGAGAAAATATTTAATTTTTGGGTCCTCCCACACCCGGTTTCTAACATCTCGAGAGTAAAATCACCTTTTTGTGTTAATATTAATAGGGAATGTTTCACGTGAAACATTCCCTATTAATATTATATTAGTGATAAATATCACTTAAGACCCATATACGACCCTTATAAATAAAAAAGTTGAAAAGAGAAATGATATTAATTACAGCTAATAATCTAAAAACTCATAATCTACATTATTTTCCGGCTTGGGGTGCTGCAGGAAACGTGGTATGATAGAGATACCTAGGGAATAAAATTGTGAAACCTAGAACATGAAAAGAAGGAAATATTTGTTTCACGTGGAACAATGAAATTGCAAGGATGTTTCACAAATCACTAATAGTACTAGAAGGCACTAGTACTTTAGTACAATTGACAATATTTAATAAAATGAGATAAAATTGTACCGCCATACCAATATATCGCCCTTGCAAAAGGGCTAATTAGTTGATTGTAAAAGTGAAGACTATCACATATTTTCCTAATATTATAAATGATTTAGTAAGGAGGAATGTACAATGAGTTGTCAATGCCAGTGCAATGCAGGCAATGAACCAGGAATTTACACCATCATTGACCAGATTGTTGAGAAGTACAAAGGTCAGGCGGGATCTTTGATTCCTGTATTGCACCAAACCCAGCAGGCCCTGGGTTATCTACCCGAAAATGTTCAGGCCTACATTGCGGAAAAGCTGGGTATCCCTCTTAGTGAAGTTTATGGTGTAGTAAGTTTTTATACCCTTTTTTCTACTGTACCCAAAGGTAAGTACAAAATCAGCGTTTGCCTGGGTACGGCCTGTTATGTAAAAGGCGCCGGTGATATTCTGGCGGAATTCGAAAAGCAGTTAAAAATTAAAGTGGGCGAAACCACAGAAGATGGAATGTTTACTTTGGAAGCATGCCGGTGTCTGGGTGCCTGTGGTTTGGCACCCGTGTTGACCGTTAATGATAATGTACACGGCCGGCTTACGGCTCAAGACGTAGCCGATATAGTTAAAAAATATGCTGAGGATAAGTGAAAGGGGGACGCCTGAATGCGGTCTTTGGAGGAATTAAAAGCCATTAAGGAAAAGGCGGAAAAGACGATTTCAGTTCGTGAAAATACGGGAGCGCCTACAATTACCGTTGCTATGGGAACCTGTGGTATCTCCAACGGTGCCCGGGAGGTTCTCAATGCGGTGATCGAGGAACTTAACACCCGTGGCCTTGCTAATATCCATGTGACTCAGACAGGATGCCCTGGACTCTGCCATAAGGAGCCTATTGTCACTATTACAGTCCCCGGGAAAAACCCCTATATGTACGGGAAGGTGACCCCGGAGAATGTGAAAAAAATTATTGTGCAGCATATTGTCAATAACCAGCCGGTTACCGAATGGTTAGTGAATCTGGAAGAATAGGCCGGTCAGGCGTAGGATAAGGAGGAGTTTTCATGGAATTTTATCGTTCCCACGTACTGGTTTGTGCCGGTACTGGGTGTACTTCTTCGGACAGTCAGCTGGTAAGAAGGGAACTTCTTAAACAATTAGCAGAAAAAGGTTTAGATAAAGAAATTAAAGTTGTAGAAACAGGCTGTTTCGGCTTTTGTAATTTGGGTCCAATTATGGTGGTTTATCCGGAGGGAACTTTTTACTGCCAGGTCAAACCCCAGGATGTTAATGAAATCGTTGAAGAACATTTTATTAAAGGGCGTCCAGTACAGCGGCTTTTATACCATGAACCTGACAAGGAAACCAGGACACTGGAATTCGATAATATTGAGTTCTTCAGACATCAGAAAAGGGTGGCCCTGGCTAACTGCGGCCATATTAACCCTGAGGTTATCGAGGAGTATATTGCCCGGGATGGCTATTTTGCCTTGGCCAGGGTACTTCATGAGATGACCCCCCAAGAAGTTATTGACGTCATTAAGAAATCAGGCCTGAGAGGCCGGGGAGGCGGCGGTTTCCCCACCGGCGTTAAGTGGGAATTTGCCAGCAAATCCCAAGGGGACCAGAAATATGTGGTCTGCAATGCTGACGAAGGGGATCCCGGTGCTTTTATGGACAGGAGTGTGCTGGAAGGTGACCCCCATGCTGTTCTGGAGGCTATGGCCATCGCCGGTTATGCCATCGGTGCCAACCAGGGATACATTTATGTGCGGGCGGAGTATCCTATTGCTGTAGAACGTTTACAGACTGCCATCAAACAAGCCCGTGAACTGGGTCTTTTAGGAAAGAACATCTTTAGTAAAGGCTTTGACTTTGATATTGATATTCGTTTAGGCGCCGGGGCTTTTGTCTGCGGTGAGGAGACAGCACTCTTAACCTCCATTGAAGGACGGAGAGGCGAACCCAGGCCAAGACCACCTTTCCCTGCTGTGGCCGGTCTCTGGGGTAAACCAACCATTATTAATAACGTAGAGACTTTTGCTAACGTACCGCCAATTATACGCAACGGTTGGGAATGGTTTGCTTCCATGGGTACGGAGAAGAGTAAAGGCACCAAAGTATTTGCCCTTGCCGGAAAAATCAATAACACGGGACTTATTGAAGTTCCTATGGGTACCACACTAAGAACTATTATTTATGATATCGGCGGCGGAATACCTAAGGGCAAGAAGTTTAAGGCAGCCCAAACAGGAGGCCCTTCCGGCGGTTGTATCCCAGCCGAGCTTCTTGATATTGAAATAGACTATGATAACCTGACGGCTATTGGTTCCATGATGGGTTCAGGCGGGCTCATTGTCATGGACGAAGACAACTGTATGGTAGACATTGCCCGCTTCTTCCTGGAATTTACCCAGGATGAATCCTGCGGCAAGTGTCCTCCCTGTCGTATCGGGACCAAACGCATGCTGGAAATCCTCACCAGGATAACTGAAGGTAAGGGAACTCCTGAAGACTTAACAAACCTGGAGACCTTAGCCAAGACCATTAAGAATGCTTCCCTGTGCGGTCTGGGTCAGACTGCTCCTAACCCGGTATTAAGCACTCTGCGCTATTTCCGTCACGAATACGAAGCCCACATCTACGACAAGAAGTGTCCCGCCGGGGTTTGTCAAGCCCTCTTAACTTATAAGATCCTGGCCGAAAAATGCCGTGGCTGCGGTCTGTGTGCGCGGAACTGTCCCACCAACGCGATAAGTGGTAAGGTTAAAGAGCCTTATGTTATTGATGTGGAAAAGTGTATTAAGTGTGGTGCCTGTTTAGAAAAATGTAAATTTGCGGCCGTTATCAAAGAGTAGAGGCCCATACCAAATAGAGTCGAGGAGTGTGACTATTTATGGAAATGGTAACCTTAACAATCGACGGCCAAGTAGTGCGGGTTCCTGCAGGTACCACAGTGCTTGAAGCCGCACTACAAGCCGGGATAGATATACCTACTCTCTGTTATTTAAAAGAAATCAATAAAATCGGTGCTTGTCGTGTCTGCCTGGTAGAGATAAAGGGGACCAGGGGCTTACAGGCATCCTGTGTTTATCCCGTCGCTGAAGGAATGGAAGTAAAAACCAATACACCGGCCATCAGAGAAGCCAGAAAGGCTGTGGTAGAGTTAATTCTCTCCAATCACCCCATGGAATGTTTAACCTGTAACAGGAGCACAAATTGTGAACTCCAGGCCCTGGCCAAGAAGCTGGGTATTAAGGATATTCGCTTTACAGGTGCCAACACCGCTTTTGAACCTGACCTCTCCTCACCATCTATTGAAAGAATTCCAGACAAGTGTATCCTTTGCCGTCGCTGTGTCGCTGTTTGTAATCAGGTACAGGGTGTGGGGGTATTGGGTTTAACGGAGAGAGGTTTTGAAAGCTTGGTGGCGCCGCCTTTCCACAGGACCCTCAATGAAGTCAACTGTACTTTCTGCGGGCAGTGTATTAATGTATGTCCAGTAGGCGCACTGCGGGAAAAAGACCATATACAGAGAGTATGGGAAGCCCTCAATGACCCGGATAAGCATGTGGTTGTGCAAACGGCCCCTGCTGTCAGGGTAGCTCTTGGAGAGGAATTTGGTTATCCTGTAGGTACATCCGTAACCAAAAAGATGGTGGCAGCTTTGAGACGTTTGGGCTTTGACAAGGTTTTTGACACCGATTTTACCGCTGACCTAACCATCCTGGAAGAGGGCAGTGAATTACTAGAACGTGTTAAAGAAGGCGGCAAGCTGCCCTTGATTACCTCCTGCAGCCCCGGCTGGGTTAAGTATTGTGAACACCATTACCCGGAATTCCTGGCTAATCTCTCTACGGCTAAGTCGCCCCAGCAGATGTTCGGGGCTCTGGCCAAAACCTACTATGCTGAAAAGAGCGGCATTGATCCGGCCAAGATCTTCTCTGTTTCCGTCATGCCCTGTACAGCGAAAAAGTTTGAATGCGGTCGTCCGGAACTGCAGGACAGCGGTTTCCCTGATGTAGATGCAGTGCTTACTACCCGTGAATTGGCAGATATGATTAAGGAGGCAGGCATTGACTTTAGGTCTTTACCTGAAGAAGAGTATGATTTGCCTATGGGCATAACAACCGGTGCAGGTCTAATTTTCGGTGCTACCGGCGGCGTCATGGAAGCAGCCTTAAGAACCGTCTATGAGTTTGTTACCGGACAAACTTTGGAAAAAGTCGACTTTGTAGCTGTACGGGGGATAGAGGGGATTAAAGAAGCCAGTATCGAGATTCCTCCTTTAGGTACAGTGAAAGTTGCCGTAGCCCATGGTTTAAATAACGCCCGTAAACTATTAGAAAAAGTAAAAGCCGGGGAAGCAGACTACCACTTTATTGAAATCATGGCCTGTCCCGGCGGTTGTGTGGGCGGTGGCGGGCAGCCTATCGTGAGTGGTCCCGAGCGGATGAAACTTAGCGAGGATTATCGTGTTTTACGGGCTCGTGCCATTTACCAGGAAGATAGGGAAATGCCCTTAAGAAAATCCCACGACAACCCTGCCGTGAAGGCTCTCTACGAAGAATATCTGGGTAAACCCCTCAGCCATAAATCTCACCATCTCCTCCATACACACTATACTGAAAGACCCAAATATGTGGCGCTTGTGGCTCAAGAAGAGTGCTATAGTGAAAAAGAAGCTGCCTGCTGTGAGGAAAAAGAATAAAATGTATGAAGAAACTGCAAGGGAATACCTTGCGGTTTCGTATTTTTAGGGTTCTTTTTAAAGCTTTGCCGCATAATTGCCATTAAACTGCCAAAGCTAATAGATATAAGTGATATTTGCCCTGTCCACGACAGTTGCCAACCTTATTCTCAAGTATTACGGATATTGGGTGGATTTACGCTGGAATCCCTTTTTAACGTTTCTTTTAGCTCTGGCCACTCATATTACCATGGCAACATATTTACTATTACGTGGTTACATACCCCGTCCCGGGAAAATCATTTAGGCCCTAACGGGGCCTTTTAATTTGCACAAAATTGGGTGAGCTAGATTTAATAAAGCTGTCCGGGACTCTGTTCACGGCAATGGTTCGTAAGTTATAATAAAGTGAAATATATATTGAGGAGATAGGGGTAAAGATGACAGGGACTATCGTTAATGCTGCAGCTATCATTGCAGGAGCGGTCGTAGGGTTGTTTCTACGCACGGGAATACAAGAGCGGTACAAGGACATTATTATGCAAGGACTGGGCTTATCCGTTCTTTTGATAGGAATGAAGATGGCCTTTAAAACTAATAACGAGCTGCTCGTCATACTCAGCCTGGTTATAGGGGCTATCATTGGTGAGTGGCTGGATATAGACCGTTTCCTGGAGGCCTTAGGGCAAAGACTCCAGGCCATGATTGGCTCCCGGGAAGGTGAGTTTGTGCGGGGCTTTGTTTCCGCCAGCCTGATTTACTGTGTAGGGGCTATGGCCATTATGGGGCCCATTGAGAGCGGGCTCACTGGCCAGCATAAGGTTCTCTATGTAAAGTCTGCCCTGGACGGGATTTCGGCCATTATTTTTTCTTCCACCATGGGCCTGGGGGTGGTTTTTTCCGCTTTGCCCGTTTTTGTCTACCAGGGAAGTATCACCCTGCTGGCTGGAGCCGTAAAAGCTTTATTAACCGAGGCCATTATCGCAGAGCTAACAGCTACGGGGGGAATTCTCATCGTAGCCATCGGTCTTAATGTTTTGGGGATAAAGCAGATTAAGGTAGCCAATCTTTTACCGGCAGTGCTGGTAGTGGTGATCCTTACCAGTATGGTGGCCAGGTTTTTTCCAGGGTTAGTTTAGATGTAAAGGGGATAGTTATGAGCGGTTTGTTAACACCATATCTTAGTGTGAACCTTGAAATTTTGGAAAACAATATTCAAACCATGGCCCGGAGAGCTAAAGAAAAAGGCGTGAAATTGCGTCCCCATATCAAGGCCCATAAAATGCCCCAGATTGCCCTTCGTCAAATGGAGGCCGGAGCCGTAGGTGTTACTGTGGCTACCTTAGGGGAAGCGGAAGTGATGATTGAGGCGGGAATCAAAGACATCTTAGTGGCTTACCAGATTGTAGGGAAAGAAAAAATCCTTCGCCTTCTGGACCTGGCACAAAAGGCGAGGATTACGGTGGCTGTCGATAACCAAATAAATGCTGCAGAGTTAAGTGCGTGGGCAGGGACAAGGAATATACTGCTGCCCGTGATGATTGAAATAGATACGGGCTTACACCGCTGTGGGCTCATCCCAGGCCCCCATGTGGTAGATTTTGTGAAAGAACTGCAGCAACTTCCTCATCTGGAGGTCGTTGGCTTGATGACACATGCGGGACATGCCTATGGCTCCAGTCCTGAGAGAATACCGGATATTGGCCTTGAGGAAGGACGGCAAATGGCAGAACTGGCCAAGCTTCTGGAGCATAATGGTATCAAAGAACTGGAAGTCTCCGTAGGCTCCACACCAACGGCACTTTACAATCTCCAGGTGCCGGGAGTGACCGAAATAAGGCCCGGTAATTACGTTTTTTATGATGCCATTCAGGTGGGTTTAGGTGTGGCCAAAGCAGAACAATGCGCTTTGCAGGTGGTTTCTACAGTGATTAGCAGGCCGGCAAAAGACAGGCTGGTCATTGATGCGGGGAGCAAGACTCTTGCCCTGGATAAAGGGGCCCATGGCATGTCGGTGGTACAGGGTTTTGGTATTATCCTGGGATATCCCCATTTACTCCTGGAGAGACTTTCCGAGGAACATGGCATTATTAAGGTTACCGGGGAAGGTCCCCTGCCGGAGCTGGGAGAAAAACTGTGCATTATCCCTAATCATGCCTGTACAGCCGTTAATTTAGCCAATGAAGTTATAGTAATGAAAAACGGTTCTGTTTATGACAAATGGCCGGTAGCAGCACGGGGTCTGGTACAATAAAAGATTTAAGTAATTAGATGAGAGATATTTGAGGAGGATGAGTTGTTTTGGAGGCACTGCTCAACTGGGTATCCCAGAATTATTCACTGATAGTCCTTGGATTGTTAGGTGCTTTTGCCCTGGGTTTAATTATTTTTTTGCTGGTTATTATCCGGCTTAACAAATTGGCCAAACAGTATAAAACCCTGATGCGGGGAGTAGAAGGAAAAAATCTTGAGGAATTAATGTGGAATAATGCTAAAACCCTGGAGCAGGTTCTTTTTAAACTGGATATCCAGGAAGACAGGTTGAGTACAGTAGAAACCATGGCCAAAAACAGTGTACAAAAAGTGGGCATCGTTCGTTTCAATGCCTTCCGGGATATGGGGGGAGATTTAAGCTATGCCATCGCCCTTTTAAACAGCCAGGGGAACGGTGTTGTTATCAGCAGTATCTATGGGCGTGATGATGCCCGTACTTATGCCAAACCCGTCAAGGGTGGAAAGTCGTCATACCAGCTTTCCCAGGAAGAAGAAGAAGCCATTGCCAAAGCAGCCAGAGGTGAAAAGTAGTAATAAAATAAAATTAGAGTAAAACTGTCCATTCTGGGGAAGGATTTATGATTGGAATGTCGAATAAACCTACTGATATTACTGCCCGATTCTGGAACTACTTCATCCCGGGAGGCAGGTTGGCAGATGCTAAAGTTTTACATCGCCGCATTACTTGAGAAAGTAGGGCGTCTTAAGAGAAAGAAAACAAAAGAAAAAAAGAAAAAGCCCTCTTCCCTGACAATGATGATTATCCCTAATACCCACGGAACAGCTGTTAAGAGCTATAACGTTCCCATGTGGCTTGTCAAATGTTGTGTCGCCATCAGTGCCACATGTGTTTTAATTGTAGGGTATTTTGTCACGGGATACTTTTATCTTAACTATGTGGCCAGGGAGAATGAGGAGCTAAAACAAATTAATATGGCTCAGGCCAAGGAAATCAAGGAGTTAAAAGGGATTACGGGCGATATGGCCCAGAAACTCCAGGCTTTAATTAAGCTGGACTCTGAAATTAGGGCCAAAGTGGGCCTGACCAAAGGTGTGAGAGAAGAGAAGGCCGTTAGAGTACTGGAGAGTTCAAGAAGCTTTGGCCGTTACCAGTTTATGACCATGGGGCTGGGTGGCCCCGGGACAAATCAGATACAGCTGCCACAAAACGCCATGATTCCTTATATAGCGGAAGAACCTGCCGACACCGGCTTGGTTTCCGCCAATGACCAACAGGTTTCAGAACAGCAAGAAGTCATGGAGCTGCCTGCTCTTGAAGGGGAAATGGATACCCTGGAAGAACTGAAAGAGCAGTTGGCCCTAATGGACGCCCTCCTCACCCAGCAGGCGGAAAATATCGATAAACTTAAAAATGATGTAGAGAAACAACTGGCCTATGAAAATGCCCGTCCCACGGCCTGGCCTATGATGGGGCGTTTGACCTCCCCCTTTGGCTGGCGGAAGAATCCCTACTCCCACCGCGGCAGTGAGTTTCACCCGGGCATAGACCTGGCCGGACCTTACGGTACACCCATTAGAGCTGCGGCAGACGGGGTCGTCACTTTTGCAGGATGGAAAGCCGGCTGGGGTAAAAACATCTTAATCTCCCACGGCTATGGCTATGTTACCCAGTACGCCCACAATTCTTCCCTCCTGGTGAAGGAAGGGGATAAGGTGAAGAAAGGCCAGATTATCGCCCGCCTGGGAAGTACAGGCCGGAGTACCGGTCCCCATCTCCATTTCGGTGTGGCCAAGAATGGTAAATGGATTAATCCACTGAACGAATTAAAGCATTAATGCAGGAGAGTGAGAAGATGTTTGGGAAAAAGCCTGTAGAAACACCTGCCAATTTTGAAAAAGTTGATACCTTGATCGGTAAAGACACACATTTTCAGGGTGTGATTACAGCTACCGGTACCGTGCGCATCGACGGTTCCTTTCAGGGGGAAATCAAAACGAAAGGTGACCTGGTAATAGGCGAAAGTGGACGTGTGGAGGCCCATGTAGAAGGGCGTAATGTTCTGGTGGGAGGATACTTAAAGGGAAATATCGTGGCTTCGGGTAAAGTAGACCTTTCCCCCTCAGGCAAAGTTTTTGGTGATATGAAGGTCAAAAACTTAATTATCGAAGAAGGAGCGGTATTTAAAGGCAATTGCCTCATGGAAAAAGAGGAAGAAAAAAATGTTTCTAAGGATACCGCGGCAAAATAGTAAAGAAGCCCTTATCTAGTAAACCCCTTACTAGAAAGGGCTTTTAGTTTACACGGAGATTATGGTGCCTCCGGAGTATAACAATTCCTCACTTCACGAATAATAAGACGTGAGAAATTTACGGAGGTGAAGATCTTGCAAAATAAAACAATTGCCGTAGAAGGCGGACTAACCCAGATAAAACAGGCTTTGGAACAGGCAGGCTTTACAACGGTGGCCATGGACCAGCAAGGAAACCAGGGAGACTTTCGCAATGCTTCAATGATTGTGGTAAGTGGGATGAATGATAACCTCATGGGCATACAGGATACAGACACCAAGGCTTCTGTCATCAGCGCGGCAGGATTGACGGCGGAAGAGGTTGTACGCATTGCAAAGGAAAGATTGCATTAAAATGAGAGGGCACATTTGCGTGCCCTCGTTTATTTGGCCTGAAGCTGTCTACCCGGGAATTCATTTTTGCGTAAGCCCAGAAAAATACTATTGGCAATCACATGGGACATCTTATAGACAAGACTGAGGCGTGTGTTCTGCAAGACTTGAAATTCCATAAAACCACCTACATTGACAATACCGGAAAAACTGATATTACCCACTTCCGGTAAAGCCTTATGAACACCGGCTCCCGGCCTAAGGGGCTTATCATCCGCTAAAATGGTTCCTACATTAGCCGCCAGGCCTAAACAAGCGTCTATAGCAATAACGGGATGACCGGACCATTTTTTTTCAATCAAATTTACATACTCTTGCAGGTTAGTGGCGTGAACAGGTTCATCAAGGGTTCCATACACAGGTATACTGCTGCCTCTCAAAAGGGTGGCCAGGCGCATCCCTGTGAGCGGGCCTAAACTATCACCCGTGGAACGGTCGGTTCCTATACAAAAAATAACAGGTTTATTATTTAAAAAATTGCCCTCTTCTAAAAAACGGGCCAGGAAATCCGAGAGTTTTGTGACAGCCAGCGGTTCCTCCATGTGTACCCTCAGGCTTCCCTCTCTCTCGGAAGGAGCAGGGCTTTTCTTAAAGAACTGGGATAGGTTTACCATAAACCACCTCCGGGAAGTTGGTCTATGGTAGTATGGGTAAAATAGGGAGTTTTATGCAGGAGTCTCTTAATAATCTAGTGGATAAACTGACCTGCCGGTACATAGATATTAATAAATGCCCAAAGAGCGGAGGAGTTTATGCACATAAACCGGCAGGATTTGACCTGGCAGATCGCTTTTACCTATATGGGGGCCATTGTGGGGGCGGGGTTTGCTTCGGGGCAAGAGTTGTTAAAGTTTTTTGTCGTGTTTGGAGTACAGGGCTTAGCCGGAACTTTATTCGCAGGCTTAATGTTTGCTTTCCTGGGCTGGTTAATCCTGAAAACAGTGGTTCGGGAAAGGATGCAGGACTATCATCATTATCTCACCTATCTCTTCGGCAAGAAAATATCCTTCTGGGTTGATATTATCCTGGGTCTTTATTTGTGCCTGGGCTTAGCGGTGATGCTGGTGGCCAGCGGCAGTCTCTTCAGAGAACTTTATGGGTGGCCCTTATGGGGAGGTTTTACCCTCACGGCGGTAATTGTCTATATTGCCCTGCTGATGGGTGCGGAGGGAATACTCTGGCTCAATACAGCTCTCATACCTGGGTTAATCCTGATGGGCCTGGGTGTTTCCGGTGTTTACATCAGTCGTTCCGGTCTGGAGGTGGAAGCTCTCAGGTCAGGTGTTAACCTGGTAGGCGATAACTGGTTACTGGCAACTTTGTTATATGTAGCGTATAATCTTGTTACAGGCGTAGTGATTTTATCCTCCCTGGGGCATACCGCTTCGGCGGGCGGAACAAAGGGTGTGATCCTGGGCGGGCTTGGTCTGGGAATTATGGCCGGAGTAATGAGTCTGGCTCTTTCCCTGGCGGGAGGGATCATAGCCGATCAGGATATACCCATGTTAATACTGGCCAGCCGTTTGCATCCCGCCGCAGGCTGGGTTTATTCCCTGGCCCTGTGGTTTGCTCTTCTTACTACGGCTCTATGTGATGGATACGGTCTTCTCCAGCGCTTGAGGACCATCTTCCCATATCCCAGATATATTACGGCTTTCTTAATACTGCTTCCAACTATTCCTTTTATCGGCTGGCGTTTCGCCAATGTGGTCGGTATAGTTTATCCTTTACTGGGCTATCTGGGGTTGGTACTTTTGGCAGCCATTATATACCGGGGGTTATCCTGGCGTAAAATAACGGGCAAAAGGAGGTAACTTCTTGGCAAACGTCATCATCGGTACTGCGGGGCATATCGACCACGGTAAAACCACACTGGTCCGGGCCTTAACGGGCATTGATACGGACCGGCTGAAAGAGGAGAAACTGCGGGGTATTACCATAGAGTTGGGTTTTGCCCATCTTACCCTGCCCGACGGGCAGAGGGTGGCCATTGTGGATGTGCCGGGACATGAGCGCTTTATCAAAAATATGCTGGCGGGCGCTGCCGGTATTGATATAGCCATGCTGGTGATAGCCGGGGATGAGGGTGTTATGCCCCAGACCCGGGAGCATCTTGATATTATCAGTCTGTTAGAAGTAAAAAGGCTCATTGTGGTTATTACTAAAATTGACCTGGCCGAACCTGAGTTGTTGGATCTGGTAGAGGAAGAGATATGGGAATTATTAAAAGAAACACCTTTTCGCCGTTCACCGGTAGTCAGGGTTTCAGCCCATACAGGACAAGGTCTTGAGAAACTTATCCGTCTCCTGGCAGAAATTAGTGCCTCCTGCCCAACCCGGGAGAAAGCAGGAATAGCCCGCCTGCCTGTGGACAGGGTATTTACGGTACAGGGCTTTGGGACAGTGGTTACAGGCACGCTTTTTAACGGTGAAATCACAGTAGGGGATAACCTGGAGGTAGCAAGCAAAGGGCTAAAGGTGCGTATCAGAAATCTCGAGGTACATAACCAGCACATGGACAAAGCCGTGGCAGGGCAGAGGGTGGCTGTAAACCTGGCCGGTGTTGATGCCAAAGACCTGGAGCGGGGAGATGTCCTGACCGAGCCGTGGTGGTTCAAGCCCACTAACCGCATCGATGTATCCTGTCACCTTTTAAAAAGCGCCCCCTGGAGTTTAAAGAACATGACCAGAATACGTTTTTACCAGGGCACCAAAGAAGCTTTGGGGCGTGTTATCCTATTGGGGCGGGAAGAATTGCAGCCGGGAGAAAAGGGGTTTCTCCAGATTGTCCTAGAGGAACCGGTGGTAGTAATGCGGGGTGACAATTATGTGCTGCGGAGTTACTCACCCCTTTATACCATTGGCGGGGGGAGGATTCTGGAGCCCCACGCCCATAAACACAAGCGCTCGGAAAAAAACTTACTGGAAGAGCTGACCCTGAAAGCATCCGGTGATCCTGCGGCACTCGCCCAAAGCTTCCTGCAGAAACGTAAAACTCCCACTTCTTTGGAGGAAGTTGCCATATATCTTGCCACGAGGAACGAGACGGCACAACTCATCATGCAAGGCCTGGTGGAAAAAGGGGCCCTGGTGGCATTAAGCGATAAAGACAGTGTTTATATTAGTTCCCAAGTCCTTGCTCTATTGGAGGAAAGAGCAGCAGGGGAGATCAAGAAGTATCTGAGGGAAAACCCCTTAGAACAGGGTATGAATAAAGAGATCTTGCGAGCCAAACTGTCGGCGGATTTATCCCAGAAAGATTTTAATATCCTGGTAAATTATTGGGTTCAGCATAAGAAGTTGGTATTACATGAGGGGCAATACCTGGCTCCTCCGGGGTATACTCCCCGTTTAGAGGGGTTGTTGGCCTCAAAAATTTGCGAAGTTGAGAAGTTTTACCGGGACTGCCTCTGGCAGATTCCCGGCTGGGAACAGGTCAAAACAGAATTACACCTGGAAGAAAAACTGGCCAGCCAGGTTTTACCGTACATGTTGCGGACGGGGATCCTCACACCCCTCACCGAAGACCTGTATCTTTTAACTGACCTGGTCAATGAAGGTAAACATAAGCTCAGGACCTGGTTTAACGAACATGAAGCGCTAACGGTGGCGCAGGCCCGGGACCTTTTGGGAACAACCCGCAAAATAGCCGTGCCCTTCCTGGAATACCTGGACAAAAATAAATTCACCATACGTCTGGGTGAAATACGAAAATTAATGGAAAGAAGGCCCTAATATTACCGGGCCTGTGACTTTGACTGGTTTCCTTGTCTTAAGTTATAATAAGAACATAAAGGGAGCGGATTGTGCCTGGTGGTGCGCCTGGTCTTCAAAACCAGTGTGGCGGAGCGCTCCTCCGCTGGGTGGGTTCGATTCCTACACGCTCCCGCCAAAGTTAATAATGGCAAGGGTTGAGGGGTTTTGGTTTTTTGCCGTTGAAACATGGTAAAAACATGAGACCAGTAGTAGTAACTTTTGCCCGCGATTCTGTGTTCCCCGTTCGCTAATTAATGCGAAGAGGAATTTTTTATTTAATAATAATAAGCCTAACATAAATCCGGGAGGCTAATTCAAAATTATTATGACAATGAGGTATGAGTAAAATGGTACTTGGTGTGCGACAGAAAGAACCGTCCCCAGTGTCGCATTTTAAATAGAAAAACGTATATCACCTTGACAATCAGCTTGATCAATGCAATGATGACAGGGGTTGCTAGATTATCTGGCCCACGGTAAACCTCTGGTTGATATTAAAATAGAGAACCTGGGTGTTCGTGTCTCTCCTGCCCGTGCCTATTTGGCCGCCTTTATTGTCCTGGGTATGGTGTTGATTGCGGGATTGGTGGTTGGCTTTACAACCATAGAAGAAAAGGAGAGCCGGGTCTTAAGGGCATATGCGGTGACTCCTTTAAGTATCAGGGAATATTTCCTGGGAAAAGGTTTTTTTGCTGTGGGTTTGTCCTTTGCTCTATCTTTCCTTTCCGCCTATATTTTATTGGGTAACCAGGTCAACTATGGTCCTTTGTTCTGGACTGTTCAGGGTAGGGTGGTTATGGCTGCCTTCGTAAGTATTGCCATTTCGTGAGATGATAAGTTAGGATAAAACTGTAAAGTTTTATAAGGGGTGAAAAGCAATGAGATACGAAGGCATGGTCTACCGGCCGCCCAGTGAAGCGTATAGTTTTATTTTGCAGGCCACCATCGGCTGTCCTCATAATAAATGTACCTTCTGCAATTTATACAAGGAGAAAAGGTTCAGGATCAGAAGCGTGCAAGAATTAAAAGAAGATCTGGACGAAGGGAAAAAATACTATGGCGAGGGAATAAGGTCTCTCTTTTTGGCTGACGGCAACTCCATCCTGATGAAAACGGACCAGCTGGCAGAAATAATTGCCTATGCCTATAAGGTTTTCCCCCGCCTGGAGCGGGTTACCACCTACGGCTCATCCCAGTATATCGACAAAAAGACTGAAGCTGAAATGAGGACTTTGCGGGAGGCGGGATTAGCCCGCATTCATACGGGAATGGAAACCGGCTATGATCCCTTGCTGGAGGAAATAAAAAAAGGGACATCGGCAGAGCAGCAAATCAGGGCGGGGTTAAAAGTCCGCCAGGCCGGGATCGAATTAAGTGAGTACATCATGGTAGGTCTGGGTGGGTATAAATGGACTAAGGAGCACGCCCTGGAGAGCGCCCGGGTGCTTAATGCCATCAACCCGGATTTTATCAGGCTGCGAACATTTGTCCCCACTCAGGGTTCTATCCTGGCCGAAAAGTACTGTGCCGGGGAGTTAAAGCTGCTGGAACCCCATGATGCCCTAAAGGAAATCAGATTGCTGGTAGAAAATCTAAATGTTGAAAGCTTTCTGGCCAGCGACCATTACTTGAATTTCTGGGACGTCAGCGGACAGTTGCCCCAGGAAAAAGAGAAAATCTTGCGCGAGATTGATTATGCTATGACACTGCCGCGTCACAGATTCCGCGGTTTGGGGATGATGGAGTCCATGTAAACCAGCTTGCCGAAACCTCTGCTAAATGATTGCCAATTAAGTAAGATAAGCTTGATTTTTTCCGAAAGCTGAGATAAGATTAAAGTAAATAGACGAACATTATACCCAATAAAAACCAATATAGTTCGTAGAACCTGTATACGTTTAGTAATATGGTCTAAATGTTTCTACCAGGCGACCGTAAATTGCCTGACTACGGGTTGTTTATACGTGGGTTTGCTGTACCTTATGGTAAGTATTGCTTGTTAAGAGGCAAGTCTGACTTATAAACTCCCGGATTGGTAATTACAATCCCGGGAGTTTTTCATTTATTCGTAGAAAGGAAAGCCAACAATGGAGTTGTTAAAAAGGAAAATCTTAGAGTGCGGCAAAATCATAGACGGCCGTATCCTTAAAGTAGACAGTTTTCTCAACCACCAGATGGATGTAGCCCTCTTTAATGAAATAGGGAAAGAGTTTAAGGCGCGCTTTCAAGATGTAGAAGTAAGCAAGATCCTCACGCTGGAAGCTTCAGGTATTGGCATTGCCTGTATTACTGCCCAGTATTTTAAAGTGCCCGTTCTCTTTGCCAAGAAATATGAATCCAGTAATATGGACCAGGAAACTTACCAGAGCGAGGTTTATTCCTATACCAGGGACAAGCTGTACAAGATTAGGGTGGCCAGGGAATTCCTTCATCCCACGGACAAAATTCTCATTATTGATGATTTCCTGGCCAACGGTAAAGCGATGGCCGGTTTAATCCATATTGTACAGCAAGCGGGAGCCCAGGTAGCGGGTGTAGGTATTGTTATTGAAAAAGGTTTTCAAAAGGGCCGTGAGGTAGTGGAAAAACAGGGCATCCGGCTGGAATCTCTGGTCATTATCGAATCTATGAGCAGTGAGGGAATAGTCTTTGCTTGAGGAAAGAGAATAGGCATTCCCCATCGGTAGGGTATTCTCGGTAGGTACATAGGCTTACCGGTTGAAATATTAAAAAATATTGAGGAGGAGAAAGCATGAAAAAGACACTTAGTTTACTCTTGGTTATCGTCATGATTATGGCGGTAGTACTCACCGGCTGCGGCCAAAGCAAGCCGGCGCCTGCACCGGCTCCTGCTCCGGCTCCGGCACCTGAAAAGAAACCCGAAATCAAAGTGGGTTTTATCTACGTAGGACCTATTGGTGACGGCGGCTGGACATATGCCCATAACGAAGGCAGAAAATATCTGGAAGAAAAATTAAAAGTAAAGACTATTTACAAAGAATCCGTGCCTGAAGGACCTGAAGTAGAGAAAGTAATCAATGATATGATCGACCAGGGCGCCAATGTGATTATCGGCACCAGCTTTGGTTTTATGGACTACATGGAAAAAGTCTCTAAGAATCATCCCAACGTTAAGTTTCTACACTGCTCCGGCTACAAAATGACAGATAACATGGGCAACTATTTCGGCAGAATGTATGAGGCAAGATATCTCTCCGGTATCGTAGCCGGTTTAAAAACAAAAACCAATCAAATTGGCTATGTAGCTGCCTTTAATATTCCCGAGGTTGTGAGGGGCATTAACGCCTTTACCCTGGGTGTTCGCTCCGTTAATCCCAAGGCTGTAGTAAGTGTAAAATGGACCAATACCTGGTATGACCCCGCTAAAGAAAAAGAAGCCGCCAAAGCCCTCTTAGCTGAAGGCGCTGACGTTATAGCCCAGCACCAGGATACAGCAGGTCCTCAGCAGGCGGCTGAAGAAGCAGGCAAGTGGTCTATCGGCTACAATACTGATATGAAAGATAAGGCTCCCAAGGCTTATATGACTGCTCCCGTGTGGAACTGGGGTCCCTACTATGTAGCTCAGGTAAAAGCCATCATGGATGGTACCTGGAAGCCCACCAGCTACTGGGAAGGCATGAAAGATGGCATTGTTGACCTGGCACCCCTTACAGACAACGCCCCCAAAGGTGCTAAAGAAGCTGTTGAAAAAGCTAAAGCAGATATCCTCTCCGGGAAACTTCATGTATTTGCAGGTCCTATTAAGGATCAGAGCGGGGCTGTAAAGGTTCCTGCCGGAAAAACTATGACTGACCAGGAAATGCTCTCTTTCGACTGGTTCGTAGAAGGTGTTAAAGGTAAAGTAAAATAGACAGGCGAGGAATGTAAAGATGTCCTATATATCTATGGAAGGGATTACCAAAACCTTCGGTAGAGTCGTGGCCAATAATAATGTGAACTTAGAGGTGAAATTCGGCGAAATTCATGCTCTCCTGGGCGAGAACGGCGCCGGTAAAAGCACCCTTGTCAACATGCTGTCGGGGATTTATACCCCCGACAGCGGTTCTATTTTTATTCGCGGGAAAGAAGTGAGATTTTCTTCTCCCCGGGACTCTATCGCTGCCGGTATCGGCATGATTCACCAGCACTTTAAACTGGTGGAAGTTTTCACGGCTAAGGAAAATATTATTTTAGGCCAGAGGATAGGCCTCTTTTTAAATGAGAAGGGTCTTACGGCCAGGATTAAAGAACTGGCAGCCAAGTATGAACTGGACATAGATCCCGAGAAAAAAGTTTACGAGATGTCTGTGGGAGAAAAACAGACCCTGGAAATTCTTAAAGTTCTCTATCGGGGTGCCAATATTCTTATCCTGGACGAACCTACAGCTGTCTTAACACCCCAGGAAACAGAAAAGTTGTTTGCCATCATGCGAAAAATGAAAGATGAGGGCTGTGCCGTCATCTTTATTACCCATAAATTAAATGAAGTCATGGCCATAGCCGACAGAATAACGGTTCTGCGTAAAGGGGAGACGGTAAAAACCGTTGAGAAAGGGGCCACCAGCGCTCAAGAATTAACGGAGTTAATGGTGGGCCGTCCCGTGGACTTAAGGATCAAAAGGCTTGAGACGGAAAAAGGCAGGAAGGTCCTGGAGGTTAAAGACCTGAGAGTTCTTAACGAAGAAGGCGTGGAGGTCTTAAGGGGACTTAATTTTGACCTTTTCGCCGGGGAAATACTGGGTGTGGCCGGCATTGCCGGCAGCGGCCAGCGGGAACTCTGTGAAGCCATAGCCGGGCTTTACCCTGTGAAAAGCGGGGAGATACTCTTTGAGGGGGATAACCTGGTGGGTAAGACACCCCGGGAGATAATTACCAAAGGGATCAGCATGAGTTTTATTCCCGAAGACCGTCTGGGCATGGGACTGGTGGCCTCTATGGACATGGTGGATAATCTTATCTTGAAGCAGTACCAGAACCAAAAAGGTATCTTTATTGACAGAAAACCCGCGGTGGAAAAGGCCAAAGAAATTATCAAAAAACTGGATATTCAAACCCCGGGTATCGATCATCCCATTAGACAATTATCAGGGGGCAATATTCAAAAAGTCTTATTAGGCCGGGAACTGGATTCCAATCCTACCCTTTTGATTACCGCATATCCAATTCGGGGTTTGGATATTAACGCCAGCCATACTATCTATGATTTGCTCAACGAGGAAAAGAAAAAAGGAGTAGCCATTTTATTCATTGGTGAAGATTTGGACGTGCTTTTGGAACTCTGTGATCGGATTATGGTTTTGTCCCGGGGAGAAATCACCGGTATACTGGATGCCGCCAAGACCACTAAGGAAAGACTCGGGTTATTGATGTTGGGAGAAAGAAACGGGAAACTGGAGGGTGCCGAAGTTGTTTAGAATGATCAAAAGAAGCGAAGTCACCAAGCTGGAAAGCCTTACCATCAGGCTCGCGGCTATCATCCTGGCCCTTTTAACCTCAAGCCTGCTTATCCTGGCTCTAAATCTGGAGCCTCTTCTGGTATATAAAGCCATGCTCAAGGGTGCCTTTGGTACGGCTTACCGTGTCAGAGAAACGGTCATTAAGGCCGTTCCCTTAATCATAACCTCCCTGGGTATTGCCATTGCCTTTCGGATGCAGTTCTGGAATATCGGGGGCGAAGGTCAGATTGCCATGGGTGCTTTCTTTGCCAGTTTTGTAGCGCTGAAAAACCCTGAGCTTTCCCAGCCGGTCTTATTAACCTTAATGGCCCTGGCCGGTATCATCGGCGGGGGGTTGTGGGCCCTTATCCCTGCCTTTTTGAAGGCCCAGTGGGGTACCAACGAGACCATTATTACCTTGATGATGAATTATATCGCGCTCAAATGGATTACCTACCTGCAGTATGG
>JAIHAN010000121.1 GCA_020054815.1 Peptococcaceae bacterium | reverse complement strand
AGTTAAAAGGAATTTAATAGCGGGAAATAACCACTTATTGGTAATAAATTGCTTATCCACAGGTTCTTATTTATCCACATTCCGATTTCACGTTTAATTTATAAAGATTAACCTTCACAAACAATAATAATATAATTAAAAGAGCTGCCGCAAGTTAAGTTTTTGTTTTTTACATTAAATTAACTTTTGGCGATAAAAAAAGCTATGCGGCAATTCCACACAGCCAAGAAAACATTGTTAAGATCAGCAAACAGATGCTGCTATTTCCTCACATATATTATCTTTAATTATCTCATGGATTTGGCCATCTTTAATAACTATCAGACAAGGCACGTCGGTTATGCCAAGTCTATTGGCAATTCCTGTTGATTTATAAATATCTACTTTAGTTATTCTAATTTTATCTTTATACTCAGCCTCCATTTTCTCGATTACCGGGAGGTATTCTCTGCATTTTGGGTCTACGGCATTCCATAAGTAGACGAGTCCTGGTTTATCGTTGTTAAGGATCTGGTTATGATAAATTTCGCTTTCTGCTATGTATTTTTCAGCTGAGTAACCGGCTATAGCCCCATCACCAACAGCAGTTGCGACCTGTTTTAGGAATTTGTCTCTTACATCGCCAACAGCAAAAACTCCTTCTACATTTGTTTCCATCTTTTCATTGGTTATTAGGTATCCAGCCTTATTCATTTCAAGTATACCTTTAAAAATCTCTGTATTAGGCTCATAGCCAATAAACAGGAAGCAGGAATCTACTTTGATAGGGATCAACTCATTAGTTTTTAGGTTTCTTAATACAACTTTTTCCAAGCGGTCCTCACCTGTAAACTCTTCAACAACTGTATTCCAGATAAATTCCATTTTAGGATTGGCCAAAGCTTGTTCCCTGGCAATTTCGTTGCAGTCCATTTTTCCCTTGTCGTGAAGGACGGAGACGAAAACCTTATTTGCAAACTTTGTAAGAAACATACCTTCCTCGATTGCTGCATCTCCGCTTCCTATGACCAGCACATCTTTGCCGATATTTGCTGCGGCATCGCATGTTGCACAGAAGGATATTCCCTTGTCATATAAATATTTTTCTTCTCCTTTGGCCCCTGTTAATCTAGGTTTTCCTCCAGTAGCAACGATGACAGCTTTTGCCTCATAATTTGCCCGGAAGGTCTCAACTATTTTTGTTTCGCCTTCAAGTTTGACACCTTTTACATCAGTCAGTTTGAAGGTAACACCGAATTTTTTAGTCTGTTTTTGAAATAATTCCATTAAACCTATGCCGGTTTGGCCTTCCGGGAACCCCGGATAATTTTCTATTTCATTAGTGTAGGTTGCAAGTCCGCCAACTAGGGATTTCTCTATTATCAGTGTTTTTAGTTTGGCACGGCCACAATAGATTCCGGCAGTGAGTCCTGCTGCCCCGCCACCGATAATAACCACATCATATTTTTCCACCCGTTTTTCCATAAATGCCTCCACTTACATGAAGTATTTGACTAACAACTTGCTTCCCACCATTGCACCAATAAACAAGAAGAGAGCGAATACCCAACCGGAAAGGGACAGAGAAGCGATTCCGCTGTAGAGGGCACCAACGTTACACCCGGAAGCTATCCTGGCACCATAACCCATACATAAACCGCCTAAAATAGCCGCTATTACCTGCCTCCAGGATTTTATTTTTTTAAATTTAAACTGGGAGGCCATAAGGGTAGCAAACAAAGCGCCAAAAATAATACCCATGTTTCTAATGGAGATACCGTCTCTGAGAAATCCTCCCTGCAAAGTGGCTTGGGCAGATTTGCTGCTGAAATATGCCCACCCGTCAACACTACCACCCAATGCTTGATAGATCCAGGCTCCCCAGTTGGCAAAAGCCCCTGTTACACCCCAGGCAGCATCAGTGGTAACCAATGTAACGATTTGGAAAAGGGAAAGGAGTACGGCGCCTGTAACATAGGTCCAGGCATTTTTAAACCATTGTTCATAATATTTATTATTTTTCAGTTCCAAAATAACACCTCCCGATTATTTTGTCTTCTCAATAAAGATTTCCCATTCACCTTCGGCTACTTCCTCGATTTCTACGTTATACCCTTCTTTTCTGGCCCACTCCGGGACATTTTTCATGGCACAGCTATGGTCAATTTGCACGATGAGAGTATCGCCAACTGACAAAGTTGCCATTTTCTTTTGGGTTTTAATTAAAGGAACAGGACAAGCTTCTCCCATGCAATCCAAAATAACTTCGCTCATGCTAAAATCCCCCTCATGTTGATTTATTATTGATCTTGAAGTTTTTTATTTTCCCATTTATCGGCAAGAATATATAAAGTACCGATAATCAGAAATTGTACTATTAATGCTCCAATCCAGCCAAATACATCTGGCAGGAAAACCTTGGGGCCCGTTGAAATGAAATTTGTTTGCCACCAGCCGAAATCATGAGCACCCCATAAGGAACCTACTACGAAGAAGAACAAGGAAAGCATCTGCATACTGAATCCTTCACCGACACGCATAAGTGTACCTGAGGCACATCCTCCTGATATAACCATGCCGACTCCGAAGAGGAAAGCTCCCACTACAGTAGCTAAACTGATAGGGACTATAAATCCTTGGCCCGGGATGGGTTGACCCTTTAGGAAAGCACCAAACTTAATGGCAGTAAAACCGATTGTCGTTATGGCGAAAGCGATTAGAACGGCTTTAGTAAGGGAAGTGCTGCCCGTGAGATAGGGGTCTCGCACTGAGGCTGTAAAACAAAATCTGGATTTTTGTAAAATGAATCCGAAGCAACAGCCTGCAATCCATAAAAGGGAAAGTTTGGAAGATATAGTTGCTAAGTAAAGGGCGAAGACTACCATAGTTGCCAAAATCCCTATGCCGACAGGAATTTGGTTCTTTTTCGGGTTTTTTTTGCTATCGATCCTTACCCGGGGAGATATGCGCGTATTGATGCTTGTTTCTGACATTTGCTCACGCTCCTTTAAATTGAGATAGAATTCACAAATCCATGCGCAAGGATCAGGTAATTTGATTATAGCAGATTGTGAAAATGTTCATAATTAGTTGTACTTATATCATATAAATAAATGTTATGCCTTATAAATAACATAAGATTTACTTATACCTTTCTTTTGTTTATAATTTTTAGAAAGAGCAAAAAAGAAAGAAGTGACACATTGTGCAAATTGAGCATTTGAAATACTTTTATGAAGTTTCAATTGCGAAAAATTTAACGAAAGTAGCCAAATCCTCTCATATAACTCAGCCGGCTTTAAGCCAAATGTTGCAGAAAATAGAAGATAATTTGGGTTGTCAACTGTTTATTAGAAATTTTAGGGGCATTGAACTTACCGATGCAGGAAAAATTGTACAGAAATACACAAGAAACATTATAAAAACTTATGATAGAATGTTGGAAGAATTAAATGTTATAAAAAAATATCCTCATATAATTAGAATTGAGGCCTGCCCCACTATGGCTACCTATGCCCTGCCCTGTACTTTGTACAAAATAAAGGAAGCATTTCCTAATTACAATTACAGTTTAACGTCACATTTTTCCGAAGATGTTGAACAAAATTTAATGAATGATGTATGTGACATAGGATTTATTCATGGGAAACCTTCAGAAGAAAAACTAATTTATACAAAGGTTGGGGAGGACCGGCTGATTGCCGTAGCTTCACCTAATTTTCCCATTAAAGAAAATATCCAATTAAAAGAAATCAGGGATTATCCCCTGATTATGCTTCATGACAAATATAAGATTCGCCAGGAAATAAATAAATACTTACAAGATAGGGGCTATAACATAAGCGAATACAAAGTTCTTTTTGACTTGGATTCTATTGAATCCGTTAAAGCTACTGTTATTAAAGGGTATGGCTTGTCAATTTTGCCATATATAGCCTTGAAAAAAGAGATTTACACCAAGCAACTGAAGGAAATAAATATTTTAGATTTTGAAATGAGTTATGAAATTTATCTAATACATAAAGAAGAGAAAGAAATAAACCTGAATAATAAGAAATTTATTGCCTTTTTGAAAAAGGTAGGAGAGAAGAGTTTTTGCTAACTCTTGGTAACTACTATCTCCCAGACACCATTAATCACCTCATTAATCTCAATCTTATGGTTGGTTTTTTGCAAAAAATCAAGAATCGACTGCTGTACACAACTATGATCTGTAATTAATTTTATCTTCG
The DNA here is from genome assembly GCA_020054815.1 of Peptococcaceae bacterium. Classification (GTDB taxonomy): domain Bacteria; phylum Bacillota; class Peptococcia; order DRI-13; family DRI-13; genus Thermanaerosceptrum. The sequence continues at coordinate 4,460 of JAIHAN010000121.1, read as the reverse complement.
AACCTGAACCTGAAGTTTTCATAGCCTGTTTAAGCCTAATTATCGGTGTGGGGCAAATTTCACCTAAACAATCAAGTTCCTTCATGTTTAACGCTCCCCATTAAATAAAATTTTTATTAAGGCATCTTGCCCCTCTCGGACGGCAAAGATGCCTTAGTATTTTTATTAAAAATCTTTTAATTTATTGAGTTGTTTCCGGGTAATACTAAAAAAATTTTGGCTCAAGCTAAAAAATGAGGTTTTACCCTACATTTTTGTGACAAATTAAAAAGACCGCTATCCCGCTTGTAGCAAGGGGTTGAGGCCATTTTTCTTTGTGTTTGGTGTAAAAGTCAGGGTTACAGCAGATGATTATAGCATACTTCGCCAAATACACAAGATTAGTTGATAGTTGCTGGAAACGCCGGATCATTCCGGCGTTTCCGTTGGCGCATCAGGTCCTCGCTTGATTATTTTTTTTACTCCCTTTTCAAAAGACGGCCTGTCCAACCAGACCTGCCGCCCGCATTTCAGGCATTTGATGCGAAAATCCATGCCTGTCCGCAGCACTTCCCATTCATCGCCGCCACAAGGATGTTTTTTTCGCATTTTGACAACATCACCTAAATAAAACTGTGCCATCTCTCTCACCCTTTTACTCTGCCGTACCTTGTTTTTTCTTACGGCCTTCGTTTTCCGCAGGCTGGATATACACGCGGCGAGGATAAGGTATTTCTATCCCTTCTTTGTCGAAGGTTTCTTTAATCCGGCGGCGCATTTCCCTCTCCACGGCCCACTGTTCCATGGGTTTGGTTTTGGCAATGATCCGTATCAGAACCTCTGACTGGCCAAAGTTGACAATCCCCAGAACATCGGGGCCTTCTGTAATCACCTGGGCATAGTCCCTGGCCATGTCTTTGGCAATTTCCCCTAAAACCTTTAAGGCATGGTTAATATCCTCTTCGTAAGCGATGCCCACCTCCACCAAAGCCCGCATACTGCCACGATTGTGGTTTGTAACTTTCGTAATTTCTCCGTTAGGGATTATATGAAGCTGCCCCCCCCAGTCTCTAAGCTTGGTGGCCCTTAATCCCACTTCTTCCACAATACCGCCAACTCCCGCTGTTTCGATATACTCTCCCACGGAGAACTGGTCTTCAAACAAAATGAAGAAACCGGTAATGACGTCACGGACCAGGTTCTGGGCGCCGAAACCAACAGCCAAACCTAAGATACCGGCGGCAGATAAAACGGCGGTTACCGGTACATTTAATTCATCCAGGATAGTAATAGCAGCTATAAAATAGATAGCATACCGTAAAACACTTTTTAAGAGGGCTTTTAAAGTATTCTTCTTACGTTCATCAAAGCTGATTTTTCCCGGTATGTACTGAACCCGGAAAACTCTCTCTATTAATAGATACCCAAGAGACATGACGATACGGGCTACCACTAAGATCAATAGAATCATCAAGGCTTTAGTACCCCATAATTTCAAGTCCTCTATCTTAAAAATATCCGTGAAAAAGGTAATACTAGCCCAACTGGTTAACAGCATTGCTTTTCTCCTCCGTTATTGTAGAAACATTTTCTATGGTTTTCAGATAGTATTGAGCGCATTCTCGCACCCATTCATCTTCATCATGCAAAAAAGCCTCCACGAAGTCCCGGGCTTCTTTTACTTCTAGTTTTGCCAAAACCTCCAGGGCTTTAGCCCTAAGGGTCCACTGGGGTTCTGCCAAACACATGACAACCTCAGGCCAGAACTCGCTGAAAGAAAAGCTGGCCACGGCCTCCAGGGCTTTAGTTTTCAGTTTGAAGTCATCCTGTTTCAAGGCTTCTGCCACCAAATCCTTACACTTGGGATTTGCCGCATGGGTGAGCAGTTCCAGGATGTAAGCCTGTATAGTGGGGGTTGCCTGCGGAAAAGCTTCCAGCAAAGCCTCCTCGGCATAATATCCCATTACCAGTAGTACTTCCCCTACCCGGGAGGGTAAGGCGGAACCCTCTAAAAGGGCATCCATCAGATAAGGCACAACCAGGCGGGGGGTGTGGTGCTTGAGAGCCCCCGCAGCTGCCAGCTGCACATTTTCGTCCTTGCTGCTTAAGAGCCTTATCAGGATTTCTACTGTTTCCCGGGAAGGCAAATAGCCTAGACACTCAATAGCCAAAAGCCTTTCCGTCCGCTCTTCCGCAAGACTTTCCAGTAAATGTATTTTATCCCCCAAAAGTAACCTGACCAGGTTTCTGCCTTTCACTTTGTTCAAGTAAGGTAAGGTTAATTTGATTACTTCCCAGCCTGTGACAAAATCAATTTTTTCTAAGTTTTTCCGTAAATCTTGCGGGAACGTATCAGGGCTTTCTATAATGGATTTTTTTAATTCCTCCAAGCTTATCTTTGTACTGCCAAAACCAAACCAGGCCATAAAATCCACCACCCTTTGTGTGATCCTCACAACAGCTCCGTTGCAGCATAATTCTTTCTTGCCTCATGTTCTGTACTACTTACTGCCAAAGGGTAATCAATTTGCTGAATAATAGGGTAAAGGCTGAAGTAAAATAGGGCACCAACTGGGACTGGTTCATAGTTTTAAGAACAGATGAAAACAAGGAAGGCTGGGCCGCCGAAGTCAAAGACAACAGGGGACTGATAATTCCCAAAAAAATCGTTAAGCTAAGGGCCCTCAAGCCCACTCCTATCATGGTGCCGCTCAAACGGTTGAGATCTCCCACGAGGGAGTTCTGTGTACAGCGGGTCAGCCCTTCAGCCAAAAGTACTGCAGTCTTGTCCACCACAAGCCAGATAAGAAAGAAAGCCAACCCGTTAATCAGGGCAATAGCGACCAGATAATGAATCAGTTCTCCTAAATTATTGAAGGAACTAAGGGATGTCCACCATTTCTGCAGATAATCCATCAGGTGAAGCTTAATTTCCGGAGGAAGGGCTGTGCTTTCCAACTGCTTAATGAGATCGGGAAGGGGAAGCTTGGTCAATTGTAATGTACTAACGGCCGGAGGTAACATAACATGGGCTTTGAAGAACTGGCTGACTTTTAAACTGAGAGAGAATTGTTGATTAAGCCAGGAGGAAAGCTGCGGGTAATATTTGATGGCAACAAACAATCCCAGCAGGTTTGCTGCCAGGCCGCACAAACTCCCGAAGAGGCCCCTTCGATAACCATTGATGGCGCCTACGACCAGAGACACAATAATCACCAGGTCTACAATATTCAAACCCCTACACCTCCTAATAATAATGTTCGCCACATAAGCCCCTACTCCTGCCATGTCTCCTAATGGCAACACTTTTCCCAATTATTGGAGAAAAAAATCCCCATCGCATTTCGAGGGGATAAAGAAGAAGGATATTTGGAGAGAAAACACATATATAAAGTAAAAATTAATCCCGCTTAGGTTCTTCGTTGATCATTTCCTTTACCCGTTCTTTGGCGCCGGCAGTTCCCACCAAAATCAGGACATCGTTTTCTTCTAAAACTAAATCCGGAGGGGGAGAGAAAATCTCCTCGCCTTGCCGGATCACTGCCACAACGGTAGCTCCGGTATGATAGCGTATATTGGCATCACTAATGGTCCGACCCACCATCCAGGATGAGGGAGGAATCGTCACTTCTTCAATCTGTTGTAAAATGGAAGACTTCTGGAAGGAATACTCCAGGAGTTTGGACAGCTCTTTTTCCAGTTCCAAATCCAAATTACGCCGTCTTTCCAGTAAGTCGTTGATACGGTTTCTTAAGTTGATGATTTCCTGGCGTTCACTATATTCAGCCAAATATTCTTTAGCTAATTTACTGGACTTAATAATTATCCCACTGCCTGTAACTGCCTCCACCACGCCTATGTTTTGCAAGAGGGCAATGCTTCTCCTGATGGTTTCCGGTGATACATTATATGTCCCCGCTAAAAGAGAACGGCCCGAAAGTTTCTGGCCTACCCGAAATTCCCCACGCGCAATCCTCTGAGCAATATCAATAGCAATTTGCTCATAACGAGATTGCCCCGTATCTAAACGCTGCTGCATTCTTGAGACCTCCCCAACATATTTCGCAATCATTTTACCAAAATTTTTCCCAGTCCGCAAAGGGGACTGTTTACGACTTCCGCTTTCCGACGTCCGACGTCTTTTTTTGGCGAATACGGCTTCGCCTCCCGATATCCGATATCCGATTTCCGAGTTTAATTGCTTCCTAGTTCATGTTCTAGTACAGCATTATCGGAAGTCGGTGGTCGGAAGTCGGTGAGCGTAAAGCGTTGGATACTATCAACTATCAACTACCAACTATCAACTAAAAAGAGGCCACTCTGGCCTCTTTAGTTTATCCCATAAAACTCATTTTAAATAAGGCAGAAGCTAATTTGAGGTAACCCCTGACATTGGCAAACTGGGGTCCATTGACCAGAACAGCCTGGGGAAACTTAGGCAGGAAATATTCCGAGATAGCCTTGCCCCCGCCGCCTGTTAA
>JAIHAN010000005.1 GCA_020054815.1 Peptococcaceae bacterium | reverse complement strand
TCCCGTACGCCACGCCGGCCGCGGCGGCACAGGGGCTGTTATGGGGTCCAAAGGACTTAAAGCCCTGGTGATAGATGATACCAATGCCCCAGGCGTAGAAATCAAAGACAAAGAAGCCTTTAGAGCCGCCGCCCAGGCTTTTAGCAAGATGTTACTGACTAACCCGACCTGTGGTACAGGTTTACCCACTTACGGTACAGCTGTTCTGATTAACATCTTGAATGAAGCAGGTGGACTGCCTACAGAAAACTTTAAGCGGGGACGTTTCGAAGGTGCAGAAAAGATCAGTGGTGAATTCATGTATGACACGATTCTGGCCCGGAAAGGCAATCCCACTCATGCCTGCCATCCCGGCTGTGTCATGCGCTGTTCGCAAATTTACAACGACGCTGAAGGCAATTACCTCACAGCCGGCTTTGAATATGAAACCATCTGGGCCTTTGGAGCCGACTGTTGTATCGATAACCTGGATCAGATTGCCATGGCCGACCGCCTCTGTGATGACATCGGCCTGGATACCATTGAAATGGGCGTAACCATGGCTGTCGCCATGGAAGCAGGTATTATCCCCTTTGGCGACGGGGACGGTATGTTAAACCTCCTGAAAAATGAAATTGGCAAAGCTACCCCCCTGGGAAGAATCCTGGGCCAGGGAGCAGCCTTTACAGGCCAGGCCTATGGCGTAACCCGTGTACCTGTTGTAAAGAAACAGGGTATTCCTGCCTATGACCCCCGGGCCGTCAAGGGTATCGGTGTTACCTACGCCACGACCACCATGGGAGCCGACCATACGGCCGGATACAGTGTGGCCACGAATATTCTAAAGGTCGGTGGATTTGTTGATCCTCTCGGCACAGAAGGTCAGGTAGACCTTTCCCGTGGCCTGCAAATCGCTACCGCTGCCATCGACAGTTCCGGTCTCTGTCTCTTTGTAGCATTTACTGTCCTGGATGAGCCTGAAGCACTGCCGAAAGTGGCCGATATGCTGACCGCCCAGTACGGGGTAAAAGTAACTGTAGATGATATTACAGAATTGGGCAAAGCCGTCTTAAGGGTGGAAAAAGAGTTTAATACAAGAGCAGGATTTACACCTGCCCACGACCGCCTCCCCGAGTTCTTTGCCAACGAACCAATCCCGCCCCACAACACTACTTTCGACATTGCCGGTGAGGAATTAGATAAGGTATTTAACTTTTGAGGAGTGAAGACATTGCAAGTGGAGGTTCGCCTCTATGCCTATTTGCGGGATACCATACCTGAAGCAAAAAAAGGACCTCTTTTTGTAGATATTCCTGATGGAAGTACTGTCGGTGATTTGCTTGCCTACTTGCAATTACCGAATGAATCGACCCTAATTGTGATGATAGACGGCATACGCCAGTTTAATACTTATCCCTTAAAGGAGGCGTCCCGTGTAGCCATCTTTCCTCCCATTGGCGGGGGCTAAACTGAATAGGTGCATTAAAAGGGGGATGGTACACATGTACCATCCCCCTTTTACAAAGGGAATAGGGGAGGGTTAGATGGTGAAGTAGACAAATAAATCTTGTAGCTCCTCATGGGCTAACTCCTTGCTTAAGCCCATCATTAACAATAAGCGGGCTTTAGGACTTGACAAATGCCCGCCAAAGATAACACCGAGGTTTTCCAGGGAGAGACCGCCACCGGGATAGCCATATTTGGGAACAACCCTCCCGTACGAACAGCGAGAGGTAATCACAACTTCAAGGCCCTTCTCTCTGGCTTTTCTAATCCCCCGGTAAAAAGGCTCGTTAACATTACCCAGGCCCACACCTTCCACAATAAGACCTTTAACGCCCTGTTCAATGGCCGCCAGGAAAAACTTTTCATCAGCCCCGGCATAAAATTTAATAATTTCTACGGAATAATCCTTAAGGCTGGAAAGTTCAAGTATACGTCGTTCCCTTGTCCTGTTAAACACAATACGATCAGGGTAAACATATCCCAACAAACCCTTTTCTCCGGAAGAGAAGGCATCTAAGGAAGTGGTATGTACCTTACTTATTTCCCTGCCTTCATAGATTTTCTCATATTCGCATTCCTAAGGAGAGTTTCCCCATCCAGCCTGGCCACTAATCCTCCCTTTTCCAGGTCAGCCATGGTAGCAATGGTTCCACCTGTCGCCAGCAAGATGATTTTAGATGCCATCTCGTCTCCTCCAATCCTATAAAATTATAAATGTTTTCGAGTCAATATTGTGTGATTATCATACCATGTAAGAATTTAATAATCCCCTGTTACCTGCAAGAACAAGGGGATGGGGTTATTTTTAAAATCCGGGCTTACATACCGTATTTGTAACTCTCCACAATGCCTATTAAATGCTTGCGCATAGCTTCTTCGGCACCCGCAGCATCCCGGTTTTTGATTTTTTCGTAGATATCCCGGTGAAAGGCTGTAGATTTTTTAATATTTTTGATTGACCTGGGATCCTGAACAAAAATATGAAACATCACCTTAAAAATATCTTCCAGAATAGGATTGTGGGTAGCTTTGGCAATCATTTGATGAAATTCAGTGGCATAATTCAAGACAGCTTCCCTGGTATTTTTAGGGTTTTCCATCTTAATGATACACTCTTCCATACGCCGGATATCTTCTTCCGTGGCTTTTTTAGCGGCTAATCCTGCATTCTGGATTTCCAGCACAGAACGGGCTTCAAAAATGTCCGCAATATTTAACTTTTTGGATGTAATTAGTAGGGTAAGGGGCTCCACGAAGATATTATCAAACTTTTCCCTGACATAAGTACCGTCACTTCTTTTTTCCAAGAGGCCCTTGGATATTAAACCTTTTAAAGCCTCCCGCACAGAAGTACGACTCACCTGAAACTTTTCGCACAGTTCCCTCTCAGGAGGAAGCTTTTCCCCCAGTTTAAAAACACCCTCCTGGACAAGTTCCTGAATTTGCTGGGCCACTTCGTCTGAAAGATTCATTTTTTTTACGGGCCTTATCTGCATAGCCTATCTTTTACCCTCCAAGGACTGTTGTATTTTTTATTATTTTATTAAATGTTATCACAAATCTGACTGTCATACCACAAATTCTTTAATTCAGTTGTAAATTCTGCTTTGTCAAATATTGTTATATTTTTATCCCGTATTTCTCTATTTTGCGATACAGGGTGTTACGTGAGATACCAAGATAACGGGAGGTCTGGGTGATGTTGTTACCATACCGCTGCAGAGCTAATCTAATGGTCTGAACCTCCAGGTTATCCATAACCGTACCCCCGCCGTCCTGTGGACTTACATTGTACAGGGCCTGTAAGGTGCTAGGCAGGTGCTCGGGCAAAATAATTTTGTTATCGGCCAGGTGAATAGCCCTTTCCAGGACATTGACCAGTTCACGGACATTCCCCGGCCAGGAATAGCTGTAGAACAACTGGTCTACCTGGGGTGAGACCTCCATGCCGGAATGATGATAACGGCTGCTCAAATCCGCCAGGATATGGTCCGTAAGAATGCCGATATCCTCCCGGCGCTCCCGGAGGGGAGGGATTTCAATGGTGATCACGTTCAGACGGTAGTAAAGGTCCAGGCGAAATTTCCCCTGCTGCACCTGTTCATAAAGATTTTTATTGGTGGCAGCGATAATCCGCACATCTGCGGGAATAAGCTGAACTCCGCCAATACGGTGATAACACTTTTCCTGGAGGACGCGGAGCAGGGCCGCCTGGCAATCTAAAGGCAGTTCGGCTATCTCATCCAGAAACAGAGTACCGCCATTGGCCAACTCAAATTTACCTTTGGCCCCCCTGGCCCGGGCGCCGGTAAAGGCACCTTCTTCATAGCCAAAGAGTTCACTTTCTACCAGGTTCTGGGGTACGCCCCCACAGTTAATGGCTACAAAGGGCCCGTGACAACGGCTGCTTTTATTATGGATGGCATGGGCCAGCAATTCTTTTCCCGTGCCGCTTTCGCCCTGGAGCAAAACGGTAGATTCAGTTTGAGCTGCACGCCTGGCCAGCTTTATCACTGTCTGCATTTTTTCACTTTCAGCGATAATGGAATCAAAACTATAAACGGCCTTGTGCTGGTAAACCGGCGTCATACTTTTATGTTTCTGGCTCTCCAGCATGATCAGGCGGTTTTGTATGGCTTTGGCCCCGGCCACCACCAGAGCCAAATTATGGGGATGAGCCCGGTAGTAATTGCCCGAAATATCCAGTACCCCTGCCACTTCCCCTTTACTGTTAAAAATAGGAGCGGCAGAGCAGGTCAAAAAATGATTTTCCTTTAATAAATGTTCCTGGGCAAAAATAGTCACCGGTTTCTCTTCTACCAACGCTGTTCCGATGGCATTGGTTCCTTTCCTGTGTTCATGCCAGTTAACCCCCTGGGAGAGGTTTACCCGCCGGGCTTTTTCCATAAAACCGGTGTCTCCCAGCACTTTCAGGATGTAGCCCTTGGGATCTGTAAGAATAACACAGAAGCCGGAACCTTTCATAGAAAGATAGATTTCTTCCATGATTGGTTTAGCCACCTCAATAAGCATACTGTATCTTTCCAGTAATTCTTTAAAACGATGTTCCTCCAGCTTATCCAAATGGTTAGCGGTGAAAGGATCCAGCTTAGTCAGACATCTCTCCCAGGAACGGGCTACAACGGTCGGGAGGGTTTTATCCAATTTCCCGTGGTAGACAAATTTTTTCCAGGCTTTTGCTACCTGGGGTGCTTTTAAAAGCATACATCATCCCTCCTCTTAAGGTAGACCAGATCAAAATATTATATTATATATTGTGTTCACAAATTCCTGCAAAGAGCAATATTCCCCGGAATAACTTTATAAAATTAGGGGCTGGTCCAAGGCAAAAGAATAAAGGATTTTTTCCCGCACCGGTTTTTTTAAGATCTGCTCTGCCGCCCGGCTGTACAACATCATTTGGATGTGATAACGGCTTCTTAAGTTTTCCATCGTTTCCTCTGTTACCAGGTCGGTTTTGTAGTCCATCAGGACAAAGCCTTCTCTCTCTTCCCACAGGCAGTCAATGGTCCCCTGGACGAGGATCTTTTCCTCAGGATAATCTTCCACTTGGGGGTATAATTCGGCCACAGGTAAGACAAGGGTAAAGGTGACTTCCCGCAGCAGCTTCTCTGCCTTTCTCATTCTCTGTCCCAGAGGTGAATGAAAGAATTGTTCTATTTTCCCGGCATCTACGGCTTCTCCCTGGGCAGGCGTCAGCACTTCCCTTTCCACCAGGCTCCGGATTTGTCTCTCAATGTTTTCCCTGCTCAGTTCCTGGGTTACTTCCAGATGCCTCATCACCAGATGGTAAGCGGAGCCTTTTTCATTAGCTGACAATCCTTTTTTTTCCTGGAGAAAACGGGGCCGCCTGGTTAATTCACGCCAGTGAACAAAAGCAAGGCTGGCACTATGGTCCTGGGCTAAATACTGGTAACGGTTTTTTATTTCAGTCACCGATAATTTGGCCGGGATATCAGCTAAAGCACTGTGTGGGTAAGCCCAGGCCAGCCTGTCGATTATTCCAGTCGTTTTAACCGGGCTATAAGGTACCGGCTCCAACTGCCTCACCTTATCCAGATAAGTACGGTAATCGCCGCCATTTTCCTCCTGTGTGATCTGTAGAGGGGTTTCCCAGAAAGAAATTTTAAAGTCCACGGGATAATCAGCTAAAGAAGGGGCAGGGAATCCAAGCCCTGTACCTTTAGCCCGCAGGGGCTCACCGGAGCGATGACGGATCAGGCAGGGTCCCAACCAATCCCAGTAGCAGCTGGCCTGTGTTAAAACCCCCAAGGGCAGTTCCCACTCCTCCCGGCCTATTACTTTTCCCCAGCTTTTTATTTTCTTTTCAGTGTCTTTCAGGGTGCCCACAAGAATTAATTTTTCCCTGGCCCGTGTCAAAGCCACATACAAAAGACGGATTTCTTCAGCCAGGAGATCTCTTTTCAACTTATTTTTTATAGCCATTTTGGCCAACGTGGGGTATTTCAGACGCTGCCGGTAATCCACCCAGACGGGCCCCAGACCCAGTTCTTTATCCAGCAAAATATCCTGCTGCAGGTCCTGCTGGTTAAACTTCCTGCCCAAGCCGGCCAGGAACACCACAGGAAACTCCAGGCCTTTGCTCTTATGAACACTCATGATCCTGACCACATTTTCGTTTTCACCCAGGGCCCGGGCTGCCCCCAGGTCGTTGTTGGTCTCTTCTAACTTTTCCAGGAAACGCAGGAATTTAAAGAGCCCCCGGTAGGTAGTGCTTTCATACTCTTTGGCCCTGTCATGGAGGGCCCGCAGGTTAGCCTGTCTCTGTTTCCCGCCGGGCATAGCTCCTGCATAATCGTAGTACCCTGTTTCCCTGTATAAAAGCCAGATTAAATCGACCAGGGAATTACGCCGGGCATAGGTGCGCCAGCTCTGTAATTTTTGTAAGAAAGCACGGAGTTCTTCCCCCAGCCGCCCACTTTCTTTGCGTGCCGCCAAACGTAAGGAATCATAAAAATCACCATAGGGCCGCTGGAGCCTGACACTTGTAAGTTCTTCGGCCGTCAAACCCACCAGGGGTGAACGCAAGGTAGCTACCAGGGGGATATCCTGACGGGGATTATCAATAACCTGCAGCAGCGCAACCATGGTCTGTACTTCCTGGGCGGCAAAATAACCTGTCCCTACTTCCGCATAAGCGGGAATCCCCAACTGGCGGAATACTTCCAGGTAAGTATGGGCCTGCCCCCTGGTAGTCCTGAGCAGTACCACAATATCCCGGTAAGTGACCGGGCGGTATTCCCCTTTCCCCCGGTCCCAGACCATAAACGGTCCGCCTTCGCTTTCCCCCGCGAAGAGCTGCAAGATGCGCCGGCCGATGAGCCGTGCTTCCAGCTCTACAGTATCTAACTCTTCGTTTTCCGGGTAATCTCCTGCGTTCTCCTCTTTTCCTTCCCGCTGGACCTGTTCCCCTTGATTCGTGTTCTTTTGCAGCATATGCACTTCAATAGCAGCGGTCCCAGCACCTGTACCCGGGGGATAGCTGGCGCCACAGACCAGTTCCGCCTCCCGGTCGTAAATGATACCGCCCACTTTGGGGCTCATCAACTGGCGAAAAATAAAGTTTACCCCCCGAATAATCTCCTGCCTGCTGCGGAAATTTTCCGCCAAGATAATTTTTTTGCCCCGTACACCGGACTCCTGGCCGTAAGCACGGTACTTGGCCAGGAAAAGACCGGGCTCGGCCATGCGAAAACCATAAATACTTTGTTTAACGTCCCCCACCATAAACATATTGGGTTTTTCCGAATCCTGGCGCGAGACGAAAGCGAGGATAGCTTCCTGTACAGGATTGATGTCCTGGTACTCATCGATCAGCACTTCCTCATACCTGGTCCTCAGCTTTAGAGCCAGGGGCGAAGGGAGCCACTGTCCCCCTTCCTCTTTACGCAGTAAAGCCAGAGTAAAATGTTCGATATCGGAGAAATCGATGATATTACGCTGTAATTTGGCTTTGAGAAAACGGAAAGAAAATTCCTCCACCAGGTGACACAGGGCCCCCATGAGCGGAGCCATGTCACGCATATCCTGGAGCAGTTCCACGGGGGAACGGTCAAAATATTCCTGCCGCAGCTGCTGCAGGGATTTTTTTACCTCATCCCTGAGTTCCTGCACTTGCTTTTTTAAAGCTTCCTCTACCTCAGCCCGGCAGGGTTTCAGGGAGTTAAATCTAAAGCCTTGCATCGCCTCGTAAACAGCCTGCCAGGACACTTTAGCCTTAGCCAAAATGTCTTCCAGGAGATGTATTTCTTCCGTCAGATTCTTGTTATAGAGAGCTGGCCCTCCCGGGCTGAGGGCCAGGCGCTGGGCTTCTTTCAGTTTTTCCAGGCCATCCTCCAGGGGTATGATGATACTCTCCAGCATATTGTGGAAGAGGGACTGGGTGATTTCATCCTCCAGGTTGGCCTGAAAAGAGTGTTCCACATGGGCCAGCCATAAAGAGGGTTGGGGCTGGCTCCGGGAAAATTCATAAAGCTTTAATACCAGGTCCTGGAGAATCTTGTCGTCCCTCTCTCCGCCAAACCCCTCCACCAGTTCCAGGAATATTTCATCTTCCTCCGTATATTTATCTTCAAATAGTTCTTCCAGCACCTCCAGTTTTAAAAGCATGGCCTCGGTATCATCGGCAATTCGGAAACGGGGGTCCAGGGCCAACCCTCCAGGTAAGGATAGCTGGTAATAGTTCTGCCTGATGATTTCCAGGCAAAAAGCATGGAGGGTAGAAATAGAGGCTCTACTGAGCAGTAAAAGCTGGCGCTGTAAGTGTTTATCAGTGGGGTTATCCTGGTAGCGCCTGGTGAGGGCGCTGTTGATTCTTTCCCTCATTTCCTGGGCAGCGGCGTTGGTAAAGGTTACTACCAGCAGCTTATCCACGTCCACGGGCTGGGTGGAATCCAGGACCCGCTGGATGATCCTTTCTACCAGGACGGCGGTTTTGCCCGCTCCCGCGGCAGCAGCTACCAGAATATTCTCACCCCTGTAATAGATGGCTGTCTCCTGTTCTCTGGTCCAGGCCGGTTTACTCATCTTCCGCCACCTCCTTAACGCCAATCTCATACCAGATTTCTCCCGCTTCCCGTTCCTTAAGCACACGGTAAGAATTGCCGGGAACACTAAGGTCAAAACGGCAAACACGGGCATACAGGCAGTAGGTGCAGGGCCGTTTCCCTTTGTACTGGTAGGGCTGAATCCCCACGTCCCCTTCCATAATTTCCTGCCCTATTTCCTTAAGGATTTTCTCCACATGCTGGCGCAATTTCGTAAATTCTTCCAGAGTGAGGGCATTGGCAGTTCCTTTATAAAATTCCTGTTCTTTACTTAAGCTTACGGGAATTAGGTCCGAAGGGCCGCTAATCTCAGCATCCATCATTTTTGCAACCGCAGGGTCTTTGAGAAGATACCCTTTCATTTTTAATTCCCGCAGAATTTTCTTTTCAATTTCCGCCGGGGAAAGAGGCCCTTTTTCCGTGATAAAAGGGTCTTTAATGGTAAAATAGAGCACGCCTCCCGGATAGGCTTCTCCCTCTATGAGATGAGGGGCGTGGGTTAACACCACATCCAGGTAAGTCAAAAGCTGGAGCTTGAGGCCGTAATAAATCTCCAGGAGGCTGAGAGAAGAAGAGCCCGATTTAAAGTCTATGATCCGCAGGTAATAACCTTTGTCACCGGCGGCTCCGTCCACCCTGTCAATCCTTCCCTGTAAAATGATGGTGCTTCCGTCAGCCAGGGTTAGCTGCAACCCCGGTAAAGCTCCCTCTTTCCCAAAAGCAATCTCTACACCAAGGGGACGGAATGTACCGCGGCGGGCGTGTTCCCTTAAGACCCAGACGGCCCTTAAGACCGTACGTTTCAGTTTTCCTGTGAGATATCTGTAGCGGGCCGTACTTAAAAGCAGTTCGTTTTGCAGCTGGGGTACCAGTTCATTCACAATCTCTTCGGTAATCTCCCGGGCCTGTTCCATGGTTAATTCAGCCCACTCCAGCTCATGGTCCTGCAGGTATTGATAGAAACGCTCCAGGGCTTTATGGAAAAACTGCCCCAGGTCAGGGGCCCCCAGTTTAAATTCCGGCCTTGCTTTGAGTTTTAGCCCGTAGGCCAGGAAATGGGCAAAGGGACAGGCCTTAAATCTTTCCAGCCTTGATATGCTGGCGAGCAAAGTCGTCCCGTATATTTTTCTGACCTGTTCCCGGGGTATTCTGGCTTCCTGGTTGACATGATAAAGACCCTGGACTACCCTGCTCACGGGCTTCTGCCATTCTTTTTGGTCTATATACCAGTTATAGACATGCCACCAGAGAGGGTTTATTGCTTTTCCTTCTACAGCCTGGCGCAGAACAGCTGCCAGGTATCCCAGGGTCCGGTAAGGATGAACGACATAATCTTCGTCATTATCGCCGGTAGGCTCCACAGTACATACGGCCAGTGCTAACTTCTCTTCACCCGGGGTAAATAGCTCCCGGAGCCTGGCAATCAAGGGAGAGGGAGCCAAAGCTTTACCATCTGCATCAGCCATAGGGTAGCTGACCCATAAGAAATCACTGGCTCTGGTCAGGGCAAGATAAATCAAGAACTGTTCACCGTACAGTCGCTTCTCACTGCCGGGAGCCAGGGAGATACCTGTCTCCGCCAGGACTTTTCGTTCATCGTCAAAGAACAGGCCCTCTTCCAGGCTGCGGGCCGGGAGTACTCCCTCATTAACCCCTAGTACAAAAACCCCTTTTAAATCGGGATTTCGGGACCTTTCCAGGGACCCGACCAGCACCTGATCTAATCCCGGAGGTATCAAACCTAATTGTATTCCTTCCAAACCACTGTTAAAGACCTGGCTGAATTCCGTGATATTTAACGGTTCCTTTCCCAAAACTTCCGCCGTCTGGTCCAGGAGTTCCATGACCTTATCCCACACCTGGGCATGAAGCCTGGCTTCTTCCAGGCGTCCTGCTTCCTCGGCTTTTTTGCTCCAGAACTCCAGTTTCCAGGTAACACCCAGGTCCTCTAAAAGCCTAAAGAGGCTAAAGCAATAATCCTGGGCTGTGTGACTTTTCTTACAGCGGTTTTGCAGGGCCAAAAGGGCGGCAGCTGCCCGTTCCCTGGCCTTGTTGAGGCGCCGTAATTCCATCTCTTCTCCCTGGGTTAGTTCACTTTCTTCACCTAAGGTAAGTGAGCGCCTGTACTGCCAGGGTCGTCCATCGGTCCAGCGCGAACCTCGGATACCATGGGCCAGGCAGTAGTTTTCCAAAAGGTCTACATCCTGGCGGGAAAGGGGAACCAAATCCGTTTTCAGGTAACGGAAAACAGGATCATAATTCCAGCCTTTTTCCACTACCTCAAGGGCGGCCCGTAATAACTCTAAAAGAGGATGGTGGTGTACGGGACGCTTCATATCTAAAAAATATGGGATTTCATAATCGGAGAAAATGGTTGGCAGTAACAGCTCATACTGGCTGAAATCCCGCAATAACACAGCTACATCCTGGTAACGATACCCTTCTTCCCGGCACAGCCTGATAATTTCCCTGGCCACTCCCTCTATTTCTGCCCGCCGGTTGGCAGCGGCCACCAGTTTTAAACCTGCTCCTGGTGGATGGCTCACTTTTCCCTCTTCCAGAAAACTGTTTTCCAGGAAAGCCAGATCCCTTCGCCGGGAAAAACGATGCTCACCGCTAAAATCCAAAACAACATCTTTTTCCAGAGGACAATTCACCTCAGAGGCAAGCTGGCGCAGCCTCTGGTATGTTTCCCAAGGTGGATAAAAAGTGTGGGTTTCCGGCAAAAGCCTCCTGGTGTGCTCTTCCGCCAGGCAGACAGTGACATTGATCCTCGCACATTTCAGCAACAGTTCCGTGAGAACATGATACTCCTGGGGAGTAAAACCGTGGAAACCGTCTACCCAGACCTCAGCATCCCGTAAAAATGAAGCCCGGTGAATGTTATTAGCCAGGAGATCTAGATAATCATCGGTATCCAGGTACTGATTTTTGATATAGGCCTCAAATTCCTGATATATTAAGGCCAAATCCGCCAGTTTGTCGGGTAAAGAGGGATGCCTGTTTATTTCTTCATGTTGTAAGCAAGTTTCCAGCAGTTGGGGAGAGACGGCATAGAGTTTAAACTCAGAAATACCTTTAACCAGGGTTTCCAGAAATCCGGGCCGTTCAATGACCCGTCCGAATACCTTAAACTTCTCTTTATGTATTTCCACAAGGCGCCGCAGGATTAAAATCTTGCCCAGCTCGTTTAAAGGAGGAAACAATCCTCCCCCGGTCTCCTGCAAAACCCGCCAGGCCAAGCGCTGGAAGCTTAACACCTGAATATTCATGATGCCGCCCGCAGGATGCCGCTGTAGAATGGCTTTCTCTGTTTGAAAGGTGGCCTGTTCCGGGACGAGATAAATCAGGTTTGTACTGCTGTCCCTTGAGGCCCTTTCTACTATTTCCGTAAGACACGTGTGGGTTTTACCGGTACCGGCCCTTCCGATAATGAATCTCAGGGTCACCCCAATCCCCCTCTCCTTTATCCGACCTCTTTTTAATATCACTGGTGTTTCTTTTATGAATATTTCCACTGCCTATACATAGGTTCCTGCAATTTGTTTAAATTAAAAATAAAACTAAAAACGGCTGAAAACTTTGCTGTTTCAGCCGCATTTTATGTATTTTCATAAATTTTTGGCAGGCAGAGGACCCCGTGAGATCACAATCTTCCCCGTACGAACGATTTCAATGATGCCATGGTCCTGCAGCACTTCACAGAGGGCATCAATTTTATCCTGTGAACCCGTTAACTCAATGACCATAGTCTCCCGGTTTACATCAACAATTTTAGCCCGGAAAATATCTACGATATCCACAATATCTGAGCGTTTCTCGGGTAATGCTTTCACCTTGATTAACACCAATTCCCGGTCCAGAGAGTCTACTTCCGTCAGGTTGACAATCTTAATGACATCAACTAATTTTGAAAGCTGATTCACAACCTGTTCAATTTCCAGGTCATCGCCATTGACTACAATGGTGATCCGGGTCATATCGGGTTCTTCCGTGTAGCCGGCAGCAATACTCTCAATATTAAAGGCTCTCCGGCTGATCAGCCCGGAAATTCTGGTCAGAACACCGGGGCGATTCTCTACCAGCACAGCTAAAGTATGGGCCATAACTTGCCTCCTCCTTCAAAACACGATGCATTTGCAGGTATTATATTGAATAGAGGGACAGATTGTCAACCTAAATTTGTAAAGCTGTTAGTTCCCTCTCTACCACTTCACCCTCCAGTCCAAGAACCGGTATCTCCTCGGCACTAAAGGTTACCCTCCCCATGTCCACTTTAATCAGAGATGCCCCTTCATCCAGGATTTCCACCTGGACAGGACCGCCCAGGGTTCTTAGCGAAAAGTTTTTACCCTGGACATATTTTCTTTCAAAAAGATACCGGGAAAAAATCCTGATCCCGTTCCCGCTCTTTTCGGCTTCACTGCCGTCGGGGTTGTAGATCTTGAGGACCAGTTCTTTTTGCGGGTTTACCAGTGGTCCATAGAGAATGCCATCTGAACCTATCCCAAAATGGCGGTGACAGATGAGGCGGATGTTGTCAGGCATCATTTTTATGTAACATTCACCAGGGTCAATGACGATATAATCATTGCCTAGCGCGTGATACTTGTAATAATCAAACTTCATATCATACACCTTCCTTTTAATAAGAACGCAAAGTGGCCCTCATTCTTTGAGGATTAAGGACGAGAGCCAAAGCATCCTCGATGCTTTGGACAATTATTTGTGCATTAAAGAGAGCTTCCCGGGCACAACCTTCCCTTCCGATCACGGCAATGGAGAGGATACTGTTTTTTAACATCCTGGCATCATTTACGCCATTACCTATGGCCAAAACTTTATGTACTCCCAAAGTCTTAACGTATTCCTCTTTCTCCCGGATATGGTCCCCGGAAGACAGTTTTTTTATCACAAAAGGCAAACCCTGACACTGCTCCTCCACGCTGCCGAAAGTATCGGAAGTTATGATATGTACTGTCAGGTTCTCTTGTATTTGTTCCAAAAGTGGAAATACCGCGGGAATTATTTTACCATCCACAGCAATAGTCCCGTTTAAGTCTAAAACCAGGTGCTCAATATGAATGATACCCCGTCCAGGTATGTTGTAGCTAAACATGATTCTCACTCCTTGCAAGATCGAATAATCTAATGTTGTCTCAATTCTTTACCGGCTAACCTTTCCCAAGGAAAATTTTTATGAAATCTGTTAATAGTAATCACTATTATTTTCTTACGGTCTATAGTATAATTATGATAGAAATTGGTGAAATAGAGAATATAAAACCAGAAAAAACTATTCTTAAATGATTTGGTATCATAATATACCAACTATTACATGTTGCTATACATTATGTAATATGCTATAATTTAGTTCCTTGAAAAAAAGAATAAAGCACATGAGTATGCCGGATGATCGCGGGCACAAATGCCGAAAGGCTGTGTCTGAGGAAAGTCCGAGCTCCGCAGGGCAGGGTGCTGGGTAATACCCAGTGGAGGCGACTCCAAGGAAAGTGCCACAGAGACATACCGCCGATGGCGACAGGTTCGCACAGGCAAGGGTGGAAAGGTGAGGTAAGAGCTCACCAGCAGCCAGGTGACTGGCTGGCTCGGTAAACCCCACCTGGAGCAAGACCGAATAGAGGAGCAATGGAACTGCCCGTTCCGCTCCCGGGTTAGGTCGCTTGAGGTGCCAGGTAACTGGCATCCTAGATAGATGATCATCGCTCCGCAAGGAGTACAGAACTCGGCTTACAGGCAAACTCGTGTGCTTCAGTTAAGAGCGTGGATATTACACGCTCTTTTATTTTTTTCTTTTCTTCAATTTTTTTCAACGGTTATAGATATTATAGACCCAATAGTGGTAAAAATTGTGTTTTGGGAAAAGGTCACATTAAATTTTTTATCACCTGGCGGCTAGTGTTCTCTTCCCACGAGCCCAATCGAGTACAAGCGGTTTCTGGTTATGGTTTTATAATTTAATCCATCATAAATAGTTGAAAAATATTTATACTATATCCTATATAAAAACATAAATTTGATGCTTGTTGGGGCTTGTTATGAAGAAAAGAGTATTATTCGTCACAATTCTAATGATTTTGGTTGTGTTTACATTTGGGTACATTTTCCACAGGGATACCGAAATCGAAAGGCATAATTATCCGCCGGTAATCCTGTCAAAAGAAACCGTCAATAGCGCAAAAAATCTTTATTTTGTCTTTTTGAATGGTTTGGATACCCGGTGTGACGGCAGTCCCTTTCAGCATATGGGGTTTGAAAATATCAGACGAGCACTCTCTGTGATAGGCTATTCATTTTATGATGACCGCTTTCTTATGTACAGTTATATGGGCGGGCACATCGAGAACAGCAATTGGGTCCCCTACCCGTACACCCGTAAAAATACCGGTCAATCCCTTTATCTCAGTGTAAACCAATTAGAACAATTAATTGAAAACATATCTCTTGCAAACCCCGAGGCCCGCTTTATTTTGGTGGGACACAGTTTAGGGGGCAGAATAGCCTTGGATTTTGTGAGCACGACTCATCCGGATCACAGGAAAAAGATTCGAGGTGTCGTCACCTTAAATTCACCTTTAATGGGCTCCACCATCAATGTTCCGGGAATACTTATGAGAATTCTCGATGCTAGTGGCTCAGTTTGGGGGAGCACTGCAGTTAAAGAACTAATTTATGAATCCCGGTTTTATCAAGATTTCCTTCAGTTACGCACTTCATCCGTCAAACAACTGCAAAGAGATGGGGTACAAGTAGCAACCTTCTCCCATCACAAAGATTATTTTGTCAGCAGTAAAACCTCCTGCATTACGGACCACCGGGGATATCCGATTACCGCGGGATTTATTATAAACAATAGTCCTATCCATTCAAAATATGGATTAAATAGTCACATGCAAATTTTAGACGATCAGAATGTGATTTCATATCTTTTAACCCTTGCCTCACGCTCAATATAGCTATGGGATGAACTATAAAAAACACATTACAAAGTAATAAGGGTACAGAATAGATTTATTAAAATTACAAAGACTAAATTTAAATGTATAAGGAGGTATGAAAAATGTCCAATATCTATTGTAGTGTAAACAGCTGTCACTACTGGGACAAGGGAAACGTTTGTGTTGCCAATGAAATTATGGTTACAGCCGACAACTTAGCTGCTGAGAAACCAGATACATTCGATGCTCCTAATCATGCCCAATTCCCCGCTACTCCCGTTGATGACTGCATGGCCACCTGTTGTAAAACTTTTGTGCACAAAGGTTCTGGTGATGAAAGATTTGACGGAGTAAAGAAGACAACCTAATTTAGGCAATTACTCCAGGTATTGATATCTTGCTTAATAAAGATGACCCCCATCCCGGGGGTCATCTTTATTACCACTTCATGGTCTCTTGTATAATCCCTGTTGTTTTTTTATAATGAAAACCGTCAGATTGTTATTTCCTATGCAAGGAGAATGCTTAAATGCTTAAGACATGGTTTATTTCCCTAAGGCCCTGGTCTTTTACCGCCGCCATAGTTCCGGTAACCCTAGGGGCATTTCTTGCCTTAAATGAAGGTTTTTTTAACGTCACTTTGTTTGGCTTGAGTTTATTTGCAAGTATTGCCATCCAGGCCGGAACCAATTTAATTAACTCTTACGGGGATTTTATATCCGGGGTTGATACGGAGGAATCGGCAACAACTGTACCTTTCCTCGTAAAGGGTATTCTTAAGCCCAAGCAAATGCTGGGAGCGGGAATTTTATTTTTCGCTTTGGCCGGTACCATCGGCCTATATTTAGTAAACCTCAGAGGGTGGCCCCTCCTGCTCCTCGGTATCCTGGGAACCATCGGCGGTTATACCTATACGGCAGGGCCCGTTCCCTATAAATACAAAGGCCTGGGTTCTTTTCTGGTCTTCTTTTTGATGGGTCCTATGATGGTTTGGGGCGCTTACTTTGTGCAGACCGGAAACCACAGCTGGACCGCAGTATGGTCCTCTCTACCTGTAGCTTTTTTAGTTTCCGGTATCTTGCATGCCAATGACCTGCGTGACCTGGAATTCGACGGAAAAGCGGGTATCAAGACCCTGGCCTTGATGCTAGGTCGAAGGATTAGCTTTTCTTTATATTACGCCCTGAACATTGCAGCCTTTCTCTCCTTATTCGTTCTAATTTCTTTTGGCCAGCTTCCAGTGATGAGCATTCTACCGTTACTACTGCTCCCCCGGGTCCGGGTAATCTTTAAAGATACCCGGGAATCCTGGAAAGGCAATAAGGAGAAATTAACGCTTTTAGAAGCCACTGCTGCCCAATTCCATTTCCAGTTTGGCTTTCTCCTGGTAACAGGCTTACTGGCTAATTACTTCCTTAAGGGAGGGCTGTAAATGCCCAGGAAAATAGATGATAGAATCGCGCTTTTTTCCATACTGCTGGCCGCTTTATTCTGGTATCTGACCTTTTCCGTACAATTAGTAAATTTTTGGTTATCCATGAGCCTTGCCGCCGCTATTTTAACCCTTCTGGCCATACGCTTTGGAGGTCTACCCTTTACAAGAGAGGAATTTACTCTCCGGGCCGTATTAATTGGCCTGGGTTCCGCAGTCCTCTTATATTTGTTATTTTGGCTAGGAAATTTTTTCTCCCAATTGCTGTTCAATTTTGCTAAGCCCCAGATCTCTTCAATATATGAGATTCGCAATCAGGCTGAAGCCATACTTATCTCCTTAATCTTATTATTTATCACCAGTCCGGGCGAAGAGTTATTCTGGCGAAATTTCCTCCAGAGATGGGCCATGGAGCGGTTCAGGGAACCAACCGGTTGGCTCTTAGGCTCCATGATTTATGCCGGAGTTCATATCTCTTCAGGCAATTTTATGCTCATCATGGCCGCACTGATGGCCGGTCTGTTCTGGGGTTATATCTACTGGCGCGAAAAAAGTGTTGTACCGGTAATGATTTCTCATGCTTTGTGGACAGTCGGTATTTTTGTACTGTTTCCTGTGATATAATCTTTGATATGCCTCAATAATGAGAAGGGGACCCCCCTAAACGGGGTTCCCCTTCCTTTATTTCTTCTCCATAATTCCCATTATTACTTTTTCAGGCGTAATGGGCAGGTTTCTGATGTTGACACCGACGGCATTATACACTGCATGGGCGATGGCTGGTGAGGGCGTGTTTATGACCACCTCGCCCACCGACTTGGCCCCAAAGGGTCCCGTGGGCTCATAACTGGGCTCAAAGTCCACAGTGATTTTCCCTATATCCTTCCTGCAGGGGATTTTATACTGCATAAATGTGTCCGTCTGCATTTTGCCACGCTCACTGTATTTGACATCTTCATACATGGCCATGCCGATACCCTGGACCAGGCCGCCTTCCACCTGGATGCGGACAAGGTTAGGGTTAATCATGGTGCCGCAATCCACAACAGCCACGTATTCAATTACATCTATTTTCCCCGTCTCCGTATCAACTTCTACTTCGGCAAAGCCGGCAATAAAGGGCGGAGGGCTGGTGTCCCCGCCAAAAGTACCCGTACCTACCAGCTGCAACTTTCCTTCCCCGGAAATTAAACGCCGGGCCATTTCATCAAGGGATAAGGATTGATGTTTATTTATCGCCCGCACAAACTCACCGTCAAATTCTATTTCTTCAGAATCCACACCAAAAAGTTTAGCTCCGGCCTCTATAATCTTTTTTTTCATATCTTCGGCAGCCTTGATGACGGCATTTCCCGTGACATAGGCAGTGCTGGAGGCGTAAGAACCCGTATCATAGGGCGAGATATCCGTATCGGCGGCGTGGACAATGATTTTGTCCATGGTGGTTTCCAGTACTTCTGCGGCGATTTGGGCCATGGTGGTGTCGCTGCCGGTCCCCATATCTGTGGAACCTAAGAGCAGGGTATAGAAACCGTCATCATTCAACTTGATGACGGCAGAAGCCGTATCAATGCCGGCTATGCCTGAACCCTGCATGGTGATGGCCATCCCCACGGCACGTACTTTGGTGTCACTGACAACTTTCCGGGGGTATTTTTCCCCCCAGCCAATGAGTTCTTTACCTCTTTTAATACAGCGATCCAGGGCACTACTCGCCAATACAACCGGCTTTCCTTCCGGGGTTTCACCTAAAACCGGATGGGCGTCCCCTTCCCTGATGATATTCTTTTCCCGCAACTCCGCCGGGTCCATCTGTAGTTTAGCCGCCAGTTCATTGATGGCTGATTCCAGGGCAAATGTGCCTTGGGTCACGCCATAGCCCCGTAAGGCCCCTGCCGGCATTTTGTTGGTATAGACGGCATGGCCCATATACCTGACGGCCCTGGCTTTGCCATACAGCGGCAGTGTCTTATACCCGGCCACGGCAAAAACCGTAGGGGCGTGTTCGCCATAGGCCCCTGTATCAGACAAAGCCTGCATATCTATTGCTTTGATATTCCCCTCTTTATCAGCCCCCAGTCTTACGGTAATGCGCATAGCATGACGGCTGGTGGTACAGGCAAAGGTTTCCCTTCTGTCATAGATAATCTTAGCCGGTTTACCCGTTTTTAAGGTTACGAGAGCGGGAAAGACTTCTACCGAGGCCGTCTGCTTTCCCCCGAACCCGCCGCCGATTCTGGGCTTGATGACCCGGACCCTGCCCATGGGGATTTGCAAAGCCCTGGCCACAATCCTTCTTACGTGGAAGGGAATCTGAGTGGAACTGACGATGGTAAGCCTTCCATTGTGGTCAAAATAGGTTAGGGCACGGTAAGTTTCCATCATGGCATGGGCCTGGGCCTGCGTATAATAGGTTCCTTCCACGACCACATCACTGTTTTTCAGTTCCGCTTCCACATCACCGACTTCGATTTTACAGGAAGAGGCAATATTCTTTGTTTTATCCATCCCTATGTCCATATTTACTGTGACATCTCCTTCCGGATGGACCACTGAGGGATGACCGATAGCCTTTTCAAAATCCAGAACGGGCTCCAGGATTTCGTATTCTACTTTAATTAACTTCATAGCCTTTTCGGCCGCCTTCTCATCAACGGCGGCGATAATGGCTACTTCATCCCCCACATACCTCACGTATTCGTCTAAGATTAAACGGTCGTAGGGGGAGGGCTCGGGATAGGACTGCCCGGCCATGGTAAAACGTGTTTTGGGAACGTCTTGATAGGTAAGTATGCACTCCACGCCGGGTATTCGGCTAGCTTTCTCTAAATTAATGGCTTTGATCCTGGCAAAAGCATAAGGGCTTCTCAGGATTTTTACCGCCAGCTCATGGCCGTGAGCCAAATCGTCTGTATAAACAGGCTTTCCCGTGGTAATATCCATCCCGTCAATCTTAGAGATTGGCTGATTTACTATACGCATCACTACACAACCCCCAGATATTTTTTAATTGCTCGCAACTGTCCCTGATACCCTGTGCAGCGGCAAAGATTCCCTGTCAGATAGTGGATGATATCTTCTTCTGTCGGATTGGACAACTCCCGCTTCATGGCCAGGACCGTCATGATAAACCCGGGGCTGCAGAAGCCACACTGGTCTGCGCCTTCCTTGACCAGGAAATCAGCAAACTCCCGGGCCTCTTTCTGCACACCCTCAATAGTGGTAATATTTCTCCCGTTTACTCTCACCGAAAGCACAGAACAAGAGAGTACCGGTTTGCCGTCCAGCCAGACAGTGCATAAACCACAGGAGCCAGTATTGCATCCCTTTTTCACACTTAAAAAACCATATCTTCTTAATGTATCCATTAAAAATTCATCATAGGGGGCTTCCAGTTCCATCATTTTTTCATTGATCGTCACCTTTATTTGCATGCTAAAACCTCCCCTATGGCTCTTTTTAAGAGGACTTTGCAGACGGTCTCACGGTATTTTTGACTTGCACGCATATTACTGCCGAAGGTCAATTCACTGATGGCCAGGTTTGCAGCATGTTCGATGTCCTCCGAAGATAAGCTGCTGTTGGCCAAAAATAAAGAAGCCTTTCTGGCAATTTTTGCACGGTGGGGTCTGGCTCCTGCCACTAAAAGCCACCGGTCTCCCTCTTTAGAAACGGCCACATTTACGATGGCATAGTCGCTTTGCGAATTCCGCATGCTGTTAAATACCGCTTTTTTGGCCGTCTTGGGAATGATAACTTTAACCAGAATATCTTTTTCCGAAGCGTTCTCCAGAAAGTTTTCCAAAGAAACCCGCCCGGTCTTAAACAACTCCACCTCAGCTTCCAGGGAGAGTAGGGCCGTGATAAGATCGGAAAAACCGTAACGGGAATAAACGGTACCTCCTACCGTCACAATATTGCGCAGCTGTACCCCCACGATATGCTTTACCGCTTGGGGTAAAAGACCGTTAAAGTATCCTTTCAAAAGCGGGCTTGTCTCAAGATCACGAAAAGTGGTCATAGCCCCGATTTCAATGACTTGGTCATATTCCTCGATAAAGTTTAAATTAAGGTTGGTTAAATCAATGGCAGTCCCGATTCTCTGGGAGCCCAGACGCAAAAAGCCACAACCCCCAAGAATGGTGTTATTTCTTTTTGCCGTTAAAATCCTGTACGCTTCTTCCAGCGTTCCGGGAACAACATAGTCCTGAATTGTAAACAAAACTGCTCCCCCCTCGTCTCTCCGTACTTAAGCATTACCGGATGTCAGGCTTTTTCACTACCCCTGATTTTGGGAATGGTTCAACGGAAATTACATTTTTTTAACAAAAACTATTATAACACAGCACGTAGGGATTTTCGAACGTTTTATTTGCGTATAGCGTTTTTTGTTTGTGTATTATTGAACATTGCATACATATTCTCATCTTCAGTTCGACAAAATGAATAATAGCCCATGAATAAGAGAATTCTCAATAAGCTTTTTTGGGTATTGCAAATTTAAGTCAAGTAGGATAATAGAAATTAAAGGGGTGTATTAAAGTAGTTTTGAAGCCCCATTAAATGCATTTAAAAACCCTTCCCTGTACAGCACAGGGAAGGGTTTTTCAGTTACTTGTTGGTTAAGAGAGCTTCATAACCCCTTCTAAGGGAGTCCCGCTGCTCACCATTTATTTCTATGGACCAAGGAAGCCTGGTAATCTTTCTTGGGAGGCCTGGTTTCCGCTGCGTGACCAATGGGGATAATCGAAAAAGGTACCACATCTTCGGGAATGTCGAATATTTTCCTGATGGCCGCCACCCTTTCCCAGTTGGGATAGACACCCACCCAGACAGCGCCTAAACCTAAAGCATTAACGGCTAGAAGAATGTTCTCGGTAGCTGCGGCACAATCTTGTATCCACCAATCCATATCTTTATAGAGTGATTTTTTAAGATTGGCCGCAACAATTATGCAGACGGGTGCAGGACTCAGCATTTGGGAATAGGGGTGTACTTTCATAATCTGCCCCATTTTTCCCCGGTCATCAACGACGATAAATTCCCAGGGCTGCTGGTTATTGGCTGAAGGGGCTGTCATTCCGGCGGTCAAAATTAGCTTCAGTTGCTCGTCCGTAACCCGCTCACCGCTAAACCTCCTGATGCTGCGCCTGGTAAAAATAAACTCGAGATGCGTGTTCATGGCGTTCCTCCTTTATGATTCCTTTTTATCCCAATAATACATCATTCACCGCTTACAATCGTAGGAGATGGGGCTATTGCCGGATACAGAGCTGAAAAATACATAGCGGAAAGCGAAATGTTCCATAACCAGATTATGAAGAATGATATGCCCGGGATTGTCTATCTTTGGAACGCCGTTGATCCTAAATGCCGGAAATACTTGCCTCTGATCGAAAAAATGGAGGCGGAGTATAAAGGTAAGGTTAGAGTAACAAAAGTTGATATTTATAAATCCACAGGTATTGCTAATAGGCTGGGTGTCAACCAGGTCCCATGTCTTGTTGTCATTAAGGATGGTAAGATTTCTGAAGTAATCAAGGAAAATATCTGTGCAGAAGAGATAGCGGCAACTGTTTGTTTCTAATCATTTGCGTAAAAAAGACCGGTTTATTACGGTCTTTTTTTATTGGATACAATGCGACAAAGGGGGACCGTTCTTCCTCTGACTCATTGGCGAGACAAGTTCAAGTTAATCACTTTCGTATTGCTGTCCCAGTTAACTTGTACCCCCAGGGCTTCGCCAATAAAGCGCAGGGGCACCATGGTCCTGTTGGCAATAATTTGGGGCGGGACATCCAGCAATACATTTTGTCCGTTTATTTGTGCATCGGTGCTCCCAATCTTCAGGGTAATTGTTTTAGAGGCTGTCCTGGCTGTTACGGTTTGGGAAGCTTCATCCCAGGAAACAGTGGCCCCCAGGGTGCTAAAGATTCCCCGCAGCGGTACTAACGCCCGTCCACCCACAATCACCGGCTCCACATCATAAATCAGGGGCAGTCCTTCCAGATAAAGGGTTACAGGTTCCAACTGGGCATCATAACTGGGTGGAGCCTGAGTTTTTGTTAGGGTAATAGTAAAGTATCCCTCCAGTTTACCATTATAGTAACTGTAATAAACCCGGTAACTTTCTGCCTCGCTTTCCTCGGCATAACGCAGTTCATTTAATCCCGTCAACCTGCTGTAATCAACGGTAGGGACACCGTTATAAAGATAGGTGTAAGTAGGATCGGCAGGTATCCAGCCATAACCGGGCAGGTAATATTCCACCCACATATGGCCCGGAAGTTTATGACCGCCCTCATCAGCAATAGTCACCCGGGGCTCATTTATACTCCCCATCCATCCCGCTACCGTACGGCTCGGTACCCCGACAGCCCGGAGGAGGGCTACCATTAGATCAGCATAATCCTCACAAACACCAGTACCTGTTTGTAAGGCGGAAAGAGCCCCTTTATTGGCAGGGTCTGTGGGTTTGCTGGCATAACGCATATGACTGTTCAAAAAAGCAAAGATCTTTTTGGCTTTAAGAAAAGGATTGGTTTCGCCACCAATGACTTCCTTGGCTTTACTTACGATAAGGGGATGATCACTTTCTATGCCCGGAGCTGGTTTTAAATAAGGAACCAGGGCCGGCTCCAGAGGCTGATAGCTTTTTATCTTCAGGGGATCAATGGTATAGCTGACCCTGCCGACCCGGTAAACTTGCTGGACTGTTAAACTCTTTTTCTCTCCCGGCTTAAGGGAAGCCATATTAAATTTGCCGGTACGATTCCCTTTTAAGTCTGTGGTGATTTCCAGGGGCTCTTGGGAATAGGTGGTGGCCATTAAATAGGAGTAGGGCATATTTTTCGTTAAATAAACATTGGGTAGTGTGATGGCCAGATTAATATCGCGGGCAGTCGATGTGCCCACGTTTTTAAAGTAATAAGTAGTGGTCACCTGGTAATAGGTTTGATCTTTTATGCTATAGGATAATTCTGCTGCCTGTACATGAAGAGAGATGAACAGTAAAAAGATTAGAATGATTATTGTTGCTCTTTTTTTCATGCTGTCCTCCACTTAACTCAGCCTGAAACTAGGTGCTTAGGGAATGTTGATTAAAATTCTTCCGCAGTTGTCACAGCGCTGTAAAGCTTTCCCCTCTTTAATGCGCAGGACTAAAACAGAAGGAATACTAATATGGCATCCTGAACAAGTTCCTCTTTTAATCTTAGCCACGGCATTCCTGGGGAAACGCTTTTCTGTTTCCGTATAAAGCCGTAATGTTTCAGGGCATAATTGCTCCTCGATTTCCTCTCTCTTTAGTTTCAATTCGGCAAGTCTGACATCTATCTGGCTTACGGTTTTCTTATACTCCTTCACACCTTCGTTATATTCTTTCTTCAGGGATTTAATAATTTCCTTCACCTGCTTTTGTTTGGCCTTGAGGTTATCTATCTCATTGAGTACGTCCATGTAGCGGTTTTCACTGTTAGTAATTTCTTCTTCCATCTTCACCACAGATTGCTGTAAACTCAACAATTCTTTTAATGACCCGCCTTTAGCCTGGTATAATTTATCTTTACTTCCCTTGGCCTGTTTGGTCATCCGGGCTACCTCCCTGTCCAGCTTGGCTGCCTTAGCCTCCGCTTCGGCAAGAAGGTTCACCAGTGTACTACTTTCTTCTTCCGCTCTTTTAATGCTCTCCTGCAACTGTTTTAAGCGGACCACCATAGGTTTTAACCCATCTTTTTTCAGCAGCTCATACTCTTCCTGGGCCAAAGCTTGCAAATCCCATATTAATCTTTCCTGTTCCATACTACCTCTCCTCTCATGATGATCTAAAAAACAAAAGGACAGGAAATAACTTCCTATCCTATAAATAGCGAAAAGGATCTGTATTGATCCGGGATACAAAAACCTGTACATCCTCTTTAGCCAACTGCTGGCGAAGGAAATCAGCTACGACATGGATAATAGGATACTCTGTGGCAAAATGCCCGGCATCAACCAGGGCCAGATCCTGGGAAAAGGCCTCCTGGGCCTCGTGGTACTTGATATCCCCGGTTAATAAAACCTGAGCGCCGGCAAAGACAGCCTGAGGAATGAGGGAAGCGCCACTTCCCCCGCAAAGGGCGACTTTGCGAATGGTTTTATTTAAATCACCGCAGTAACGGACATGGGATAAGCTAAGGGATGCTTTGACCAGGTCAATAAAATCAGCCAGAGATAAAGGCGCAGCTAAACAACCCACTCTCCCCAAGCCTGCCGACTTACCCTGGTTAGCCAGGGGATAAAGGTCATAGGCCACTTCTTCATAGGGATGGGCTTTCAGCATGGTTTTGACGACTTTAGAAAGAATTTCTTCCGGGACAATAGTCTCCAGACGAACTTCCTCAACATATTCCAGTTTACCCTGCTCACCGATAAAAGGATTAGTTCCAGACAAGGGCCGGAAAGTCCCCGTGCCTTTTAACTGAAACGTGCAATCGGAGTAATTGCCAATCCACCCTCCTCCTGCGGAAGAAATAGCCTCACGAACCTTTTCCACGTAATCCACGGGCACGAATACCACCAGTTTAAAGAGTTTCTGCTGCCAGCCGGAGGAGAGTACTTCCACATCCCGGAGCTTGAGTTTTTGGGCCAAAACATCATTGACACCACCCCAGGTGGAATCCAAATTGGTATGGGCGGTATAAAGGCTCATACGGTTTTCCACAATCTTGGCAATCAGGCGGCCCAAAGGCAAATCAGTCCTAAGGTTTTTCAGGGGTTTGAAAAGGGGCGTATGGTGTACAACCAGCATGTCTGCGCCCAGGCTGAGGGCTTCGTTCAGGACTTCCATGTTCAGATCCAGGGAAACCAGGATCTTCTTTACCTCCTGGGACGGGTCCCCTATCTGCAGACCAATGTTGTCCCAGTCCTCGGCCAGGTACTTGGGTGCAAATTTTTCAATTAACTGTACTACTGTTTGGCAGCGAACAACCATTCCTGTAACCCCTTTGCCATTTGAATTCTTCTCGTAAATTCATGGACTTTTACTTTACTCTCTTGATTCTGAGATTTCGCCAACTGCCTGAGTATTTCCTGCATGGCTTCTATATCTTTCTGTAAAACCTCCCGGAGTAAAGGATGCCTGTTCTTGATTAAAAGGGGTCCATATTGTATTTCTTCTTCTGTCAGAGGAGTTTTTTCCCCTTTTTCCGCCGCAACGACCACAAAAAACCTTTTATCTTCGTAAATAATATCCTCTCCGGTAATCACCCAGCTATGCTCGGAAAGCCACCTGCGGACCGCATCGGCTCCGTTCATGGGTTGGAAAATCATTTTTTTCAGTGTTTCCACTACCTGAGGAGAAATCTCTAAGATGTCCCTGCTGGTACTTCCCCCCATCCCGGCGATAATCACTACATCAACCTCACCGGGCTCAATAACCGTTAGACCGTCCCCCCGCCGTATCTCTACCTGCTCTTTTGCCTTGTAAGCCTCGACGGTACGGCAGGCCGCCTGGTAGGGCCCTTCATGAACATCAACACCTATGACAAAGGAGGCAATCCCTTCCTTCACCAGATAACAGGGCAAAAAAGCATGGTCGGTACCGATATCTGCCACCCTGGAGCCCTGCGGGACCAAACGGGCCAGGGTCAGTAAACGCTGAGACAAATTCAACACGTTGTTACCTCTTTCTTTTAATGAAGTAGTACACCACTACCCTGAAAGTAATCCTCAGAATAAGGAATTTGCCATAACCGTTCCATATTGGAGCATAGCGAAACAGACTTTGCGAAGTGAGGATGAAAAATCAGATGGGCATTCATATGGTCAGACCCCACCCTCAACATTCCATAAATGGAATGTTGAGGGTGGTCTGATTTTGACGACACAGGATGTGCCTAATGCCGCCAGTGGCCGGATACCATAACTGGCGGCGAACCTTAGTTTTTCTTTAGTCTGTTCTATGCGGAGATTCTGGAACGAGGTGGCAAATTCTTTCTCTATCTTCTGGGCGATAGTTCCCAAGGTAAAAGTCCATTAATCATCCTGGCAGATGATATCTCCGGGATGGGAAACGCTGCCCCGGGGTAAAAAAATTTTTTTGCAGTTCCCGGTCCTTTTGTAGTATATCACGATATTTGCGGATAATTTCTACCAGGTGATGACTGGCCGGGAAGCCCTGGGCATAATCTATGGTCGGGGCAAATAAATATGCCAAACTCTTGGCGGCGAATCGCTCATAAATTTCCTGCCAGGCGTGGACACAACCGGGTACAGAAAGAAAACATCCCCACCCATCCCACAAGCATAAGGCTGGACCACATTTAAGACAGCATTGACCGTTATGGCAGCCTCCATGGCATTGCCGCCGTCCCTCAGCACATTGAGACCGGCTTGTGAGGCTAAATAATGAGCGGAAGACACCATACCTCTTTTACCCATGACCACAGGTCGATGCATGTAAAACTCCTCCTGTCTACCCGGCTTATCATGCCTATTATACCATATAACAATGTCTTAATTTACCAATTCAATGAAGATTTAGTTTATGTAAATACAAAGTGTTTTTTACCAGAGATAAATAAACTGGGACTTATAAATAATGCGACAGAAGAACCGTCCCCGTTGTCGCACACAAAAAGCACCATGCATACACATGGTGCTTTTTTTACAAATGGTGGGCGATGACAGGATCGAACTGCCGACATCCTGCTTGTAAGGCAGGCGCTCTCCCAGCTGAGCTAATCGCCCAATTTAGTTGTTAGTTGCTAGTTACTAGTTGTTAGTAAATAGTTAGTTAACCTTTGAGATCTTTTCATCACTAGTAACTAGTAACTGATAACTAGTAACTTACAAGTAGTTGGTGGGCCCACCTGGGATCGAACCAGGGACCAACCGGTTATGAGCCGGTTGCTCTACCGCTGAGCTATAGGCCCGGTCAATCTCCATCGGAGACAATGATTATTGTATAATAATTTTCCGCAGCGGTCAATAGTAATTTAATCCAAATAATCTTTTAATTTGCGGCTGCGGCTGGGGTGACGAAGTTTTCTTAAGGCTTTGGCTTCTATTTGCCTGATTCTTTCCCGGGTAACGCCAAATTCCTGGCCTACTTCTTCCAGGGTACGAGCCCGCCCGTCATCGAGACCAAAACGTAAACGAAGGACTTTTTCTTCCCGGGGAGTTAATGTCTCCAGAACTTCTTCCAGCTGTTCCTTGAGGAGAATAAAGGAGGCCGCTTCGGCAGGCGCCGGCGCATCTTCATCCTCAATAAAATCGCCTAAATGACTGTCTTCTTCTTCGCCAATAGGCGTTTCCAGGGATACAGGTTCTTGAGCAATTTTTAGAATTTCCCTGACCCTTTCCACAGGGATATCCATCTCTTTGGCGATTTCCTCGGGTGATGGCTCCCGGCCTAACTCTTGTAACAATTGACGGGAGACCCTGATAAGCTTGTTGATGGTTTCCACCATATGCACAGGAATACGAATGGTCCGGGCCTGGTCAGCAATGGCTCTGGTAATGGCCTGCCTAATCCACCAGGTAGCGTAAGTACTGAACTTATAGCCTTTCCGGTAATCAAATTTTTCTACCGCTTTGATTAAGCCCAGGTTACCTTCCTGGATCAAATCTAAAAACAACATGCCCCTACCTACATAGCGCTTGGCGATACTGACCACAAGCCGCAAATTGGCTTCAGCCAAACGACGCTTGGCTTCCTCATCTCCCTGCTCCATCCGCTTAGCTAATTCCACTTCCTCTTCAGCTGAGAGCAGGGGAACACGGCCAATTTCCTTTAAGTACATGCGTACAGGGTCATCAATGCCAACACCCTCAGGTACGGAAAGATCAATCTCAATCTCCCCATCCTCAACTTCCGGGTGGTCATCCATAACCTCCGGTTCATGTGCATCACTGAAAGATTCAATATCAGCAGAATCAGGCACCACATCAATACCCATGGAACCGAGGTGTTCATAAACCTCGTCTATCTGTTCAGGGGTCATTTCCACACCCTGTAGAGTATCCATTATTTCACGGTAGGTTAAAATACCGCGTTTCTTGCCTTTCTGGATAAGTTCTTTCACGCCATTAATTTTTAGTTGTTCTATGTCTTTTTCAGTTTTCAAACCCATTCCCCCCCTTCCGTAGGGTAGCTATTAATCTCTGTTTATTGATAACCAATTGTTGGATGTGAGCCATCAACTCTTGGGATTTGCTGATATCACCCTTTTGTTCACATTGGATCATAAGATTGCTTTTTTCCTGGATTTTTCTATTAATATATTCAAGTTCTAAAATTGTAAGACAGTCTCTTAAGACACGTTCCCAATCCTGGGGCAGTTCATCGGCCACCAGTATTTCTGCCAGGATTTCCTGGCTATCTTTGTCTTCCAAAAAAACCATTAAATCATTGGCCTTTATATTATGACCAGCCTGATGCATAACTAAATTCAGTTGATAAATTTCTTTCAAAGAATTATGGGTAAAAAGCTCTATCCC
Source organism: Peptococcaceae bacterium (assembly GCA_020054815.1). Classification (GTDB taxonomy): domain Bacteria; phylum Bacillota; class Peptococcia; order DRI-13; family DRI-13; genus Thermanaerosceptrum. Next base: position 10,258 of record JAIHAN010000005.1, on the reverse strand, counting down.
GCCGGCTTCTTCAATTTGCTGGGTGATTTCCGGAATCTCTACTGCCAGGCGGATGAGAGTTCTCTCCGCCTTTGCGGTGGCCGAAACGGTAACGAATCTATTCTTACTCAAATTGAGGTTTCTATCCCCGGTATTTGACCCAGCCTCTCCCTGCCGGTATTTCCTGATCTCGGCATGAATAGCCACCTCGGGAAAACCAAGCTTATCGGCCAACAACTGGATAAAACCTTGCCTGGCTACGGGACTCTGTACCTTATGAAGATCGGGTATGAGTTTCTGCACCACCTGGATTTTACCATTTACGGTACTAGCATCGTATTGTTCCAGCATTTTTTGTAGTTTATATTCTAAAAGGGGAAGGGCTTCCTGTATTCTTTTGAAAAATGCCTCTCTACCCTGTTTGTTAAGAAATTCATCGGGGTCTTTGCCGTCAGGTATGGTTACGACAGAAACATGACAGCCTAATTGCTGGAGAATATCGAGGCCCCGCAGGGTGGCCTCCTGTCCTGCACTGTCGGCGTCAAAACAGGTGGCCGTATTATAGGTGTAACGCATCATCATTCTAGCCTGTTCAGTAGTGAGGGCCGTACCCAAAGTCGCCACGGCATTACTAATCCCGTGCTGGTGAGCAGTAATTACATCCATATACCCTTCCATAATGATGACCTGATCCTGAGTGCGGATGGGTCCCTTGGCTAAATTCAGACCATACAGAAATCTCCCTTTACTAAAAAGCGGCGTATCCGGGGAATTTAAGTACTTGGGTAAAGAATCATCCAAAACCCGGCCGCCGAAGCCCACGACACGTCCTCGTTCGTCACAAATGGGAAACATCAATCTGTTACGGAAACGGTCAATGAGATTGCCATTCTGGGCTTTACTTGCCAATCCCAAAATAAGCAGTTCCTCAGGTAAAACCTTTTTATCCAATAACAAACGGGTTAGCTGGTCCCAGGCTTGTGGGGCGTAACCCAGGAGAAATTTTGCACAACTATCTTGGCTCAGTCCCCGCCTCTGCAGATAAAGCAGTGCTTCTTTACCGGCTCCTTCAAATAAGAGGCAATGGTAATATTGTGCCACAAATTCATTGATTTCATAGTAGCGCTGCTTCTTCTTTTCCTGCCTGGCTTTTTCAGGTGAAATGTCATTCTCGGGTATGGTAATCCCGCAGCGTTTGGCTAAATACAGTACAGCTTCGGGATAGCTGAGATTATTTTTTTCCATGAGGAAAGAAAAAACGTTGCCGCCTTTACCACAACCAAAGCAATGGTAAATTTGTTTCTGGGGGGAAACCACAAAGGAAGGAGTTTTCTCCTGATGGAAAGGACATAAGCCAATAAAATTGTTGCCCTGTTTTCTTAAGGGTAAATATTCACGGATTATTTCCACAATATCTACCCGGTGCCGCAGGTCACTTATAATCTCCTCGGGGATTCGTCCTGACATGACCGGGTCACCACCCCATCATCAGTTGATATTGTTTTCGCCATATCTATTATTTTTTCCTGCTTTTTCGTAAAGTTTTAGGCTCAAAGGAAAATGATTAATAAATGAAAACAATTGTCATTTATTCGAGAAACACAAAGAAATTCCTTCTTTTTTCAAAGAAAAAAACAGATTAAATTATTTTTACCTATTATTCATCCATTACTTGTAAATTATTCCTTTAAAACTTCGCCTTCAGTAAGGAACGGGGTAAAACCAGGTCTTTAAATATAGCAACACAGTAGTTATCAGTCATACCGGAAATGTAGTCGGCAACTCCCCGGTCTACGCCCTCCTCCCGGGCAATCTGCACGTAAAATTCAGGCATTTTCTCCGGGTTCTTCCGGTAATAGTTAAAAACAAACTCCACCACATACATGGCTTTTTCTCTTTCCAAACGGCAGAGCGGTCCTTTATAAACATGCTCAAACATAAACTTGCGGAGCCCTTTTAAGGCCCTATCCACCCTGGGCCCTAACGTTATCTTAAGCTCTCCCTTCTTGAAATTTTCCCTGCTATGCTCGATCAAATCGAGAACCAGGGTAGCTATACGTTCACCATGGCTGTGTCCCAGAATCTCCAGGTATTCCCTGGGGAGATCTTCTTTGGTTAAAACACCTGCCCTGATGCTGTCGTCAATATCATGCTGGACATAAGCAATCTTATCGGCGTAGCGTACGACCTGACCTTCCAGGGTAGCGGGAGCCTGCTCTTGGGTAGCAAACCCGCTGTGGTGTAATACGCCGTCCAGTACTTCCCTGGATAAATTGAGGCCGCAGCCTCTTTTTCCCTGTTCAATCCGGGTAAGTACCCGCACACTGTTTTCATTATGGCGAAAACCACCCGGCAATAACATATTCAGAACCTCTTCCCCCGTATGGGAGAAGGGAGTATGTCCCACATCATGGCCCATGGCAATGGCTTCGATCAGATCCAGGTTTAAGCGGAGAGCAGCCCCCACGGTTTTAGAAATCTGATTCACTTCCAGGGTATGGGTTAAACGGGTGCGGTAATGGTCATTCTCGGGAGAGATATAGACTTGCGTCTTATGTTTTAAACGCCGGAAGGATTTTGAATGAATAATACGGTCGCGGTCCCTCATATAACAGGTACGCAAAGGATCAGGTTCTTCGTCAATGACCCGGCCGCGGCTGTTACGGGAGCGCATGGCGTAAGAAGCAAGGGTCAATTCTTCCAGCTGTTCTATTTCCTGACGTATGCACATAAAGCCTCCACCACAAAATAATCTTATTTCTTAATTACACTAAAGTCCCTCAAAATCCTTCTTTTTAGTAAAGCCTCTAAAACTCAAAATCCCCGGATAGCGGGGATGGTAGAAAATGTGTTAGGCCCCACTTAACAGTGGGGCCTTATTTCTAGCCATGTTTGATTTTAGCCTGGGCTGCAGCCAGGCGGGCGATGGGCACCCGGAAAGGAGAACAGCTTACATAATCCAGCTTCAACAGGTGGCAGAATTCAATGGAGCTGGGTTCCCCCCCGTGCTCACCACAGATACCCACCTTGAATCCTGGCTTTTTCTCCCGGCCTCCTTTAACGGCCAGTTCCATTAATTTTCCTACACCTTCCCGGTCCAGAACGATAAAGGGATTGCTGGTAAGAATCTTTTTCTCCAGGTAATGGTTCATAAATTTTCCTTCGGCGTCATCACGGCTAAAGCCAAGGGTTGTCTGCGTTAAGTCATTGGTACCGAAGGCAAAAAAGTCGGCGACTTCTGCAATTTCTCCCGCCGTCACACAGGCCCGGGGCAGTTCGATCATAGTGCCTACTGTATAGGCAAACTCCAACCCTGTTTCTTTCATAACTTCCTGAGCTACCTCTTCCACCTCACGGCGTAAGATAGCCAGCTCGTTCTTGTCAATGACCAGGGGTATTTCTACTTCGGGAATGACCTTGAAGCCCTCCCGGGTCAGGCGGACAACGGCCTGGAAAATGGCCCGGGCCTGCATCCGGTAAATCTCGGGATAACTAATACCCAGGCGGCAGCCCCGGTGACCCAACATGGGGTTAAATTCGTGGAGGGTTCTCGCTTTTCGTAAAATATTCTCCAACTTAGACAACTCTTCCGGGTCTCCGTTGTTCATTTTAAGCTGGGTTATTTCTACCACCAGTTCCTCTATATTAGGCAGGAACTCATGGAGCGGAGGATCCAGGAGACGGATGGTGACAGGATAGCCGCTCATTACTTTGAGTATCCCGTAAAAATCCTCTTCCTGCATGGGCAGGAGCTTTTCTAAAGCTTTTTCCCTTTCGGGGTAAGTTTCGGCCATAATCATTTCCTGGACGATAGGAATCCGGTCCGGTGCCATAAACATATGCTCCGTACGGCAGAGACCGATGCCTTTAGCCCCAAACTCCCTGGCCTTGGCGGCATCCTGGGGATTATCGGCATTGGCTCTTACCCCAAGTACGCGTATCTCATCGGCCCAGGTCAGGAGTTTTTGAAATTCCCCGCTCAACTCGGGGTCTATGAGCTTAACCTCACCCAACATGACGGCGCCCGTACTGCCATCCAGGGAGATAATATCGTGTTCTTTAATGACAATATCATCGACACGGGCTGTTTTACCTTCGTAATCAATTTTCAGGCTTTCACAGCCACAGACACAGCATTTGCCCATACCCCGGGCTACAACGGCCGCGTGGCTGGTCATGCCGCCCCGGCTGGTGAGAATACCCTGCGCCATGACAATCCCGTGAATATCATCGGGGGTTGTTTCCGTACGTACCAGTATGACCTTTTTCCCTTCTTTACCCAGGGCTTCGGCCATATCGGCATCAAAGACAACCTGGCCTGAAGCCGCCCCGGGAGAAGCGGGGAGTCCTTTGGCAATTACATTTAATTTAGCGCTTGTGTCTATACGCCTGTGCAGAAGTTGATCTAACGATGCGGGATCGATCCTGCTTATGGCTTCTTCCCTGGTGATAAGGCCTTCTTCCACCATTTCCACCGCAATCTTAATGGCGGCATGAGCCGTTCGTTTACCGTTGCGGGTCTGGAGCATATAGAGTTTACCCCGCTCAATGGTAAATTCAATATCCTGCATATCCCGGTAATGGTTTTCCAGAAGTTTACAAATATTCACAAACTGTTCATAAACCTGGGGCAGGTCTTCCTGTAGTTTTTGAATGGGCTGGGGAGTACGGATACCAGCCACTACATCCTCACCCTGGGCATTAATCAGGTATTCGCCGTAGAGGGCCCTCTCACCGGTAGAGGGGTTCCTGGTAAAGGCCACGCCCGTACCGGAATCATTGCCCATGTTGCCAAAGACCATGGACTGGACATTGACCGCTGTGCCTAAATCGGCAGGTATTTTGTTGATGCGGCGGTAAACCTCGGCACGGGGATTATGCCAGGAATTAAAGACGGCACGGACGGCCATCAAAAGCTGGGTCTTGGGGTCACCAGGGAATTCCTGGCCCACCGCCCGTTTTACAATGGTCTTGTATTCTTTAATTAATTGGGCCAGGGCTTCAGGTGTTAAATCCTGGTCCTGCTCCACGCCAAATTCGTGCTTCTTTTTCTCCAAAGCCGTTTCAAACTGGAAGTGTTCTACGCCCAGGACCACATCGGAAAACATCTGGATAAAACGGCGATAGCAATCCAGGGCAAAACGCCGGTTCTGGGTGGACTGGGCCAACCCTTCCACTGTTTCATCGTTGAGACCTAAATTGAGAATGGTATCCATCATCCCCGGCATGGAGACAACGGCTCCTGAGCGTACCGAGACAAGCAAGGGATTGCAGGGATCCCCAAAAACTTTTCCTGTCTTTTCTTCTATGGTCTTCAGCTTTTGCCATAAAAGCTCCTCCATACCCTCGGGAAATTCCCGGTTTTGCCGGAAATACTCGTTGCAGGCTTCCGTAGTAATGGTCAGGCCGGGCGGTACGGGAAGACCGATGTTGGTCATCTCGGCCAGGTTTGCTCCTTTCCCCCCCAGGAGGGACTTCATGCCTGCTTTACCTTCCTCAAAGAGATAGACATACACTCTATTTTTCATTTCTCTCACCCCGGTAATAGATTTGTAAAATTTTGCTGGCTGTTTCTTCTACGGCTTTATTGGATACGTCGATGACAGGGCAGCCCAGTTTTTTCATAATATTTTCCGCATAGTCAAGTTCATGTAAAATTCGTTCCATGCTGGCGTAATCTGCATTGGAAGCTAGGCCTAAAGCTTTGAGGCGTTCCTGGCGGATGGGGTTAAGAATTTCCGGTTTAATGGTGAGCCCGATCACTTTTCGCGGTGGAAGTTTAAAGAGTTCCTCCGGGGGGGCCACCTCAGGAACAAGAGGGATGTTGGCGGCTTTCAGCCGCTTATGGGCCAGGTACATGCATAAGGGTGTCTTGGAAGTACGGGATATGCCAATCAGCACTACATCGGCGTACAATACACCCCGGGGGTCCTTACCGTCATCATATTTAACGGCAAACTCAATAGCCTCAACTTTACGGAAGTATTCATCATCTAATTTATGCAATAACCCCGGTTCTAACCGTGGTGTAGTCTTACTAACCTTTCCCAGAGCCTCTAGCATAGGGCCTATGACATCGACCACAATTAACCCCTTCTCCTGGGCAATTTCCGTTAGCCGCTGGCGTAAAGCGGGTACCACTAAAGTATAAGCCACCACTGCCTTATATTCACTGGCTTCCGAGAGTACCTGTTCTAAATGTTCCTCGTCTGATACATAAGGAATTCTTCTTATCTCAATTTCCCCGGAATTAAACTGGCTGGCTGCAGCTTTGGCTACGAACTCGGCTGTTTCACCGATGGAATCTGAAATCACATAGACAACAGGAGTAGCTATGGTCTTTCCCCCCTTTGAATTAATTTATCCGCACCTAATTCGACAAATGCTTTTGTTATGGTAGTTTTCGTAACCCGGCCGATAACCTCTAATCTTTCGCGTCCCTCAACCGTGACTGGACGTACTACAGGGAGGGAATCAATTTCATGGTTAATGAGCTTTTGCGCGGCCGCCAACAAAGATTCTTCGGGTGTGGTGCTGATAATGTTGGGCATACGTGTCATGACTACTGTTATAGGTATCTTGTGTATATCCACCTGACCCAATGCAATCTTTAATAAATCCTTACGCGAGACTACGCCTTCTAAAATCCCCCCCTCACTCACGATGTACAAAGTGCCCACATCCTGGACGAATAAGGCTACAATCGCATCGTAAACAGAGGATTTATCACTGGCTACAGCCGGAATCGCCTTAAAATCTTTCACCTTCAGTTTCTTGATTTCCTCCGAGAGCTTAGAGGAAAGACTCTTACCCGTAAAATAATAGCCTACCTTGGGCCGGGCTTCCAGCAAGCCGGATTTGGTGAGGAGAGCCAGGTCAGGCCGCAGCGTAGCTCTGGTAAGCCCGATGAGATCGGCTATTTCCTCTCCTGTGATGGGCCCCTGGTCCTGTACAATCTTGATAATCAGCTCCTGGCGCTCAGTCAGTTGAATGGTTATCACCTCTCTTTCAATTATCAGCCACAATATTTATTTATGTCATACTATTTATTAATGTTACACTTACAATGATATACTATATGCATAATTAAAAATCCTGCTTGTGTTTTATAATTTTTTAGCTAAAAATTGAGTACAAATTGCAAAAAAATAGGGGGTCCCCCCTATTTTCTACTGTTTACTCTAATCTTAAAAATTTTTTAGCCAGTTTTACCCCGGTAGGGGTCCTGGCTAACCCACCCTGAGCCGTCTCTCTTAATGCTTCGGGCATAGCCCTGCCGATTTCCCCCATAGCCCCGATCACCTCATCAGCCGGGATTACACTTCCTATACCTGCCAGGGCCATATCAGCCGCTACCAGGGCATTGGCGGCTCCCAGGGCATTCCGTTTGGCACAGGGTACTTCTACCAGACCTGCCACAGGGTCACAAACCAGGCCCAAATTATTTTTCATACTGATGGCCACGGCATCCAATACCTGAAAAGGGGTGCCACCTGCCAGCTCTACAGCTGCTCCAGCGGCCATGGCTGCCGCCGAACCGCATTCAGCCTGGCATCCTCCCTGGGCCCCCGAAAGGGAAGCCCGCTGGGCAATGATGAGTCCTATACCCGAAGCGGCAAAAAGAGCATAAATAATGGCCTCATCGGAAAGCTTAAGCTTTTCCTGGAGCATGGTTAATACTCCCGGAATAATACCGCAGGAACCCGCCGTGGGCGCCGCCACAATCTTACCCATGGCAGCGTTTAATTCCGCCACGGCCAAAGACCTGCTCACAGCTTCCAGTACATCTCCGCTTAAGGTACTCCCCTTTTTGAGGTAAGTGGTTAATTTATGACCATCCCCCCCGATCATCCCGCCCCGGGATTTGCGGGGGTTACTGAGCCCTTCTTCAACAGCTTCTTTCATAACCTGCCAGCTTTTGCTCATTCGCTCATATATTGAACTTTCCTGGCCTTCCGTATCCCGGACCTCTCCCAGGAAAACCAGACGCCCCAGAGAAATACCCTGCTCCTGGGCACAGGCGGCCATTTCAGCCAGTGAACTCCATTCCATAAGTTTCACCTACACTTTCCCTACTAAACGGACAGAGAACATAGAAGGTAACTCTTTAATTTCTTTTAAAACTTCCCGGGGTATGCTCTGATCCGTTTCAATCATCATGCTGGCCATTTTTCCTTTATTCTTACGGGCTACCCGCATGAAGGCTATATTAAGGCCATGGCAGGAGAGGACCTGGGTTACCTGGGCGATCACACCCGGCACATCCTGGTGGGTAGTGATGATAGTTTCAAAATTACCATAGAGTTCCACAGGAAACCCGTTGATTTCCGTAACCACGATATTACCCCCACCCGTGGAGGACCCTTGCATTTCCAGGCGGTAACCCGTCTCCCCTTCTAACAGGAAACGTACGGTATTGGGATGAACATCCCCCAGGTCTGCAGGTTGAAAAGCAAAAGCTAAAGAGGCCTCCTTCGCCAGTCGAAAAGACTCTTTGATGCGGGTATCATCTGTCTCCAGACCCAGTAAACCGGCAATCAGGGCCAGGTCGGTACCATGTCCCCGGTAAGTTTCCCGGAAAGAACCGTGAAGCAAAATCTCCGCTTTACGGGGATTCTCCCCCAACAGGCAACGGGCCATTTTACCTAACCTCACAGCGCCGGCAGTGTGGGAACTGGAGGGGCCCACCATGATAGGACCAATAATATCAAAACAACTCATGTATTTTGCCATCTTTATCTCCCCTTACAAGCTTACCAATTCTACTTTAAACCCCCTGTGTTCCAGGGCCTGGACAATCCTTTCCCCATGCTCTTTGCTCTGGGTCTCAATGACTGCCTCCACGATGGCCTGGTCCAGAGGGAGGCGGGTCCGGGTCCGGTCATGATTTATGGAGATGACATTACCCCGTTCCTGGGCAATGATGTGCAGGAAAGCCTGGAGGGAGCCAGGCTTATCAATCATGGCTGTAGCCAGGCGGATATGGCGCCCTGCTTTTACCAAACCTTTTTCAATAATCCGGGAAATAAAGTTCACATCAATATTACCCCCGCTGACCACAACCGCCACATTTTTGCCGGCCACAGGGTATTTATGATATAAAACCGAAGCCAGGGCGACAGCACCGGCACCTTCCACCACAAGTTTCGCTCTTTCCAGGAGGAGTAAAATGGTGCTGGCAATTTCTTCATCGTCTACGGTAACAATATCGTCTACATATTGTTGGATGAGGTCAAAGGTAAGATTACCGGGACATTTGACGGCAATGCCATCGGCAATGGTACTGGCCGAGGTCAGGTTGCAAATTTTCCCGGCCTCCCGGGATGCTTTCATACAGGCAGCGCCTTCCGCCTCTACACCGATCACTTTTACCTGGGGTTTCCGCGACTTAACGGCAAGGGCCACACCGCCGGCCAACCCTCCGCCCCCGATGGGTACAAAGACCATATCCAGTTCGGGAAGCTGGTCCAGTATCTCCAGGCCGATGGTGCCCTGGCCGGCAATCACATGAGGATCATCAAAGGCATGGATAAAGGTTGCCTCCGTACTTCTCTGGATTTCTTTCGCTTTCTGGTAAGCATCATCATAAACCTGGCCATGAAGGACAACCTGGGCTCCATAATCACGGGTAGCCATTACTTTACTGAGAGGAGCACCTTCAGGCATGACAATGACCGAGCGGATACCGGCCTTGGCCGCGGCCAGGGCCACACCCTGGGCATGATTCCCTGCGGAAGCCGCAATGACCCCTTTTGAGGCCTCATGTTCTGAGAGCTGGGCAATTTTGTTATAGGCGCCGCGAACTTTAAAAGAACCCGTCTTCTGCAGGTTTTCTGTTTTTAAATAGACTTTGGCCCCTGCCATGTTGCTGAAGGTCGTGGATAAATCCAGGTTTGTCAGATGAGTAATACCTTTAAGATTATCCCTGGCCTCAAGTACATCCTTGAGTTCTATCACATTCCTTCCCCCCTCTACCATTATCTATCTAACATAGTAATTTCCGGCCGTCTATTTGTCAAATTACCCTTAGTATTAAACATCCGGTTTTCGGAAATGCATTTAGTATGCCCTAAAGCGGCATAAAGGCAGGCTAAAAAGCCTGCCATAGTCTTAAATCACTATTTTACTCAGATCCCCTACGGTCCGGGTAAGCTCTACAATCCGCAATAATAACCCCAGGCGGTTTTCGCGTACTTTTTCGTCCTCCGCCATCACCATCAGCTCTGTAAAGAACCTGTTGATGGGCTGGGCCAGCCGGGAAAGCTCCTTGATAATTTCA
>JAIHAN010000120.1 GCA_020054815.1 Peptococcaceae bacterium | reverse complement strand
ACCGATGCCCAAATCAAAGAAGTAACTGTTTTGGAAACAACCTACAGCAAAGGTCTCAAATATTACCAGGACGGCAGCGTGTTGTCCCTTCATTACGACCGCAAGAATAACAGCTTTTTGGCTGTGGTCCGGGGCACTTACAAATATTATGTGACCGTAAGGTTTAACAGCAGAAACCAGCTGGATGACTATTCCTGTCAATGTGAGGCCTTCTTCAGCTACGATGGGGCCTGCAAACATATCGTGGCCGTCATGAAAGCCATTCAGGCCGACTGGCATAAATATTTCGGTACTTTCCAGCCATATGAAACCAAAGGGCCCCAGGCAGCGCCAAAACTTCCCCAGGGTGTCCAATCTTTCCTGGATTTTTTCAGCAATAGAACATCTTCTTACCTTGAGGAGCAAAACACCGTAACGGCCATCCTGAAACCGGAATTTAATTTTTTCTTGTACCAGGACGGTTCCAAAGAGAGCTGGCTGGAATTTACCGTCGGCAGCGGTAAAATGTACGCCGTAAAAGACTTGAAAAAATTCCTGGGAACTTTAGCCAAATCGGAAGAATTTACTTTTGGAAAAAACTTCAACCTAAAACCTGGTGAGACAAAATTTGATCCTAAATCTGCCGCTCTGCTCCAATTCATCCAAACCATCGAAAGGGACGAAAAGCAACTTCTGCAGTGGTCCGGAAACCAAGCTTACGCCTATTACCTTAATAACGCCCTGGCCATCACCGGAAGAAAGCTGAGGCTCAATAACAGCAACCTGCTGAAATTCTTCGACCTGATGGGTGAAGAGTCCTTCGTTATCAATATCAACAAAACCCTTGCCGATGTAACCAGAATCGTTGAGGGCAGGCCGCCCCTTAAGCTGGATGTAACCCAGGAAAGGGATATGTTCCGTTTAAAGCTGGACTTGAAGGGCAACGTTTTTTACGGGCTGGACGCTGACTATAAGTATATTTATCATAATAAACTGATCTACAGGGTTGACCCCGAGTTTTCCACTTATATCAAACCCCTCCTCCAGGGTTTCAGCCAAAACAGGAACGTCGAAATGCAAATCCCTCTTTCCCAGGCCCCTCTTCTCTTATCTTCTGTAGTACCTTCCCTGGAGAAAATCGGTTCCGTCAGCCTGGCTCCCTCCATAAAGGAGAAATTCTACAGGGCACCCCTGACCAAACACATTTACCTTGACCGGGCCGGCAGCGGCATCAGTGCCCGGGTAGAATTCAAATATGGACAGGCAGTGGTTAATCCCGCTGCCGATGAACAGGCAACCATATTCACTGACAAGGACAAAATCCTTATCAGACAGACAGTAGAAGAAAAAGAGATAGTAGACCTGTTCCTTAAATGGGGTTTCAAGAAACTTAAAGAGCATTTCCTTCTGGACAGCGAAGAAAAAATATATGACTTCCTGCAGGAAGGTCTTTCTGTTCTGGCCAGTCTGGCTGAAGTCTACTATTCAGAAGCTTTCAGAAACATAAGGATTAACACTTCCAGCCGTGTCACACCCGCAGTGAGGCTGAATATGGATACGAACCTTCTGGAAATGGCTTTGACTTATGAGCATTTGGACTCTAAAGAACTTATCGCATTATTAGGAGCATACAAACTGAAAAAAAAGTATTACAGGCTGAAAGACGGTTCTTTTCTTGCCCTTGATGCCGACTGGCTTCGGGAAATGGCCGAATTAACCGAAAATCTTGACCTTAGCGAAAAAGATTTGAAAAAAAGTATCATCAAGCTTCCTAAATACCGTGCTCTCTATCTTGACAGCCTGGCCAAAGAAAAAAACCTCCACCTGGAGCGAAACAATGCTTTCAAACAAATGATTCAGGATATCCGGGAACCCCGTGAACTGGAATATTCGCTTCCCGAAGGGATCAAAGGCCAGCTCCGGGAATATCAGAAAACAGGCTTCAAGTGGCTTAAAACCCTGGCCTCTTACGGCCTGGGAGGTATCCTGGCCGATGATATGGGATTGGGAAAAACCTTACAGGTCTTAACCTTTCTCCTTGCAGAAAAAAACAATCCTCCCAGGGACTCTGCCCCTTCCCTGGTTATAGCCCCCACTTCCCTGGTCTACAACTGGCAGGAAGAAGCGCAAAAATTTGCTCCGGAACTTAAGACAACCCTTATTGTCGGAAACCAGGAGGAACGGCAGAAAACTATCCAGGATCTGTCTAAGACAGATCTGGCGGTAACCTCCTATCCCCTGCTCAGAAGAGATATGGAACTCTATGAAAACCTTGAATTCAAATACTGTATCCTGGATGAAGCCCAGTATATCAAAAATCCCGACACCTTAAACGCTAAAGTCGTGAAAAGCATCAAAGCTCAAGGATATTTTGCCCTTACCGGTACTCCGTTGGAAAATTCACTGACCGAACTGTGGTCCATTTTTGACTTCCTCATGCCGGGATACCTTTTAAGCCATAACAAATTCAAAAACAAATTTGAAACTCCTATTATCAAACATCAGGATGAGAAAGCCCTGGAGGATCTGTCCCGCCATTTAAAACCTTTTATCCTGCGCAGGACGAAAAAAGAAGTTTTGCAAGAACTCCCTCCCAAGATAGAAAGCAAATTGACCTGCGAGATGACTGAGGAACAGCGCAAATTATACACGGCTTATCTCATCCAGGCCAAAAAAGAGTTTGAGGAAGAACTCCTGGCCCACGGCTTTGAAAAAAGCCAGCTAAAAATCCTTTCTCTCCTGACCCGGCTCAGACAAATCTGCTGCCATCCCGCCCTTTTCCTGACAAATTATCAGGGAGGCAGTGGAAAAGTGGAAGCCCTCATGGAATTATTAACAAATGCTATCGGTGCAGGGCACAGGGTTCTCCTCTTTTCCCAGTTTACCAGCATGCTTTCTCTCCTCCAAGAAGAACTGGCCACAGCCCAAATATCATACTACTACCTTGACGGGACCACGGGAGCCAGGGAGCGGCTCGAACTGGTCAACTCCTTTAATTCTGGGGAAAAAGAGGTGTTCTTGATTTCCCTGAAGGCCGGCGGGACAGGTTTGAACCTGACGGGGGCCGATATGGTGATCCACTATGACCCCTGGTGGAACCCGGCGGTTGAAGAACAGGCCGCAGACAGGGCTTATCGCATGGGCCAGCAAAACACCGTCCAGGTATTCAAAATGATCACCAGGGACACCATTGAAGAAAAGATTTATGACCTGCAGCAAAAGAAAAAAGAACTGATCCAGGCCGTTATCAGGCCGGGTGAAAACTTCCTGAGCAAAATGAGCGAGGCAGAAATCAGGGCCCTTTTTGATATTTAGCCCACAAAAAGCCAAAAACACCTGAAAGGGAAACTCAGGTGTTTTTGGCTTAAAATTTACCCGAGAACTGGGCAATGCGGATGTCAATCTAACCTTTTGAAAACTCGTTATAAACGTCGTACAACTGCAGAAAAGATAGTACCTTCACTGTCTTAGTAGTTATCTTCCAGGCTTTCGGTATCCTTCTTGCTTAGCTCTGGCACTAACAAAATCTAACTTGTCAACATATCTTAAATATATAAGCTAGCAAGGAGGAAATTCAATGGAAAATAAATTGAAATTATTGATATTTGCTGTTGACGGGGCTACACCGCGCTTCATAGATGAACATAGGATGGAACTCCCTCATTTCAATGCCTTGATTAATGAAGGCACGAGGGGGGGTGTTACAGGTCCACCCTTCTCCTGCGACCGGTGGTTCACCTATTATACGGGGCTGAGACCTGAACAGCATGGCATGGAAGCTCTACGTCTCTCGACCTCAGGTCGTATTACCCTCACCGACTCCAAGGCCCAGAAATTCCTATGGGATTACATTGCCAAAGCTGGTCTCCGCTTCGGTATGCTGGGAGGGCTAGGCTGTGAACCTCCGGCCAAAGGGGATGGTTTCTGGGTAAATTTTTATTACGATTTATTCTATCCGGAGAATGTCCAACAGTTTTGCACCAACCTATGGCTAACAGGTTTCCCCTATCCAATATGCGAGGAGATGGGAACGAAACCGTGGGATATGGTAAGTCCTGAAGAGGTGATTAAAACCCTTAGGCAGTATAATTGGAATATTCTGGTGGATTGGGTGAAACAGCGGCAGCAACAGCAGCTAAAAATGCTCAATAACTTAATGGCTCGCTGGCCCGTAGACGTACTATGGTACTACGCATTCGAACTCGATTGGTGCCAGCACTTGGCCGCCCATCGACCGGATACTCTTATAGCGTGTTATCGAATCATTGACGAGACGCTCGGTTATCTGCGGGCGAATTACCTGCCAGATGTTACGTTGGTCATCTCGGATCACGGTGTTACACCGATTGGGCTGGACATCCCTTACCCCAAATTAAAACCGCTGCCCGGAGTAGGAGCATGCGTGCCGCTGGAAAACAAGAATACATTTTGGACCGGTGAACATCATTCGGATTCGTTCTACGCGTTGTCCGGGCCTGGAGTGCCGGGGGGAGTTAGGTCGGATATTGACTTCATCCAGGTATTTCCGCTCCTGCTGGACCGTCTCGGTATTGCCGTCCCCGCCGGTTTGCCGGGGAAGCTGCCTTTGCTGCAGCCGCCTATGACCCGTGGGGGGCACGGCGACTGCCACCTTTGGAAAGTGCGGGCACCCCTTTATTCCCAGCTGCAATGGGTACAGCAGGAAGACCTCCTGGTATTTATGGTCGACCATTGTGGAGCAACAAAAAAGGATCGTGTATTGGATTTAGGGACGGGAACCGGTGCTGTAGCCCGGGCTCTTGCACCACATGTGAGCTATGTTCTGGGCGTCGACAGTGAGCCTGCTATGCTGGAACAGGCCAAGTCTGCTTGCCCGAACGTGGAATTTCGGGTAATGGATGTCCAGCAGTTGGATTTGCCTGACTGCAGCTTTGATTTGGTCACAGCGCGAATGGTGCTCCACCACGTGGCAGATCTTTCACACGCTTTGTCGGAAGCAAGGCGTGTGCTGACCAATGGTGGTCGGATTGTTATATGCGAGGGAGTGCCACCGTCTCCACGGGTTCTCAAACAGTACGAAGAAATCTTCGCGTTGAAAGAACCGGGACGGCATATATTTACAGAGGAAACACTGATAAAATTATTGAATGAGGCGGGCTTCGTCAACATCAGCCCGCACTCGTATATTGTTCCTCAGATTAGTATGAAAAACTGGCTGTCAGCCTCAGGCCTACCGGCGGAAGTATGCTCACAGATCGCTGACCTCCATCGAAAGGCGGGTACTGACTTTTGGAATATTTATAATATGAAAGAGGTTGGCGATGACCTGTTAATGGATTGGAAGTTTGTAGTGGTTACAGGAATTCGGCAATGACAATTTCCACTCTCTCCTCCACATGATAAAAAGGGAGTGTCTCAGAAGTACTTCTGGGACACTCCCTTTTTGAGTTTTTTTGCATCCAACCATAGGTCAACCATGAAAGGGTTCCTATCCTATGGGGGCACTCAAATCCGCCTGGATAACCGCAAATCAACAAATCCTCCCGATGTCTCCATTTTTTTTGTAATCGATAGTAATTTATCAAGACTGACTTTTTTTAGTGTACCATTTTGTTCTATTATTCCTAAAGAAAAGTTATTACTTGTGAATCGTTGTAGGACACTTTTCGGATTAAACCCTGCAGCAATCCAAAGAATTGGGGCATATTCCATCAGAATATCCAGTGTTCCGCTCCTCTCTGCAATTTCTAGTAAGCCATCTACTAAGTGAGGTTCAGCGCCCTGAATATCAATTTTTATTACATGAGCTTTTACGTTGGGAAAATATTTGGCAAAATTAACGGCTGGCACTTTTACCTTTTTTATTTCTCCGTTATCAGTATAACTGGAGGGAATTTCATAAATAGTAGCGCCGCCACTAAAGTCTCCTGGTATGTACAAGGTAACTTCCTCTTCTTTATCTGAAAAAGCAATTTTATGTAATTTAATCTGATTATATCCATTAATTAAAAAACTACTTGTTAGGTTCTTGTTCCCAGCATCCATTATGAATGATTACGGGTGCCAAACTCGAGTCTCTGGTATCCAAAAATATTTTAGGCCCGTATATGAGGTTTGTTAAAACGGTATGATCATCTAGATAAGTAATTTCTCTCTTCAAGTTTTTGTCAACTCCTCATTATCTTGTCTCTCTGTTCTGTAAGTTGTGATAGACTTCAATCGTTCTTTGGGCTACATTTAACCACTGAAATTTTTTTACGTGTTCTAAACCTTTTTGCCTGTACAAATTGCGTATATTTGGCTGTTTTAATAAAATAAGGAGCCCCTGAACAATCTCTTCTAGGTTTCCTGGGTTTACTTTATAAGCGGCGTTACCGGAAATTTCATTAAGTGATGAAGTGTTTGATGTAAGCACGGGGACTCCGCAGGCCATAGCTTCTAAAACCGGAAGCCCAAGTCCTTCATAAAAGGAAGGATATATAAAAAGTTCTGCACAATTATATAATTTTACCAGGTCCTCATCGGATACATAGCCCGTGAATATTAAATCCTCTTTAGACAATTCTGCTTTAGCAGCTACGTGATACAATCTTTCCTTACTGATATCTCCCACTAAAACTAACTGGTATTTGGGCTCTAAGAACCTGTTAACTTTGGCAAAAGCTTGAATTATTCCTTGTAAATTTTTACGGTAGTCATCCCCTCCTGTATATATAACATAAGGCTTTGTTATACCATACTGGGATGGTGGCTTTATAGTAGGATAAACCTTAAATTTTGCATCTACACCACCTAAAATAACCTTTATTTTATTGGGGTCCATTTTTGCATAGGTAATGGCATCTATTTTTGTTGTCTCCGATATTGCCAGAATTGCATCACAAACTCTTATAAAATCCAATACTTTGGCATATTTTTTAATATCAGATTCTATCTGTAAATAAGCGCCGGAAAAGATCAAAGGGATTATGTCATAGAGGGTAACGACAATTTTCGTGTTTCCAAACCATTCTTTTTTCATCATCCGGTGAGTATTAGCTTCAAAAGGACTTGTAAAGTGAAAAATGTCAATAGCATTTTTAGCAATAAAACTCTTTAACTGTTTTTCCAAGTGGTTATCCTTAAATTCAGGATAGAAATAAAAATAGAAATTATTCTTGTCATAATTTTTAATGTATTGGATCATATTAGATGAATAGCGGCCAATTCCTCTTTGGTTTGACATTGACTTAGTAAAACACATGTCGAAAGCTATGTTCATGATATCACCTATTTAGAAGATTTTGTAATAATAAGTCCAATTGAAGTAGTTATATAACCATCTAGATGTAGTCTTAAATGATAATCAGTATCTGTTTGCTTAGCTACAATAGATTCGATTTCACCTTTTCCAACAGTATAGTCAATGTTTATTGAATGTCCCAACGCTCGCAAATTATCAACTATCCATTCAATGTCCTGTTTTCTAAAAAGTACCGTTGGACCTGTTTCGATAGTATTTTTGTTGGAAGAAAGATTATATTCCGTGGTATGTATGGCAATACCACCCGGTTTTAGGCAGTTCATCTGATTGATGATAAATTTTTTTCCTAAATCTATAGAACCACAATGTTCAAAGGCACAAGATGACCAGGTGAAATCATAAACGTTGAAAGTTTCATTGTCAATTTTGTTCATATCCATATATTTAAAAGTTACTAAACTATTAAATAAGTAAGGATCACAGATGCCACGTTTATTCAAATCCAAAATACTATTACAATGTTGATTCGATAACGTCCATCCCTGGGCTTGTGCTTTTTCCAACTCCAAATCGGTTGATGTTATCCGGCAGCCATGAGAGGCAAAAGCCGCAGTTAGAGGCTCTTTACCTACAGCGAAGCCCAATCCCTTTTTACCAGGTTGCAGGTAACCCCGTTCGAGTAGACTTTCATAGATAAAGCAATATTCCCAAAGTTTTCGATGGTATTTAAACGGTTCCTGGAGTTTTACGCAGCAATTTTTAAACCATTCTGTTTTAAAATCCTGCTCATTACAGAGTTTAGATACCAGCATATTATCACATCACCAAAATTCTGCAGAATTTGATTTAGTACTGAGTCTAAACATGATTCACAATGTATACTATGCGCAGCCTCTGTTAATTGCCATGAAAAAACACCTCCCAGAGAAATCTGTGAGGTGCAAATTATTAACAAAATATACGCTAAAGCTTATTGGCCCGTAGAAGATTTAGAGCCCCCAAGACGGATTAAAATTTACCCAGGAACTGGGCAATAAGAATTCCAATCCCCAGTATCCAGACGTAAATGGAGAATATCTTTAAGGACCCCCGCTGGATGATGGCCAGCATCCATCTTACCGCTATATAACCGGCAATGGCCGCTGCTAAGGTACCCACGGCCAGGGCTCCCATGCCGATAGACTCCACCTGTCCTTTAAAAAGCTTCACACTTTGCAACACCACTGCCCCCAGAATGGCCGGTAGGGATAAAAGAAAAGAGAAACGAGCGGCCGCTTTTTTATTAATGCCCTGGAATAAAGCCCCGGAAATGGTGAGACCCGAGCGGGAAATGGCCGGTAAGATGGCAGCCCCCTGCAAGGTCCCCATCACAAGGGCATCTTTATAGCTTATCTCATCGATGTCCTTGTAACCTCTTTTTTTCAGATTATCTGCTATCCATAAAATAGTACCCGTCACCAGGAACTCCCAGCCCACAGTGACGCCGGTCTTGGAAATTTCCTCAAAAAAATCCTCAAAAGCCAAACCAATAATAGCGGTAGGAATGGTCCCGGCTATAACCAGGAGCGTCAAACGGCTAAAAGGACGTTTTAGCATATAGAGGATATCCTCCCAGAAGACAACGGCGACAGCTATAAATGTCCCCAGGTGCAGCATGGTATCAAGGAAAAGACCCGCCTCAGACAAGTTTAGAAGTTTCCTGCCTAATAAAAGGTGACCTGTACTGCTAATGGGGAGAAATTCCGTAAAACCTTGAATTATTCCCAGTATTAACGCTTTTAAAATTTCTTCCATGTTCCCCTCCATACGT
>JAIHAN010000119.1 GCA_020054815.1 Peptococcaceae bacterium | reverse complement strand
CAGCCGATACCGACTCCGAGAGTAATAACAAATGCTGCAAAGATAATACACATTAATTCGGACATCGGAAAGCGGATATCGGAAGTCGTAAAAAGAAATACATGCTGGAGGTACATCAATGAAAAAAAGACTTCTCACCTGTCTCTTACTATTTGTCTTCATCTTCGGCAACTTATTACCCCTGCCGGCCAAAGGTATCGACCCTGCATCCAACGGTTTTACCTTTATACATATTACCGATACCCATGTAGGTTCTGCCGTAGGTAACAAGAACACCCCCAAAGTCCTGCAAGAGCTGCTCAAAAGTTATCAAGATGCCGCTTTCCTGGTGCATGGGGGTGATCTAACCGAACTGGGGACCCCCGACCAGTATGCGTATTATAAAGAATTAATGGCTCCTTTTCAGATGTCCCTTTATCATACTCCCGGCAACCACGAAAGCCGCTGGATAGATGCCGGGAAGAGCTATTTTAAAAAGTATTTTGGTATGCCTTATCATTCCTGGAATTATCAAGGCATTCATTTTGTGGCCCTGGATTCCTCCATGGCCAACGGCCAGCATGGTCATTTTGAGAAACAAATGCTGGAGTGGCTGAAGGGAGACCTGGCTAAAACAGGTAAAACCACACCTGTCATCATCTTTACCCATCACCCTGTTTTTTACGACGAGTTCCATCCCGACAGCAAATTTATGGATAATGAATGGGATCTCTGGACAATTATTAAGGATTACAACGTCCCGGCCATCTTTACGGGTCATGGGCATAGAAGCGAAGTCTGGCGTGTAAACGGAACTGCTGTCTTTATGAGCGCCGCCGCTATGGATGCCGGTTTTAGTATTGTGGAAGTGGACAAGACCAGGCAGGAACTCACCGTCTACCGGGGAGTAGCCAACGAGCAGCCTATTAAAGAACTGCTGGCCCGGGTTCCTCTCACTAAACCCTCCCCTATCCCTTCCCTGAAAGTTCTGTCTCCCGCCTGGAACCAAAGCCAAAAGGGCAACTTTCTTTTAAAAGTAGTCTTAGAAAACTGGAAAAGTTATACTCCTCCCAAGGTAGAATACCGCCTGGAGGATAATCGCTGGAAACCCCTAGAACCTATGGGCAGCACTTATCAGAAAGAGATTGATTTAACAGAGGTGGACGATGGCATCAGGGCCATTTGGGTACGGGCAACGGCTGATGATGGCCAAATATATTTCTCCCGGATTCAGTTCAAAGTGCAAAAAGGCACCGGTCCCCAGATCCTGTGGGAGTTTAACGCCGGGGGCGGTATCCAGCATGTCCCGGCCTTAGGAAACAAATATTTATACATGGGGGACAACAGCGGTAAGTTGTATGCCCTGGACCAAAAGACAGGCCGTAAGGTCTGGGAGTTTAAAACGGGAGGTTCCATCATCGGTTCCCCCTCCTATGCCAATGGTATGGTTTATACGGGTTCAGCCGATGGTAAGATCTATGCCCTTAAAGCCATTGACGGCAAAAAAGTCTGGGAATACAAGACAGGGGGGGCCGTCATTGCCCCGCCCTTAATAGCTAACGGTAAAGTTTTTGTGGGTTCCAGCGACTACAATATGTACGCCCTGGATGGAAAGACAGGAACAGAGTTATGGCGCTTTGCCACAGGAAGTACCATTGCAAGTAAAGCCACTTTGGCTGAGGATACTGTTTTCTTCGGGAGCTGGGACGGCAAATTTTATGCAGTGGATGCAGCCACGGGCCAAGAAAAGTGGAAAAAAGAGTTAGGCTCGCAAACTTATTATGCACCGGCAGCCAGCACACCCCTCTACCTTAACGGGAAAATCTATATCAGTACCCCCGGCGCTTACGTCTATGCTTTTAAAGCTCAAACAGGAGAAGTCGTGTGGGAGATCAAGGAATCTTCCGGCCTCTCTACACCCATCCTCTTCAACGACGCCCTGTTATACGGCACTCTTGGCGGTCTTGTTTATGCCCTGGACCCGGAAACGGGGGAGCGGGTATGGCAGGCGGAAAGCGGTTTGGCAAGCTACTCTCCCTCCCCAGTGGTCCAGGCGGGAGATGTGATCCTGCCGGGTATTATTGGTAAAGTCAGCGCCTTAAATACAGGGAATACCCCCCAGAACTGGAGCATCAAACTTGGTGAAGCCTATCTCTTCTCTAACGGTGCAGTAAAGGACAACCTGTTATTTATCGGCTCCCTGGAAGGAAAACTTTACTGTCTTTTAACTCAGCCCAGTGCTAAGGCGAAACCCTTCCCCCTCTTGACTGCCTTCACCGATACAGGAAACCACTGGGCGAGAAGGGACCTAAACAAGTTACACAAACTGGCCCTGATCCGGGGATATGAGGATGGTTCTTTCAGGCCCGATGAGCAGGTAAGCCGGGCTCAAATGGCCTCCATTCTCAGCCGGTACTTACAATACGAACAACCCTCTCCCGGTTTTAAAACAACCTTCAACGACATCAGCAAGCACTGGGCGGCTCAAGCCATTGCGGCCATGCAGGAAAAGGGCATTGCCGGCGGCTATAAAGATGCCAGGGGCAACGTGTTCTTCAAGCCCGATAGTAAGATGAAGCGCGGCGAGGCCATCGTCATGCTGGCCAGGGCCCTCAATCTCACCAAGCCTTCTGCCGGTTTCGTCTCCAAATTCCAGGATATCGGCAGCTACTGGGCTAAGGATGCCGTCATGGCTCTGGAAGAAAAGGGCATCATTGGCGGATATACGGAAAACGGCCAAGTCCTCTTTAAGCCCGAGAAGGAAATCAGCCGGGCGGAAATCGGGGTACTGCTGGTACGTATCGTGGAAAGCAATATTAAGCAGTAAAAAGGGGGACAGAAAAACCCGAGGCTTTCATTTGGATATATGGGCACAGCATAGGGAGATGATTTAACAGTAAAGCCTTTATAATGCTGATGAGAAGCCCGGCCCTCTCCCGGTCGTATTTCCTCAATAACGACGGCTTCGCGCATCTAATTTACACCCCATTTTTATGGCCTTATGGCCTGGAAATAATCCTGGAAACCACATCCTTTTACCTTAAATGTATATTCTCCTATGCGTACCGTAACTAATAACTTAATATGAAAGTGCCAGGCACCAACCAACTAAGTTATGCTTCCTGAATAATACAACGGCCCTTCCCTCAGGGAAGGGCCATCGCTGTATCAAATCTTCTCAATCCTGACGGCACAGATTTTCAGCTCGGGAATCTTGCAGCTTTTATCCAGTGCCCTGTTGGTCAAAACATTGGCTGCCCCTTGGGCGTAATGGAAGGGCATGAAGACCACATTCTCTTTCACTTTCTCCGCAACTTTAGCCTTTGTAGTAATGACACCTCTCCGGGATACAACTTTCACCATTTCCCCATCGCTAATACCTAATTTATCCGCCGTTGTAGGGTTTACCTCCATATAGCTTTCCGGAGCGATTTCATTCAATCCTGTCACCCTTCCCGTCATGGTCCTGGTGTGATACTGGTAAAGAATCCGGCCCGTAGTCAAAAGATAAGGATATTCAGCATCAGTTTCCTCCGCCGATCCCTGGTAGACTACGGGCATAAAGAGCCCTTTCCCCCTGGTAAACCGGCCTTGATGGAGGAACTTAGTGCCCGGATGATCCTTGGTGGGACAGGGCCACTGGAGGCCTTGCCCTTCGATGCGGTAATAATTGATTCCCCCGTACTGAGGTGTTACCCTGGTGATTTCCTCCATGATTTCATAGGGATGCCGGTATTTGGCCTCAAACCCTAGCCTGTTCATCAGTTCCGTGATAATTACCCAGTCCGGCTTCGCTTCTCCTACAGGCTCCACAGCCTTTCTAACCCGCTGCACCCTGCGTTCCGTATTGGTAAAAGTACCATCCTTTTCTACGGCAGAAGCAGCAGGTAACACCACGTCGGCAAATTCCGCCGTTTCCGTGAGGAAGATATCCTGGACCACCAGGAAATCCACACTGGAAAGGGCTTTTCTCACATGATTCAAATCGGGATCGGAAACCATAGGGTTTTCGCCCATGATATAAAGGAATTTAATTTTGCCGCTCTCAGCAGCATCGAGGATTTCGGGTAGTGTTAACCCTGCCTGGCCGGACAACTTTGCTCCCCAGGCTTTCTCAAACTTTTCCACTGTTTCCGGAACATCCACTCTCTGGTAACCGGGAAAGACATTGGGCAAAGCCCCCATGTCACAGGCTCCCTGGACATTGTTCTGACCCCGGAGAGGGTTAACGCCTGCACCTTCCTTGCCGATGTTACCGCATAAAAGAGCCAGGTTGGAGATAGCCATGACGTGCTCAGTTCCCGCACTGTGCTGGGTGATACCCATGGCATAATAAATGCTGGCTTTGGCCGCCTGGGCATACAGCCTGGCTGCTCTTCTTATATCCTCAGCCTCTACTCCACATATTTCGGCAGCCTTTTCCGGGGTAAAACCGGCCAGCGCCTTCTTCAGCTCGGCAAAATTCTCGGTCCGTTCATCGATATAAGCCTGGTCTTGCAGGCCTTCTTCCAGGATAACGTGCATCATCCCGTTGATTAAGGCCACATTGGTGCCGGGTTTGATTTGCAGGAATATTTCAGCATCCCGGGCCAAGTCTATTTTACGCGGCTCTGCCACAATGAGCCTGGCGCCATGGTGCCGGATGGCCTGCCTGATCTTGGAACCGATGACAGGGTGTGTTTCCGTAGTGTTGGATCCGGTGACAAAGATGACATCAGCGGCTGTAACCTCTTCAATGCTGTTGGTCATGGCGCCGCTCCCCAGGGTAGCGGCGAGGCCGGCTACCGTAGAGGCATGACACAGCCGGGCGCAGTGGTCAATATTGTTGGTGCCGATGACAGCTCTAAACAATTTTTGCATTAAATAGTTCTCTTCATTGGTACACCTGGCTGAAGAAAGACCGGCCAGGGCATCACTGCCATATTGCTCTTTAGTTTCCTTAATTTTAGACACAATAAGCCCATAGGCTTCTTCCCAGGTGGTTTCCGTTAACTTGCCCTCTTTCCTGATTAAAGGCTTCTTGAGCCTATCGGAATGGTGAACAAAGGCAAAACCGAACCTCCCCTTGACGCACAGGAGTCCCTCATTAGGCCCTTCATTGACGGGCAGGACTTCCATAATCCTGTTGTTTTTAATGCGCAGTTCCATCTGACAGCCCACGCCGCAGTAAGGACAGGTGGTCTTAACCCCCACTGTCTCGTAAAAGCTAAATTTCTCTTTCCCCTTGGGCATGAGGGCCCCCACAGGACAAACAGCCACACAGTTGCCACAGGAAACACAGGCTGAATGTTTAATATCCTTCTCAAAAGGGGGAGTAATGTGGGTAGTAAAGCCCCTGTCGGCTACACTTAAAGCATCGGTGCACTGGAGTTGGGAGCAAACCAGAACACATTTACGACAAAGTACGCACTTGTTCAGGTCCACATAGTAAAAAGGATTAGAATCATCTATTTTGTACTTATTTTTTTCCCCATCATAAGTAGACTGGTGCACATCATATTTACTGCATAAAGCCTGTAGTGAACACCTGCCTGCTTTCTCACAGACCAGACAGTCGCCTTCATGGGTGGAAAGAAGCAGCTTAAGAATTTCTCTTCTGGCTTCTACCACAGCAGCACTTTCCGTCCATACTTTCATTCCTTCCGCCACCGGGGTGGAACAACCCGTCTGCAGACTCCTGGCTCCTTCCACTTCTACAACACACATCCGGCAGGAGCCATGGGGCTTGAGACGCGGATCATAACAGAGGGTGGGGATTTCAATGCCTATACTCCTGGCAGCTTCCAGGATAGTTACCCCTTCTCGAACCTGTGCAATTTGCCCGTTAATTGTTAAAGTGACCATCGATTTCCCCCTCAGCTCAAGTCTCTTAAGAATGAAAATTATATAAATTTATAAACAGTATAGCAGACAACTTGCTATCGTTCAAATCATCAAAGATGTGTGTTTAAAGCCGTCATCTCTGGCGTAAAATGTATTTAATAAAGTTTTATCTTATGCTAAAGGTGGGGAAAAATTTATGTTTAAAAACAAAAACCATGCCGGTTCCCTGCTTGTGCCTTTGCTTGAGGACCTGCACTTGCAAAACCCGCTGGTTATTGGTATTCCCCGGGGCGGTGTGGAAGTAGCCTCACCCATTGCCCGGCGAATCCAGGCGCCGCTTTATGTGATTATCCCCCGTAAAATAGGGGCCCCCTTTAATCCTGAATACGCTGTAGGGGCAGTGGCACCCGACGGCACAGTTTCTTACGACGAAAACCTCTTGAATTATTTGAGTCTTACACCCAGGGATATGGAAAAAATCATCGAAAAAGAAAAACAGGAGATCGCTAAACGAACTGAACTCTATGGTAAATGGGGTACTCTTCCCGATTTAAAAAACTATACGGTGGTTCTGGTAGATGACGGTATTGCCACAGGCTACACCGTAAAAGCCGCCCTCTCCTCTTTGAGGAAGCAGACTACGAATCCTATCATCCTGGCCGTCCCCGTTCTGCCTGAAGACCTTATTCCTTCTTTTGAGTCTCTGGTTGACAGGCTCATTTATTTACACGCCCCCTTTGATTTTAGGGCTGTTGGTCAATTCTATGAAGACTTTTCGGAAATATCCCATGAAGCAGTGCTTAATATATTGGAGGAGACTAATAACACACTGATCTAATTTTTTAGATCCCATAAGCTTTATAACAAATACGACAGGGCTCAGGCAAAGGATTTTTCGCCATTTCTTCCTTTAACCTCAGACAAGCCGTTTCTGCTTTACCGGGGTCCGTACCTGACAAAAGGCTAAGCCCCACCTGTTTTTTAAGTAAATTTCTCCTTTTAAGGAAAGGTTCACGGAACATCTTATATCCAGGTTTTTCCCAGATTTCTTGAAAACTCTCTTCGTGAATGTTACCGAAGGATACCTGCTCCACATTATAGCTTTGCCCGCAGAAAATTCGTTTAGCGGCGGGCAAGCTAAGATAAGTGCAGGGACAAATATCTCCCCTGTAATTTACCAGTACAAACTGGAGGGGGTTTAATTCACAGCAAGGAGCTTCCTCCAACCGCAAAGGATAGGTGCGCAGGATAATCTTATGTTTACGGGCCTCCTGCCGGGCTTTTTCCAGGAATGCTTCGTATTCCGGATTAACAACGAAAAAAGAAAAGACTTTATCGTCGTCCGTTTGCTTGTTGTGAACAAAATCGATATGGGTGGCTACCATATCCCCTACTCCTAGGTCAGCCACTAAACCCACGGCCTGGGGTAACTCATGGATGTTATGCCTGGATAAGATATAAGAAACAGTGACATAAGGTTTTTTTACCCTACGCCTTCTCTTGTACTCTTGCAACACCAGGATATTAGAGAAAATCTGCTTTAGGCTTGAGCCTTTTCTAATGGAACCATGGGTCCCTTCCGTGGCCCCGGCGATAGAAATACAAAGTGTATCCAGCCCCTGGTCGATGAGCATACCAGCTACCTCTCCGGTTAGCAACGTACCATTCGTAGTAAATCCCACCCTCGTTGTAGACTCCTTAACGCGAGAGATTATCTCCCCTAGGCGAGGATGAAGCAGGGGCTCCCCCCAGCCCTGCAGGTGTACATGATGCGTAAAGGGAAAGATTTCTTTAAGCCTGGCGAAAGTATCCCAGGACATATAGTGATTCGTCCAACTCTGTCCTTTGTGGGGAAAGGGACACATGGTACAGGCCAGGTTACAAGCGGTGGTTATTTCGATTTGCACTGCTTTAAATCTTCGTTCAGCATGATTTCTTTTATTGGTAAACAGCCTGCACAGATCAAACACGAAAATCACATCCTTACGTTACGATTATTTTTGTAAGAATATTATATCATCTTAAAAAGACATAAAAGGGACACACCTGCCGCCAATTTTCCATTGATATATTTGATTATCATCATATAATAATAAGGGTTGGAAAAATGGTTTTTGAATAAGAAATTTATACATACATGCAAATACGGAGAAACGATGTAAATTTATTATTTTAAACGATATTTATTAATATAAAAATTTACTGGGTTTTTAATAAAAACTGTTACCATTAGAGAGAGGAAATTCCACAACCGTATGGAAATAATAACTGGTTGTTCTGCTTTGGTTACCCTTTTTAAATATAAAATCACAAACGGAGGATGGTTTAATGTTTAAATTCATACTAAACAGGTTAGTGACATCAGCGATTACCATTTTCCTCATCGTGACCATCACTTTTGCCCTGATGCACGCCATACCGGGGGGCCCCTTCACCAGGGAAAAAGTCCTCCCCGACGAAGTTAAAAAACAGATTGAGGCCAAATATCACCTCAACGACCCTCTCTGGAAACAGTATACAGATTATCTAGTCGGCTTATCCCGGGGTGACCTGGGTCCTTCTTTCAAATATCCCGGTCTTACGGTAAACGACCTCATCAAAAAAGGATTTCCCATCTCAGCCCAGCTGGGATTAATCACCCTGTCCATCATGCTGATGGTGGGTATCCCGGCGGGGATTATTTCCGCCCTCAGGCAAAACAAATGGCAGGACCACCTGGCCATGTTCCTGGCCACGGTCGGCGTAGCTATCCCTAACTTTGTGGTAGCCACCCTCCTCATCTATATCTTCGGCGTTAAACTGGGCTGGCTCCCCACTTCCCGCTGGGTTTCCTGGAAAAGTGTGATCATGCCGGCCATAGCCCTGGCCGGTTATCATATGGCTTACATCGCCCGTTTGACCCGTTCCAGTATGCTGGAGATTATTCAGCAGGACTACATCCGCACGGCCCGGGCCAAAGGCTTGCCGGAACGGGTCGTTATTTATAAACACGCTTTGAAGAATGCTCTGATACCTATCATCACTTATCTGGGCCCTGTGATTGCCACCTTACTCACGGGCACCTTCGTCATCGAAAAAATATTTGCCATTCCCGGTTTAGGCCAGCACTTTGTGCAAAGCATCGGCAACAGGGATTACACGGTGATCCTTGGTACCACTATTTTTTATGCCACTTTCATGGTCCTGATCAACCTGATCATCGATATAATTTACGGGTTTATCGACCCCCGTATCCGGATTGGTAAATAGGAGGAGAGAAGAGGATGGCAAATTTACAGCTTTCGAACATCAGTCCTGA
>JAIHAN010000118.1 GCA_020054815.1 Peptococcaceae bacterium | reverse complement strand
GTCGTAATGAAGGGACAACACGCTGCCGTCCTGGTAATATTTGAGACCTTTGCTGTAGGTTGTTTCCAAAACAGTTACTTCTTTGATTTGGGCATCGGTTAACATGTCAGGATTGATCACCTTGCTTCTGTTTTTTTATATCTGCAATTTTAGCATATTTATAAGAGGAATGGAGGGAAAAAAAGCGCAATTATTTTTCAGCCTTATTTTAGCATTATTATAAAAGAATTTTTATAGAAGTTTAAATTCCTATAACTTCTTGTTATGTATATTTATTATTATAAATAACTTGCTATAATTTAAATTAAATAGTGGGGCGTCGCCAAGCGGTTAAGGCACTGGACTCTGACTCCAGCACCCGAAGGTTCAAATCCTTCCGCCCTAGCCATGACTCGCTAGCTCAACTGGTAGAGCTACTGACTCTTAATCAGTGGGTTCCGGGTTCGAGCCCCGGGCGGGTCACCACTAGGTAAAAGGGGACGGTTTGTTCACCGTCCCTGTTTTTGTCTGGAGTGATTAAACTGGCTTGACAAATGGAAAAAAGAGAGATAGTATTAACATTAGTGAACTGAATAAAGTCAGTTTAAGGTGCCCTGTAACAAGGGAGAATAGGGAAGCCGGTGTGAATCCGGCACGGACCCACCACTGTAAGCGGTGACGGTTTACTTTTATGCCACTGGGTCATAACCGGGAAGGCAGTAAGGAGGATGAACCGCAAGTCAGGAGACCTGCCTTAAACGTTGTTTGTGGGGGACAGGGGAAGAATGTCAGCCTGCATGTTAGCTGTTGGCTTATAGATGGGGAAGCCTCTTAGCGTTGCTAAGAGGCTTTAATTTTTGTTTTCCAGTCAAACATTCTACTCTCTGGTGCCCGTCAAAGGGCATTCTTTTTTACAAAAAAGAGCTTGTCTCTTTTTGATAGGGGTGGACCTTGGGCCATCTGTCAAGGCTTTTAGGGAAGTGCAGCCCCCCGGCCTTGGCATAGCCGTAGGAAAGCCCCCTCTTGATACACCCTCCACTAATTTTCTTTAGTTCAGCCTCATTTTTGGGGCTATTTTTTTAATATTTCAGGACTTATGCAGTTGATGGGAAATAATAATAGCTAAGGATGGTATTTTTACCATCACTCTAGTGGCTTCAGTTCTCCTATGGAAGGCTTTCCAGGCTGCAGGAATGCCCAGAAAGCCGACTGACTGAAGGAGATGTAATTGCCTTGGACGATACCAAAATTGAACATCCCCATGGGAAAAAGTTGCCCTTCCTTTGTTAGCTCTTTGACAGCTCTGATAAACGCCATGTTTGGTGCATGAATCTTGTTTCAACTCTTGATATCTTAAAAAACGGTCTTGATATCCCATGCTGTGTCGCTTTTGGGTTAAAACTGGTCAGGATAATGAAAAACAAACCAAGCCCGACCTTGCCAGACAAATGCTGATCCGAGTCTATTTTGACACGACAACCCAGCGTTTTTCAAGGCTTATTGATAAATTCTGGCCAAAATCTTTGAATCTCTGGCTATGGAATTGGGATTTTTATCCTGTAACTGCATAAGTCCTGTAAAGGAATAAAGGAGGTCAATAAAATGTTTGAACACAGGAGCTTAAAAATTGCTTTTTATGGTAAGGGTGGAATAGGTAAATCTACAATTGCTTCCAACTTATCCGCAGCGTTTTCAAAATTAGGCCTGAAAGTGCTTCATATTGGATGTGATCCTAAGGGGGACTCAACAAGAAACCTGGTTGGGAAAAGAATGCCTGCGGTATTGAAGGTACTTCAGGAAAAAGGGAATTTCATAGAAGAAAAAGACATTATATACAATGGCTTTAACGGCATTGCATGTGTTGAAGCCGGTGGCCCTGAAGCGGGTGTAGGATGTGCAGGAAGAGGAATATCCACAATGGTGGAGGAACTGGAGTACCTGGGTGTTTTTAAAAGACGATGGGACATCATTGTTTATGATGTGCTGGGGGACGTTGTTTGCGGTGGTTTTTCGGTGCCAATGCGAGAAAAATTCGTTGATGTTGTATTTATTGTATCATCATCTGAGTTTATGTCGTTATATGCTGCTAACAATATCATAAGGAGCGTTAATAAGTTATTTAATTATAAAGGGAATAGATTTGGGGGAATTATTCATAACCGGAGAAGCGAGGACTCGAACAATGAAAGTATGGAATATTTTGCCCAAATAAGTAATACGAAGGTTTTAGAAAATATTCCTTTCTGTAAAGAGATTTCTTATTCAGAGTTAGAGGGGAAAACCGTGATTGAAAGATTTCCCCAGTCAGAAATTAGCGGAATTTTTATGAATCTTGCAGAAAAGATTGTTAGAAATGATATTTGCAGTATTCCTAAACCATTAGACGATACTGAAATGGAACAACTTAGTAGAAAACTGCTAGAAATAAGAATAAAGAGTTTGAAGGGTTAAGGGGTGAAAACATTATGGAATTTACCGATAATTTGCTTGCAAATGGCTTTTTCAAGAAGGCATTTCAAAAAGAAAGCTGTGAGGAAATCATTAATATTGCTCTGTGCATTCCTGGAATACATGTTCTGGGGGTTGGCCCGGAGTCATGCTTGAGAGTGCTGTATTTCAGAGCCTTAAAACAAGGCCAAAACGACAGATTCCATATGCTTGGAATAAGCAACGACGATATGGTTACAGGCAAGCACATTGATTTGACCAAAATTGCTCTGCAGGAGATCATGTCCTATAAAAGCGATAATGTTAAGGCAGTAATCATTTATCTCTCCTGCAGTGACATTCTTCAGGGAAGTAATCTGGAAAATGTGATAAGTGTTATAGAAAAAAAGTACCAAAGGCCTGTCAGGCTTTTAAAAAGAGGTCCTCTTACCAAGAGACGTATTCTTCCCAAGGAAAGACTAGGAAATCTGTTTTGTGAAATATTGGATAAATATGTAAATGAGGCTTATGTGAAAGAAAAAGGCAATAAAAGTGCCGTTAATATTCTTGGCGAAGAAAAATTGTCTGCTCAATGTGAATTGTTTAAGCTTCTAAAGGAAAAGGGATTTGATCAAATCCAGGAATTTACAGGATTTGAGAGGTTCGATCAATTTATGGATCTGATTAACGGACGTTTCTCCGTTGTAACGCACAAGTTCGCATTGAACATTGCTGAATACCTGGAGAAAAGCTATGGTATCCCATACTGCTTTGTCTCCTCCAAATACAGAATGAAAGATATAGAGAGCAATTACCGTATACTGTCCGAAAGTCTTAACGTGGAGCTTAATTATAGAGAAGCCTCAAATAATTTCCGTACAATGCTGGATTCTGTAAAAAGAGATGTTTTCAATAAAAAAATTGCAGTTGGTTTAGGAGAAAGAACTTTTGAAATAGCGGGAGCTCTAGCAGAACTTGGTTTTTGTATTCAGGCTGTTTTTGTAGATACAGTGACATCAACAGAAAAGAAACTTATAAATTTTCTGTTTCGGCAGAATAAGGATATGAGATTATTTTCGATACCATCAATAAACCCTGTTCAATATGAGAGTGAGTTTAATCAGATAGATATTGCCATTGGCGAAAGGGCGATTCATTATTGCTCTAATGCAAAAAAAGTACAACACAAGGAAGTTTACGGAGTTGGCTTTGAGAATATTTCGCGGCTGGTAGGTGAGATCTTATGAAAACGACATGGAAATTAATACCACCATTCGCCAGCGATTATTCGGGAGTGTGCTCAGTATTATATGAATTGAATTCACTCATCATACTGTTTTCTCCCGGTGGATGCAGTCATTCGATTGTGGAAACTGATGAAATAAGAAGCTTTAACATTGCAACTATTTTTAGTTCAAGCCTGAACGACATTGATGTAATTATGGGAGCAGAAGATAGATTTATTACAAATGCGATATATCTGATTAAAAATCATCCCGGTGTAGATTTCGTATCAATCCTTGGAACTCCCGTCTCAGCAATTACGGGAGTCAATTTTAATAGAATTGCGAGAGAGCTTCAGGAAAAAACCGGACTGCCTGTGGTCGTATTCAATACCAACGGCTTTGAAAGCTATGTTAGTGGAATATACGATGCTTTGTTAAAGCTTGGAGAAACCTTCATGGTGGATAGTGGGAAAAAGAATAACCGGATCAATATTCTTGGGTATTCACCTCTCAACATTGGAAATAAAGCTCATTTGAACGAGTTGATAAGCGCACTGGAGTCCAAAGGTTTTGAAGTTATGATTTTTCCCGGTGCCGGGATTTTCATGAAAGAAATAAAACGTGCGTCCGAATCCATCCTCAATTTGGTCATCTCGCCAGAAGGGCTTGGGTTGGCGGAATACATGCAGATGAGGTTTGAAGTACCTTACCTCATGCAGCTACCCGTCGGAATAAATGGGATGATTGTTTTACTGCATGAAATAGAGCGAAGAACGGGAATTGAATTCGGCGACTATATAAAAGCCGAATACACGATTGATTGCTCTGTCAAATTCAATACAGCTTCAGACACAAAAGTACTGATTCTTGGCCAACCGTTGCTTTCCGTAGCTGTCGGCGAATGCTTGAAAATGGACTTTGGAATAGAGAAGGTTAGTATTGCTACTCACTTGAAACGAAAAAGCATGGTAGGACATATTTACTCAAATAGTATGTTTTCCAATGTCAATTTCTTTGAAGACGAGGATGATGTCATCAACTGCATGCATGGAATGGACATTATAATTGCAGATCCGCTTTATAGAAAAATTATTTGTGAGGGAGGTGAAAGGACAATTTTTATACCTTTACCGCATATTGGTTTAAGCGGCAGGAAATTTGCGGATTTAGGCTATGAGTATATTGGAAGAGGCGGATTTGCGTATATTAAAAGCTATATAGTCCCATGAAAAAACGAGAGAATTGGAGGAGAGATTTATGTTTAACATTAAGTGTATTGCGAGAAGAATCGCTGTTATTGTATTGGTTATATCGGTATTTGCCTTGGCAGGGTGTTCAAATGGGCAGAAAAGCACAGCTGCAGGAAATACGAACCAGAAAGCTACATACGAAAAAAGAAGCATAACAGACACCGCCGGTAATACTGTGGAATTGAAGAAAGAGGTTAGAACAATTGCGATTGTCCCTATTCCATGGACATCTGTGGTTTACGCAGTGGATGGCACCGAAAAAAGGATCGTAGGAATGCATCCTTCTGCAAAACAGTCCTATGAAAAATCAATTCTGAAAAAAATGGCGCCAGCACTTGCAAATGTAGCTACCAGCTTTGTTGACAATGACTTTGTTATAAATATGGAGGAGGCTAAAAAGCTAAATCCTGATGTGATGATTGTATGGGATTATCAGACAAAGGAAATAGAGCAACTAAAGGGCTTGGGAATTCCTGCAATTGCTTTGAAGTACGGAACCCTGGACGACCTTCGGAAAGGGATAGAATTAATCGGTAATCTGCTCGGGAAACAGGAAAAAGCCTCAAAACTTGTGAATTATCACGAGGAAACGGAAAATTATTTTAAAACTAAGGCAGAAGAGCTTAAAAATTTTAAAAAACTGAAGGTACTGTATATAAGAGATGAGCAGTTGAAGGTGGCTGGTAAAGGCGCCGTAAATACTGCTTTCATAGAAATGGCCGGAGGAGTCAATGTGGCAAAAGACACGCCCGGACAATGGGTGAATGTGACTATGGAACAGGTTGTAGCCTGGAATCCTGAAATAATAATCATGAGCAACTTTTCCAACTTCAAGCCTGATGACATCCTTGGTAATAAGATCAAGGGGCAGGATTGGAGCAAAATTGATGCGGTCAAAAACAAAAGGGTATATAAAGCCCCCATGGGAACATACAGATGGGACGCTCCATGTGCAGAATCGCCCCTTATGATCAAATGGATGGCTAAGACTATACAACCTGAGTTTTTCAAAGACATAGATATTCAAAAGGACATAAAAAACTTTTATAAAGAATATCTCAATTATGACCTGACACAGGAAGAAATTGATTCAATACTGCAGAAGGATATAAATAAATAACTAAAAAGAAGTGATGGACTTGGAACAGACATGTCGTACATATTTAAAATGGATATTCATGCTTGCTGTACTGGTAATTACCTTCTTTGCGTCACTTTTTCTGGGAAGGTACATTATATCTCCCAAAGTAGTATTTTTCATTCTGCTTGACAGCTTGTCAAACAGCAGATCAAGCTTATACGAAATAGAAGCTTCGATAGTCCTTGGGATAAGACTCCCAAGGACTATTCTAAGTATGCTGATCGGTGCCGGCCTTGCTGTGTCAGGATCAACATTTCAGGGCTTGTTCAGAAACCCACTTGTTAGTCCCGATGTGCTCGGGGTAAGCAGTGGAGCCGGGTTCGGAGCAGCCTTGGGTATTTTGACAACAGGTATTTCGGGCATTTCTTCTATATCAGCCTTTGCATTTGGAATTTTAAGTGTATTTCTAACATATATGCTGGCAAAAACAAGAAAAGAGGTCTCAGTGATGTCTCTTGTTCTAGCAGGAATGATTGTATCTTCGATCTTCAATTCGCTCATTTCAATGGTGAAATATGTTGCAGATCCATATGACAAGCTGCCTGCTATTACCTACTGGCTTATGGGAAGCTTTTCAAAGGCTACTTTTGATAGCCTGAAGGCAGTATTCCTGCCAATTGCGGCAGGAATTGTAATATTGTTACTGCTGAGATGGCGCATCAATATTCTTTCTCTTGGAGATGAAGAAGCATATTCGCTGGGAATAAACCCAAAAAGAATTAGACTTGCTGCTATT
The DNA here is from genome assembly GCA_020054815.1 of Peptococcaceae bacterium. Lineage (GTDB taxonomy): Bacteria > Bacillota > Peptococcia > DRI-13 > DRI-13 > Thermanaerosceptrum. The sequence goes on along the minus strand of JAIHAN010000118.1, from coordinate 2,361 downwards.
GCTATTTCAACCATTGTTACGGCAGCTTCAGTGACTGTTGTAGGAGTTGTCGGATGGGTTGGTCTGGTGATACCGCACATCAGCAGGCAGATAGTAAGCGTTGACCATCGGTATTTGCTTCCAGCTTCGTGCATTCTGGGAGCGATTTTCCTTACACTGGTAGATATCATTGCAAGGACATTGATGTCTGCTGAGATACCTATCGGAGTCCTGACAGCATTTGTCGGAGCGCCATTCTTTGCATTTCTTCTGAAAATAGTGAAGAAAGGGAAAGGTGAATGGTAATGCTTATAGAAGTAAGAAACGGATTCTTTGGATATCCTGGACAAGATATGATTTTGAAGGATATCAATTTTTCCCTGAAACAAGGAGAAATTATGGCAATCTTAGGGCAAAACGGCACAGGAAAAACAACGATGCTTAAATGTCTTACCGGTATACTAAAGTGGAAAAAAGGTCAAACCCTTATCAACGGAAAAAGCCTTGATTCGGTAGGAAGGCTAAATGAGATTGGATACGTGCCCCAGGCGCACAAACTATCTTTTCCATATACAGTAAGAGAAATGGTTGCAATGGGACGGGCTAGATATATCGGGCCATTTTCAGTACCATCAAAAGAAGATATGGAAAAAGTCGACGAAGTGATCAAAAGTATTGGAATAGAACATTTAAAAAATATCCCATGTACCAATCTAAGCGGAGGACAGCTTCAACTTGTTTACATAGCAAGAGCTTTAGCGGCAGATCCAAAAGTTTTAGTCCTTGACGAGCCTGAATCCCATCTGGATTTTAAAAACCAGCTTATGATTCTGAAGCTCATAAAAAGACTGGTAAAGGGAAAAAACATTTCCTGTATAATGAATACGCATTATCCAGAACATGCATTAAGAATATCTGATAAAACAATGTTTCTTGGGTCAAAAGGCTATATTTTAGGAAAATCAAGAGAAGTAATTACAGAAGAAAATATTGGAGAATATTTTGATATTCATGCAAAAATAGTCTCGATAAAGAATGGGAATGAAGATTTGAGTACCATCATAGCTTTTTGCTAACTTGTTTGTTTAGTATAGCTAACGAAATAAAAAATGTTGTATAAGTTGAACAATTACTAAACACAACAATTACTTACAGGACTTCGCCCAAAACAATATTTACCGCTATGTGACAGTGGACTTGAAAAACGGGGCCGCTGTCCAGGTTTTCGGGGAATTTGAAGTGGAATTTGTTCACAGCGGCATCGAAAAAATCACCCTGAAGGGGGTCAAGGACTCCAAGGGGAAAACAAATTATGACCTGAACAAAGAAATATATGACAAAAGCATCCTGGCTAACGGCATAGATTATTATGAACTGACTTTCTTCCTTGGGGATAAAATGAATAATCCCGTGGTGGGCCAGAAGGTGAATTTCAGCGTGAACAGAAGCTTACTTATCAGGGTGTGAAAGCTTCCTCCTCCCCGGTGTGATGGGCAACATATGAAGGAAATCAGAATAAATCATGGTAGATAAATATCAGGAAATGGCTTATAATATTATGCAGACGTTGAGCTAAGAAGGCTCATAAAAGTATTTCTTTAAAAAGCGACAAGACAAAGGGAAAGTAAGCCATGAAGGTTGGAACGGCGCAAGGAGCGTCAGGGTCAGCTTTTATGGCTTTATTTTTTTAAAAAAAAGGGGGAACAACAATGATTCAAGATTTGACTTTCTGGGAAAAAGCGGTGAAATTCCACGGTCATGAGTGCCCCGGCCTGGCCATTGGGGTCAGGGCTGTAGAAGGGGCCATGGCTAAAATGGGGATTACTTTTTCCCGGGATGAAGAAATCGTTTGTGTCACGGAAAATGATGCCTGCGGGGTAGATGCCATCCAGGTCCTTACGGGATGCAGCCTGGGCAAAGGCAACCTGATCTACAGGGGGACTGGTAAACAAGCTTTTACTTTTTTTAACCGTAAGACTGGTGAAGGGTTGCGCATAGTGCTAAAGCCTTTCCGGGAAGAAATGGATAAAAATAAGCGCCAGGAATACCTTTTACATGCAGGGCTTGAAGAAATATTTACCTTCAAAAAGCCCCATTTCAGCCTGCCTGAGAAGGCCCGGCTTTTTGCCACTTTAGTTTGTGAAAGTTGCGGAGAAGGTGTCCCTGAACCTAAAGTAAGAATTCAGGATGGGAAAAAGGTTTGTCTTGACTGCTTTCAAGACTACGGCAGGGGCTTTTAAAGATGGATACTGCATATTATGACAACCTGTGGAGGTCCAACACAAGCGGAGGGCAGGGGAGTGAAGCTTTTTGGGACGGTAGGGCCGGCCATTTCAGCACCAATGTTTATAATCAAAGGGAGGGAAAGGAGCGCCTGTTTAA
>JAIHAN010000004.1 GCA_020054815.1 Peptococcaceae bacterium | reverse complement strand
GTAAAAGGGGGGTAAGTTCCCGCACAAACTGGACCAAGGCTTCCTTATCCTTGAGATACACGTTCTCAAAATCAAGATTGATGCCGTCCAGCTGGTACAAATCCACATAACTTAACAGTTGTTTAATCACTTTAATTCTCAGATTGGCGTCATTGAGGATTTTATGGGTTTGCTCAGAATTAAAACTATTATCAAAAAGCCCCCAGACCTGCCAGCCATTCTGGTGAGCCCAGTCTACGAATTTCTTATCTCCGTTATTTTTGACCAGGCCCTCTTCCTGTAAGTGAAACCAGGTAGGAGAGATAACCTGTAAGCCCGGTAATTTACCGATTTTATCGGGATTTACCGTCGTAGTATTGACAAATTCCCAGGCTAAAAAGATGGGCTCTCCCAAGGGATTCCACGGTTGATATATTTCTTTTTTTATTTCCCGGTTTGCGATTTCCGTAAGCTTAACCTTCCTCTTCTCCAGGTAACCCATGAGTCCCTTTTCTGTTTCCACCCAGTACCAGCCATTATCCTCTTTAAGAATTGCGGCCTGGTTATCCCGGTTTATCTCCCCGACCCACACAGACCTTTTGTCAGGCCTTGCTCTTAGTTTGGCTGTTTCTAAGACGACGCCCTGCTGGACAGGTTTTTTCAAATCATGGATGCTAACAATCTTTTCGTCTTCCCAGTTTATAATCTCCAGGTCGTAATAATTTTTTATGGGATCGACAGGTAGATAAATCTGGCCGTTAACGTTGATGACCGGATAAGTAAAAGAGTAGGGCTCCAGGTTTAACATCCCTTCCAGCTTACCCAGGGGAAAATAGTAGACATTTTTGGTTGTTGTGATGATTACGTATTTTCCCTTTTCATCCCACTGAATGGAAGGGTCAATATGCTCTTTAAAGAAAGTAAAGGGTAAATAGATTTGTCCCTCCCTATATAAGGCATTCTCTTTATATAAGTTTCCTCTATAGTAAATTTGCGGTTGACCGCCTGGATTTAAATTTTCCCGGACAAATCCCGGCGAGAAGTACAAGAGGACGAATAAAGCCAAAACCAGTATGGCCATAAGGGGCCCCTGATCCCCAATCTTAGGAACTCTCCGCAGTAATGTACTCATACATTAATTCCCCTTATCTTATATTCCCTTTTATCTTAGCAATATTTTGGGGGACAGGGGATAACAAAATGATGGAAATGTTGTAAACTGTGTAAAAGGACGCATATCACCTACCACATTATGGTATACTTTTTTTAGAAACCAAAGCAAAGGAGGTCATCCAGTGAAAAGCAGTGTCATTTCTTTAGTATTGGATAAACGCACAGAAGACGCCCCTGATGTCCAGGAGGTTTTAACCCGCAACGGCTGCCTCATCAGAGTACGTTTGGGGGTTCACGATGTCAAAGGTTGCTCCGATAATGGTCTTATCATCCTGGTGGTGGAAGGAGACGAAACAGAAATACAATCCTTCATTGACGATTTAAAGCAATTCCCCCGGGTGAGGGTTAATCACATGGACCTGTAGTTAAGTTAGTTGATAGTTGATAGTTGGTAGAGAACAGTAAAATAACCTGCCGGGGGCAGGTTATTTCACATAGGGTAAGCGCTCCAGGACACCGATAATCTCCTCGGTGGCAGGGTTACCCTCCATGGCATATTGGATGTATCCGTCCTTGTCTACAATATAGACCGTCCTTTGAATGCTTGTCCCGTTTGCTTTCAGAACATCAAAACTACTTCATTCTATTATGATGAAAAAGAATCCTTTTTATCCCTTGACAGCAATTTGAATATGGTTTATTATGTTATTAATAATTATTACTAATAACTAAAATATACCAAGGAGGTTATCTTTATGTCAAGTGAAAAAAATCTGAAAGCAGCCTTTGCAGGAGAATCTCAAGCTAACCGCAAGTACCTGGCCTTTGCCCAGAAAGCAGAAGAAGAAGGCCATAAGAGTATCGCTAAATTATTTAGGGCTACGGCAGAAGCTGAAACCATCCATGCTTTAAGCCATTTGAAAACGCTGGGAGAAGTTAAAAGCACCAGGGAAAACCTGGAAGCAGCCAAAAGCGGTGAAACTTACGAATTCGAAGTCATGTACCCCGAGTTTTTGGAAGAGGCCAAAAAAGAAGGCAACCAGGCTGCCATTAGAACCTTCCATTTAGCCAACGAAGCGGAAAAAGTCCACGCTAAGCTCTATGATAAGGCTCTCCAGGAATTAGACAAAGGCATTGAGCATGATTACTACTTATGCCCCGTCTGTGGCAATATTGAAGTAGATCAGGCTCCTGAAAAATGTAAAATCTGCGGCGTTTCCGGCAGTAAATTCATTAAATATTAATCCATTACCGACTTATGATATCCGACTTCCCAATTATAAAAGCCAAGGCTCCTTAATTTAGAGGCTTTGGCTTTTATTTATGCTCTGGTAATAATTTCATAGTTTTCTACGAATATAAACTGTTTTTTTCAATTTATCCTTCTGTATTAAATAATACCCTAAGACAACATGTAGGCCAACAGCCAGGAAAAAAGTAAGGACCTCATGCCAGCGAAGAAGTACGATCAGATTTTTCTTATGAAAAAACCACTCCACCAGTGTACTGCCAAAAGAAAAAGCCAGAATAAAAAGGAAAGCCCGGAGATAACTCTTCTTTGGCAGTAAATGAGCAAAGATGATTTCACCTACCCCCCAGGCAAGAATAAGAAAGGTAGGTAAACCAAATAAATCCACAGGCGGCATTAAGAAGTTAAACTCCCACAGCCGTAAGACATGAACAGCTAAGACCTGGATACCGGCGGCTAGAAAAACCCCTGCAACCAAACCAAAAGGGAGAAGTTCAAAAATTTTTTCCCTGGGCACTAATATTAACATACTTAGGGTAAGAAGAATAAAAAAGATTGGTCTTATTAAGTTCTCTGGGGCCATTTACCATTTCTCCTTAAAAAGAGGCAGATTATCTATAATTTAAGTATTCCCAAAGACAAAAATATTATGGTTAAAAATTCAATATGGTAAAAATTCATATGGTAAAAATTCATCTTGACTTATTAGCACATTTTATTTATCATACATTGTATGTGAGAAAATTGAATTACTCTTTAAAGGGGAGTAGCTGGCGGGTTAACCGCTGGTAAAGTCGTCATTACGGTCCATGACCCGGCTTTACCTATGCAGAGGCAAAAGCAAGACCTTTATCTCTAAAACGATTTAGAGATAAAGGTCTTTTTTATACTTTCTAATAATACTCTTCCACTTTTTCTCCATACTAAAACTAAAGGAGGTTACGAAATGGTCTATATTCTTCTATTAGTAAGTTTAGCGGTTATCCTTTTCTTTGCGGAAGTATTCACCAATGGAATCGAGTGGTTAGGCAAGAAACTAAATCTATCAGAGGGAGCAGTAGGTAGTCTGCTGGCTGCCGTTGGTACTGCCCTCCCGGAAACGATGATTCCTGTTATTGCTATCCTCTTTGGCTCTGGCGAAGATGCGGCACACATAGGTATCGGAGCCATCCTGGGTGCACCTTTTATGTTATCAACCATTGCCATGGGGCTTGCGGGATTTGCTGCGCTGGCCTATAAACACCAGGGTACCAGACGTAAGTATATGCTTGTTGATGAAAGTATCATGAGACGGGACCTAACTTTCTTTATACTCGTCTACGCCGTAGCCCTGGGAGCTGCATTTCTTCCCAAGGGATTACCCAGAACCATTGTAGCTCTATTTCTAGTAGGGGCATATGCGTTTTATGCATATCACACTCTTCAAGACGGGGAAGCCACGGGAGAATCAGAACTCCACCCCTTAATGTTTGCGAAAAAAGCTGAGAACCCCGCCATGACCATTGTTTTATTACAGACTGGCGTAGCGTTAGGCGGTATCGTCTTCGGAGCCCACCTTTTCGTAGATGCTTTAACCAAACTTGCAGACATTTGGGGTATACCAGCATTTATACTTTCAATCATCATTGCACCAATAGCCACAGAACTTCCCGAGAAGTTCAACAGTATCATCTGGATCCGGCAGGGTAAAGATACCCTGGCCCTGGGCAACATCACCGGAGCCATGGTCTTTCAGAGCTCCATTGTCCCCGCCCTGGGAATTGCCTTGACTCCCTGGAAACTTTCTTTCCTGGCTTTAACCAGCGGTGTTCTGGCTCTGACAGCTGCCGGCATCGTCTATTATCTCCTGCGCAGCCAGGGTAAGATCAAACCTACCACTCTGATAACTGTGGGTTCCCTGTACCTTGTATTTATTGCTGCGGTAATCTACACAGGAGGCGGAACACACTAATTACGACTTTCCGTTTACCGACGTCCGATTTCCGACCTAGCGAGACATCGATGCCACTATAGGTGGCACTATCAGATAACGCAACTAGAATAGGCATGACTAGGAACTAGTAACCAGTAACTTAAAAAAGCCGCCTCGTAGGCGGCTTTTTTACTATTCCAGAATACCGGCGTATTTGCAGGTAATTTCGATGAGTTTAACGAGAGACTTAACGGCGTAGCGGGCTCTTTCCTCGATGAGCTGGCCGTTGTCATCGCAAGTACCGAGGCCGGGTGAGATATAGATGTTGGCGTCATAAGCGATGGTAGGAATAACGCCCATCTGCGCCATACCGGTCTGGAAGATGTTGCTGCCGGCATACATATCTTCGATGGAGAAGATGGGAATACCCATACGTCCATTCTTCCAGGTTCCTTCATAGTTAACTTCCACAGCAGTGGAGTTGTAGGACTTGCTGATGATGATACCCTCTTTGAGCTGGGGATCAATTTGGGCAAATTCTTCCACAACAACCTTGTAGAGATCGTCAACAGGCTTGGTAAGAACTTCAGGCTTATCTTTGAGTACACGGAGAGCAGCCAGAGCACCAACCAGGGCTTCCTTACCAGGGTCATTGGTAACGTAAGCAGCTTTACCGTAGGAAGCAGTAGTACCGTAACGATCACCATGCATACCCATAGCGCGACGGATGGGTACCATAAACTCTTCTTTTCCGATGATCAGACCGCAGAGAGGGGAACCGGTGGCTTTGTCCATACTGTAGATGATGACATCGGCGCCGTTTTTCACGGGGTTAGTGCCTACGAAAGGTAAGCCCCAGGCGTTGTCAATTACATAAGGAACGTTGTACTTATGAGCAACCTCTGCTACCATTTTCTGCAGCACGGGAGTACCGTTTTCATCTTTTACTCCGTAACCGTAACCAGGGGTTTCATAGCCTAAGCTGGTGAAACCAGTAAGCATAGTGGCATGACGTTCAGCCAGTTCTTCTAATTTAGCTTTGGAAGCTACAGGATCAACTTCGGTGAGAAGGGGAATGGGATGATACTTGATACCATGGACATCGTACTTAGCACCGGCTAAAGGAGCAATAATGGTATCCAGGTTGTTTTGGCGCTTTCCGTAGAAGCCTAACTCACCTGCTGTGGAACCCCTGTCGGCTAATATATCCTTATAACGGGGCGGGAAGGGACGACCGTAGCCGCCCTGGTGGTGCAAGTGCTTTTCGTAGAGAGCTATGTAACGGGCTCTGTAGTTATCGCCACGACCCATAGCAGGAGGTGTAAAGAGGGTATCAAAGGTTACCCAGAGACCGGCTTCACAGGTATTCACAGGTGCAACATCATAGTCGTCGCCATAGACCTCTTTTACAAGGCCTCTCATTTCCTCTACATAAGTAGCCAGGGGAACAACTTTCTTCGCTTCTACTTCACCGGCGTGGAGGATATCATCCCTGAGAGGAGCAGGACAACCGGAAATGGCTCCAGTCAAACCAAACTTCCCTTTCAGTTCGGCGGGGATACCGATTTCGTCTGCAGCCTTTTTCGCTTCCGCATAAATATTGGGAATGTTGGCCTGCAGGTGTTTGTACATTTGGTACTTGAACTTAAATTTTGCCATGAAAAACAACTCCTTTTATTTGGTAATCTTGATTTATGTTAAATCAGAAAGTATAACTTTCTGATTTTGTCGGCTACTTACTCCTCAAGGAGAGAACCGCGTCCGGCCCGTCCCGGGTAAGCCCCTTCGGCTACACTGCCCAAAAGACCGTCATATAAGGCACCTACAAAATCGCCTTTGGCTGCTACTTTTTCTAACACTTCTTCAATGCCTTTTTCTATCCGCTCAGCTAAAACTTCGGCTTTTTCCGTAGGCTTGATACCTGCCTGGCCAAAGAAACGGAAAGCTTCTTTGAGGGCCCGTAAAGTATCAATCCGGGAAGGAGCCGAGATGGGGCCGCCGGAATAAGCCTCATCAGAGGAGGCAATAGAGATGGCTTCTACACCTAAGGAGGAGGCCAGGGCTCCGTGCAGGGCTGTGGTTACTGAGGATTGTACCCTGTCTTCCGTCTGGGTCAAAAAGCCGATAGGTGCGCCGGGCCAGATAGGTGCATCCACAATATTACGCAGAGCCATAATCTTGGCAGCATTGAAGTCGATATAGTTATCACTCATATCTCCAGAAACCATGACTTCCGGCGAGTAACAGAAAAGGGGCTGCAGGATAGGTTTGCCCCCGAGACGGCGTCCCAGGTGGGCTGTAATTAACATACCGGCAAAGGCTTTATGGGCAGGTACACCACACAATTCTTCATTAGTGACCACATCAAAGGGCAAATTATACTGAACGGCGTAGCGTATAGCCTGGATGGCATCTACGGTTAAACGAGCAGGGTCGGTACCGGCCCCCAAAGAACCATAAGCAATATTAATTTTGGTGAGGTCTGCTCCCATAGCCCCTGCCAGGAGGACTGTTTCAGGAGAATTAAGCCCACGGTGAGCTCTCACCTGCCAGAGGGTATGCTCGCATAAAGACCCTTTAATCCGCATAAGGTTTTCCGGGGTGATGATGGAACCGTCTTCCTCATGGGTCAGGTAGCCTTCCAGGAAACCTTCTGTACGGGCTCCCCAGGAGGGATCAAAGTGAACAACGCCGTCGGCTCCCCAGGCTTCCCCTGTTTTAATATGGGCAATATCCATAAAAGGACAGCCGGTACCATACTGGATAAAGACTACCGGTTTGGTTTTGCTGTGCTGGAGTTTCTGTACCGTCATACGCTTCTGGGTTTCAGACACGTAACTGTCGAGGCGCGCTAATTCTTCGGAAGTTAACGGCCTGGTTTTGGGAGGCATAGTGCCTTTTTCGTAAAAATCCTTTACCTTAGGGTCACACCATTTTAAATATTCCTGCAACAACACGGAACGATCGGCGCCTACTGGCAATTTTAAAAGCTTCTCCCTGATTTGTGCCCGTTTAATGGCTGGTGATGTTTTATGCTGCGCCCAGGCCAGGATGGCATCGACGATTGCGTCCAGAAGCTTTTCTATACGCTTGTTCTTATATGTATAGCTGAAGCCATCGGCTATGGCCACTTTTTCTTTAGTATTGGCGTTTGAATCGGGCTGGTATTCCACACCTTCCAGGAAAGCCAGCACTTCTTCCGGTTTGGTGCCGGGACCAAAACCGGCATCATAGCCCAGCTCCTGGGCCAGTTCGGGCCGGATACACATTCCCCCAATCGCCAATTTCACCTTTTCCCTAAGACCCGCAGCTTCTGTTAAATCGGCAAACCTGGCCAGAAGTTCGGCAACGCCATAGCCTAAGGTACGGCTGATCAGAATGGCAGCCACATTATTTTCCAGGGCTACTTTGATGATTTCTTCCGCCTGGTAATCAGGAGGTAGCAATATGGTCTGGTAGCCGGCCTCATCCATGGCTCGCTTCATAATCTTTAAACCGATGTCATGGACCGGATCAAGGGGTGCCAGCAAGATGGGTCTCTCTTTATTCATTGGCCATCACTCCTTCAAGCCATCCATAATGGTCACCCGGACGGTAAACATATCCCCGGGCTCTTACTCTTGCCCCCGGACCTGTAAACTGGATAAAGACAATGTCAATGTCCTTGAGGCCGAATTTCTCCAAGAGATTTAAAGCCAGGGCCCTTCCCTCCGCCTCGTCTTTGCAGGCAAAATAAGTTTCAATGTCCACGGCATCAAGAATCTTTTTGAAACAATCTTCCATAATTTCTCCTCCCACCTCATCAATGATGAGTAGTATTGGGTAAAAAAATATTTTCTCCCAGTACTTTAACGGTTTTCCACTTCATCCCAGTATTTTTTTACGTCTTTAATCAAGTTTTCAATATGCTCCTGCATGTATTGCTCCGCCAGGTCTGGATTGTGAGCTTCAATAGCTGAAACAATTTTGGCATGGTCAGCGGAAACCACACTGTGTACTTCTTTGCGGATATATTCCAGTACAGGTGCCAGCTGTCCGTCCTGCCTGATGAGCTCCATGGCACCCTGCAGCACTTTATTACGGGAGGCCCGGGCAATGATGCGGTGAAAGGCTACGTCCTGTTCGGCAGCGCCACCTTTCCAATGGGCTACTCTCTCTTTCTGCAGGCGCTGGATATGCCAGAGTTCCTTGATCTCTTCGTCAGTGGCATGAATGGCCGCTAAGCGGGCAAGTTCTCGCTCGATGGCACGACGGGCTACGAGAATATCGATGAGTTCTTCCTTGGTCCGGCTTTCCAGTACACGGAAAAATTCCAAGCCCTGATCAGCCCGGAGCTTTTTATCTTCCAGTTCTTTTAGCTTGGCGTGTCCCAATGCTGTTAAGGTTCTGCCCTGGTAACCGACTTTTGTTGTGTAACCGAGATTGTCTAGCTGGGCAAGGATCCTTCCCGCCGTAGCTTCGCTAACATCCCAGCCGTAGGTTTTTAATTCACGGCTTAGATAACCTGAGCCTACAGGAGATTCACTTTGTCCTATGATAAAGAGCGTTAGATAATCCTGCCTATCCTTTTCCGCCAGCATCAGGTTTCATCCTTTTCTAGTCTTATTTTAGTATAGTCCTATTGAGAATGTTTTTCAATAGTTAAATATCCGCGATAGCTAAAAATATTCCTGCTGTATATTATTTTATCTTATTTAAATGAGGTATACCAGTATTTTTTGTAAAGCAAAATAATACTACCCCAGTAGAATGCAAATGAGGAGGAGTATATTGCATCTTCTTCGTTCTCTAATTCCCGTCATACTCTCTTTTCTTTTATTGTTCAGCCCCTCGCAGGCCCACGGGCAGGGTAGTACTGCCTCCCTCTTCATCGTATTAATACCGGGCCTCAACCTGGAGGATCTAAAAGCCCCACAATTGAATCATCTCCAGGAAATGGCGGCTAAAGGTTCCTTAGGTTTAATGAATACATTAAGCGGGAGCAGCAAGCACCTGCCTAATGCTTATCTGACTTTAGGCTCAGGTTTACGCGCAATAGCGCCCAAAGAGGGGATCTTGGGTCTGGAAAAAACCGAGGAATTCCATGGCTTAAAAGCTGTGGATCTCTATACAAGATATACCGGTAACCTGCCGGGTGATGCCAATATTGTTCACCCCTACTATTATGCTGTGGCTGCCGCTAATCTCCCGGATTTACAACCCGGTGCCTTAGGCACCATCCTTGAGGAAAATGCCGTTCCTGTTGCCCTTTTAGGCAACCATGACCAGCCAGGCATACTTTCCCGCCCTGGTGTCCTCTTTGCCATGGACAAAACGGGAAAGGTGGCAGAAGGGGCCATAGACCAGCGCTGCAATAAAATAAGTACTTTTTCACCTACATATTTCACAACCAATTATGCATACCTGCTTAAAAAAACTAAAGAAATTCTACAAGGTAAAAAGGGATTAATCATTCTTGATCTTGGCGACCTGGCCAGGTTAGAAAACCTGAGGGAAGAAATGGCTCCGGATGTTTACCAAAAAACCAGGGAGAGCATGTTAGCAGAAATCGATGTTTTTATGGGACAGTTAATAAAGCTATCCCAGGAACATGGTGCTGGCCTGCTCTTTATTACACCCTATCCATCGAAAACTCAGGCACTTAAAGGTAATACCCTGGCTCCCGTCATTTATTATCCAAACCGGAGTACATCAGGCCTTTTAAGCTCCGCCAGTACGAAAAGAACTGGAATAATAACAAATCTGGATGTTGCCCCCACAGTCCTCAACTTCTTTAACATTGATTATGCCGGTCTTTTTATCGGCAGCCCTCTGCAGGTTATTCCCCGGGAAAATAGCCTGGATTTTCTTTTTAACCTGCAGGAAAAACTGCTGACCAATCACCAACAAAGGCCTCAAATCTTAAAACCCTATGTTTTTTTGCAAATTGTCGTCGTCCTTTCTACCATCTGCCTCTTATGGCTCCGTCACCCCTGGATTAAATACTGTCGCTCTTTTCTTTTGTTACTGACCCTTGTTCCCCTCCTTTTGCTCTTACTCCCCCTTTTTCCCGGGACTGGTTTAATTCCCCGCATCCTGTTTATCCTCTCCGGCCTCATCTTAAGTACAGCTGTGCTGGAGAAGAAGTGCGGCCTTCTCAAACGGCTGGCTTATCCTTATCTATTGACAGCCTTTCTTATTGTTGTTGACCTTCTCCAGGGAGCCCCGCTCATGAAAAATTCCCTCCTTGGCTATGATCCTATCAGCGGCGCCCGTTATTACGGGATTGGCAACGAATACATGGGCGTCTTGCTTGGATCCAGCCTCATGGGTTTATCACTCTTGACAGAAGCATTTAAATTCTATCTTCCTAAAGTAGCCGCTTACCCGATGCTTCCTTTGCTTGCCGGTTTTTTGACCGGATTAGTGGCTGCTCCCCAGTGGGGCACAAATGTAGGAGGCGGTATCACCTTTTTCATCAGTTTTGCCATATTTCTCCTTACTTTCTTCCAAAGAAAAATTAATACAAAGTCCCTTATTACTCTAGGCTTATGTACCATGCTGGCTCTTACCGCTTTGTTTTATTTCGACCTGAAAAGGCCCCTGGAAGCCCAGTCCCATATCGGCCTCACGGCAAGAATCATCCGGGAACAGGGGCTTACCTCCTTCTTTCCCATCGCCAGCCGCAAAATTGCCATGAACATAAAACTGATACGCTATACCATCTGGAGCCGGGTATTTATAACCTTCCTGGGCACTTTTGCCCTTTTGTTTTACCGCCCGCCCGGTTTGGTTAAAGAGCTTATGGTAAGATACCCGGGACTGAAAGCGGGTTTTGGGGCAGGGATCACAGGCAGTTTTACGGCATTAATCGTTAATGATTCGGGAATTGTGGCAGCAGCCACTTCTATGATTTTCGTGGCACCCACCCTCCTTTACCTGGCAGTAGAAAGTGCAGCGAAAGATGAGGGACAGCACGATGGGGGCAACGAACAATAAAAAGCAAAAGAGAGGCCAAGCCTCCCCTTAGCAGCAACCACTAACGTCTACTTCTTTGCTCCTTTGTTTCATGACATCCTTACAGGCAGCTTCATTAAATTCGGCAGAGCCAGAGCAGTCGTTCGTGAGAAACTTTTTGCATTGCTGGCATTGGCTGCAGACCATACAGTTTCCCCCTTTTTCTTTTAAAGTAGCGAGTTTCTTTTATATTGTCTCCAGCATCTTTGCTTTTATGAAGAAAAAATTCGCTAAAAGATGTACTTTTAGCGAATTGCAAAATGCCCTTTTGTACTTCATTTTATTTTTAGATTTTTAAAAAAGAATCCGGTCATGATGAACGGTAACATTCATTAACAGCCCTAAAGCAATCATATTGGCTAAAAGGGAACTGCCCCCGTAACTGACAAAAGGCAAAGGTATGCCTGTAATAGGCATAATGCCAATGGACATGCCCACGTTCTGCAAAATATGGAAAGCAAACATGGAACAAACACCGATGGCAACCAGAGAACCGTAGGCATCTTTGGCTTTACCGGCAATCTTGATGCCACGGTAAATCACCACGAAGAAAAGGCATAACAGCAGGACGGAACCCACAAAACCAAACTCTTCCGCCAGCACAGGGAAGATAAAGTCAGTCCACTGTTCAGGCAAAAAGTCACCTATATTTTGGGAACCCTGACCCCAGCCTTTGCCGAAAAGCCCGCCTGAGCCTACGGCAATCTGGGATTGAATTACATTCCAACCCCAGCCGCGGGGATCAATCATGGGATTAACAAAAACGATTAAGCGCATTAACTGGTAATCCTTGAGGGGCAGCCACCAGCCCCAGGTATAGTGACCATAAATGGCGAAAACGACAGCCCCCACTCCCGTTGCCACCAGCAGAAAAAGCAGGAAAGGCGGAGCGCCGGCAGCCAAAAGCATGCCAAACATGATGGCCACATAAACTAAACCTGTTCCTAAATCCGGCTGTTTGAGAATCAATAAGAGGGGAATGCCCACATAAATAAATACAGGCAGCAGGTCTTTCAAGGTATTGAGCTTACCAATCCTGGGCACTAAAAACTGGGCTAAGCCTAAAATCAATAAGGCCTTCACTACCTCTGCAGGCTGGAATTTAAAGGGACCGATAGGAATCCAGGCCTGGGCTCCTTTCGCCTCCTTACCCAGCACTAAAACGGCCACCAACATCAGGATGTTCAGGGCGTAGATCCAAACACCGTATTTGGCCAGTTTGCTGTAGTCAATAAACAAGACCACGAAAAAGGCCACAGTGCCGATAAGAATCCAGGCAATCTGACGGTATACGAAATTGATCCTATAAATTTCACTGGCATTCACCGTAGCGCTTTTCAAAACAAATAAGCTCATCACAAGGATGAGCCCTACTGCGCCTAATAAGGTATAATCAAGGCTTTTCAGTAATTTCTTCAGCTGCATTGCTAACCACCCCGTCTCTTACAATTATACCCTGAAAGTGAGGTCTTCTCAAAGAACCTTTATAAAAATTCGGGGTAATTTTGCACCGCAAATTTTACCATCCCCTAAGCACGGGATTGTTCATAGCCCCGTTTGATTTTAATCACCGGGATATTGGCTACCAGGGCAACAGACTTCTCATCGGAATTCAGCGTGATTTCTGTACCTTTCCGGTCAATCTCCATATAGCCGTTAATCACCTGGATAAGATCCTCTTTTAAACTATCCAGGAGCTGGGGAGAGATGGTAGCCCGGTCGTGTACCAGCACCAGACGTAGTCTCTCTTTAGCCACATTTTTGCTAAGAGAAGCCTCTTTACCCATTACCTTACTAAAAAAGTCCATCATCCGCCCCCCCTTTTCTTAGCTTTTAAAACCAAATAATTTTTTAAGTTTTCCTAAGACGCCCTCTTCAACTTCCAGGGAAATGAGGGGAACTTCCTCACCGGTAATCCTTTTGGCGATATTGCGGTAAGCCTGTCCGGCCCAGGAATTCATATCCAATACGGCAGGTTCCCCTTTATTGGTGGAAATCACGATGGCCTCATCCTCGGGAACCACGCCAATGAGGTCAATGGCCAGGATATCAATCATGTCATTGATATCCATCATGTCACCCTTTTTCACCATCTTGGGGCGAATCCGGTTAATGATTAGTTTGGGATTGCGTAATTCCGCCGCTTCCAATAAACCGATGATCCTGTCGGCGTCACGGACGGCGGCAACCTCCGGTGTTGTCACCACAATAGCCTTTTCCGCCCCTGCTATGGCATTTTTAAACCCTTGCTCAATGCCGGCAGGACAGTCGATAATGACATAATCAAATTCCTCTTTTAACTGTTGGCACAAGACTTCCATCTGTTCAGGCTTTACGGCCGTTTTGTCCTTGGTTTGTGCCGCCGGCAAAAGGGCCAGATTATCGAAGCGTTTATCTTTGATTAATGCTTGTTTGAGACGGCAGTGGCCGTTGGCCACGTCTACCAGGTCATAGACAATCCTGTTTTCCAGGCCGAGGACGACGTCAAGGTTTCTTAATCCGATGTCTGTATCGACTAAGACTACTTTTTTGCCCATTGCCGCCAAACCTGTTCCGATATTGGCAGTGGTCGTCGTTTTGCCCACACCGCCTTTACCGGAAGTAATCACAATAACTTCACCCATCAGCCTATTCCTCCCATATCTAAAGTGATTTGCGAATCTTTTCAATTCCTTCACAAATAATCATACCATCAACTACCTGGGCTACCTCAGGTTCACTGGGTTCTTCCTCAGGAGCGCGGGTTATATAGCCGGCTATCCTTAACTGCGTGGGTTTAAGCCGTAGAGAAGTAACCAGCACATCCTCATCCCCTTCAACTCCCGCATGGGCTATGCCCCGCAAAGTTCCCATGACCACAATAGAGCCTTTAGCCATAACCTCTGCGCCGGGATTAACATCGCCCAGGATAATGACATTGCCTGGAAAGGTAATCTTTTGACCTGAGCGCACATTTCTTTTGACGATAAGTGAGGGAAGTTTGCTTACGAGTTCCGGGCCGGTCCTTTCCCTGGACTGTCTACCCTCAGTTCCTTCTTTGCACTCACTTACCACCTTACCAGTCTGAGATTTAATGCTCTTCACTTTTAAGCCATTCTCTTCGAAGGTATTCCAAATTTCCGCCACCTGCTCGGAGGTCAGGGTACGAGTACCGGTATCAATCACCACACTTGCCCCCTCAAAAAAACTACCCTCTTTACCTTGTAAACGATTTGTTAATCGTTCGATAATCTCATCCCATAAGGCCTTATCGTCACAAATAACTAATAATCCTTCCCTGTTGCCTTTGAACGTAACGATTTCTTGTTTCATCCGCCTAATGAATTCCCCCTAGCTTGTCCCGAGTATGTCCTTTACTTAAGAGGCCTTCCACTATGTTCTATATGTAAAGAGAAAATCCCTGCCAAAAGATAGGAAAAAACGGGGTTTTTTTCCCCGTTTTTTTTTGGATTTCGGACAGTTTTTTACCTGGAGAGCTGTGAAGATTCCGTATTCTGCCCTCCCTGGGGCTCAGTTGTCGAAGGTTCACCGATATTGTTGGAAATATCTGGTGTTTGGTCGCTGCCAGATGTCTCCCCTGCTTCCTGCCGGTTATCACCCTGGGGAGTTTCAGCAGGGACCTGATTAGGTTTAAGTTCCTGGGGAAGGATACCGAAATATTCCTCAAAGACCGCCTTAGCGATGAGACCTGCTGATCCCCCGCCGCTAAAGCCGTGTTCTACCACCCCGGCAAAAGCAATCTGGGGATCATCGGCCGGAGCAAAAGCGATAAAAAGACCGTCGTAGTCCTTATTCTTAATATATCCTGCCCGTCCCGGCTGGGCTGTCCCCGTTTTAGCCGCCACTTTAATATGGGCAGGGAAATGCTTAAAGAGGGAATAAGCCGTACCACCGGGAGCGGTAACCGCCAGCATAGCTTTATGGGTTTCAAGAATAGTATTTTGGGAAACGGAAGCGGTATTTAACAATTCCGGCTGAAACTCCTTTACAATACTCCCATCGGGCGCCAGTATCTTGTCGGCCACATAAGGCTTATAACGTTTGCCTCCGTTGGCGATAGTGGCCACATAATTAGCCAGCTGGATAACCGTATACTGGTTGTAACCCTGTCCAATACCGGTGTTATAGGTATCATATTCGTGCCACTCGGCATAGTGGGCCAGCTGGCTTTTTCTTTCCTGTTCCCAGACTCTGATTTTTGAGTTTAATTCCTGCTGCAGCCGCTTTTTCTCCCGTTCATCGGAAGCCCCGTTAATCTTTGCTTCATATTCCGTCTGCAGGCTGGCGATCTTATCGTCAATCTTCTTGTTTATGTTGGCTGTACGGGCTTCAAATTCTTTCTTCTGCCAGTCCAAATGGGGTAAGAGACCGGAACTTTCGTAAGGCAGGTCAATCCCTGTAGGCTGCCCTAAGCCAAATTCCTGACCAATCTTACCAATCTGAGCGATGCCGGCCCGCCGGGCCATCTCCTGAAAATACACGTTACAGGAACCGGCCATGGCCGAATAGTAGTTCACCCGCCCATGGACAGACCAGCATTTGATGAAGGGGGGATTCCAGTACCGGCCTGTACATACTACGGTATCCAGGGGAGAAGCTTTACCCGCTTCCAGTACGGCCATACCCGTCACAGGCTTAAAAGTGGACCCCGGTACATAGTTGCCCTGAATAGCCCTGTTTCTCAGGGCCGTAGGGGTATTGCGGAAGTAGTAATCCACCCGCTCCTGTTTCAGGGGTTTACCGTTGAAGTCATCGGGATTTAAAGTGGGACGGCTGGCCATGGCCAGGACCTTCCCTGTTTTTACATCAAGCAGAACAGCCGCTCCGGCCTGGGCCTTAGGATGGTCTTTTTGTACCTTGGCCAGGGTTTCGTCAAAGGCCTTTTCCATGGCCTGCTGCAGTTTTAAGTCAATGGTTAAAACCAGTTTGTTCCCCGGTTCAGGCGGAATATAGCGGACTTCCCGGACAGGCTTGTTTTTGGCCGTCACCTCTACCTGGCGGAAGCCGTTTTTGCCACGCAGATATTTCTCGTAGGTTTTTTCTATGCCGGTTTTACCTACCAGGGCACCCAGGCTGTAATCTTCAAAGCCGGGCTGGTCCAATTCTTCTTTAATGGCATGAACATAACCCAGCACATGGCCGGCCAGGGTACCATAGGGATAAGAACGCTGGGGTTGAATATCGATATTTACCCCGGGGAGGTCCCGGCGTCTTTCCTCAATAGCTGTTACCAGTTCAATAGGGATATCCCGTTTAATGATAATGGGTTCAAAGAGACGCTTGCGCTGGGCTTTGATCATCTCTTTGATACTCTCATAAGTGATTTCCGGATCTTTTAGGATTTCCACCAGGTTTTTAATGGCTTCATCAATATCTGCGTCCTTCAAACGCAAATAATCCAGGGACAAATTAAAGACGGGCCGGCTGGTGGCCATAACCTGGCCGTTTTTATCCAGCACTTCGCCGCGGGGAGCCACGACGGGGACCCAGCGCATGGTATTGGATTCCGCCCTGGTCCTGTATAGATCCGAATTAATTAACTGCAGCCAGGCCAGCCGCAGGAAAATGACGGCAAAGATAATAATGACAGCTGTTAGATACACCCGGAGGGTGCGGTCCAGTATTTTTTTGGTTTTTGCTCCCCCCATAGAGTACCTCCTTTTTCTTTAGCCTGCCTGGGCTTCCTCATTTTGGGTGGCCCAGTTATAAAAACGGGCGTAAATAAAGGGCACCAGGCAGCTATTATAAATTGCCAGCGGTATCCCCTTCCATAACCAGAGATTCCATGACCAGGTTAGTCCCATGATTTTACCAAGGGAAAGAAAGATGAGTTCATTAAACAAAGTCCCCACAAAAAGTGTTAAAAAGGGTACTAAAAGATTTTCACGAAAAGCCCCTGTGGCAATCCAGCCGAAGACAAAGGAAGTTAGTCCTTTGGCTAAGGCATTCATGCCAATAAATCTTCCCAAAAAAATATCCTCCAGAAGCCCCAGCAAGAACCCGAAAACCCCTCCCCGGCCAGGCCCCTGAAAAATACTGTAAAAAAGAGCCAGTATTAGAATGATATCAGGTTTTACCCCCGCAATAATCAGGTGGTTAAAAAGGGTTGACTGCAGTACCAACCCCATGATAGCCAGGCAAAACAAGACCGGGTAATTCATCAGAGGCCTCCTTTCCCTTCCCTATCCAAAACTTGGGGGACAGTATCGGTTTCAGGCTTTTTTACATTTAAAATCACAAAGACCTCTTCTAAACGGCTGAAATCTACAAAGGGTTCAATGACAGCGGATTTCATCAATCCGTTGGCATCGGGTTTTACTTCTACTACCGCGCCGATACGGATTCCTTTGGGGAAAACACCGCCTAAACCCGAGGTTACCACTGTCTGCCCGGGTTCGATGGGCGTGTCATGGGGCAGGTGAATCATCTGGAGATATTCAGAATTATCCAGCCCCTGCACCACACCCGGGGTGATCCTGGTTTCAAAAATTCTGCCGCCAACAGCCCCTTCCCGGTCTAAAATCAAGAGGACCTCAGCCGTATTGGCCGTAACATTCACAATTCTCCCCACCAAACCCTGATGAGTCACTACAGCCATGTTGGGTTTAATCCCGTGGTTTGCTCCTTTATTAATCACGATGGTCTCATACCAGTTGCCGGGGTCCCGTCCTATTACCTTGGCCAGTTCCAATTGATAATTATTGGTCTTCTCTTCTTTATAATTCAAAAGCTTTTTCAACCGCTCATTCTCCATCTCCTGTTCCTTGAGGCGATGGATCTCCGCTTCCTGGGCGGCGATTTTTTTGCTCAGTTCCTCGTTTTGTTCCCGGAGAGTCTTGTTATCACTGAAATAAGCGAAAAAATTACTGATGCTTTTAGTAACAGCCGTAACCCCGGATTGCACCGGGGCTACTACTTCCCTTACCACACGTTCCACAGGTGACAGGGTTGTCCTGTCAAACCCGGTGATATGCATAGACTTAAAGACACCAATCAGTAAAACGGCAACAACAATACCTGCCAGGGCCCATTTTTTCCTGGTCACCGGAGACCACCTAACCTATTCTTTTATTAGGTATTAACACCCGCTTTAAGATTTCAATGTTTTCCAGGACTTTTCCCGAACCCCTGGCTACAGCGTAAAGGGGCTCTTCGGCAATATGCACAGGCATGCCGGTTTCCTGGGAAATCAGTTTATCCAGCCCCCGCAGCAAAGAACCTCCGCCCGCCATCATAATCCCCCGGTCCATAATATCGGCAGCCAGTTCGGGAGGGGTTTTTTCCAGGCAGACCTTAATGGCTTCTACAATGGCCGTAACAGGTTCGGCTAAGGCGTCCTTGATTTCTTTGGCACTAACCATCACCAGTTTGGGCAAACCGCTAACCATGTCCCGGCCCCGTACCTGGTAATTTTCGCCGTTTGGTGGTTCAATAGCCGAACCTATACTGATCTTAATTTCTTCTGCCGTTCTTTCCCCGATCATCAGATTATAGGCGCGCTTAATATACTGGACAATGGCTTCATCCATTTCGTCACCGCCCACACGAATAGTGCGGCTGGTCACAATTCCGCCCAGAGAAATAATGGCCACGTCTGTGGTTCCCCCGCCGATATCCACAATCATATTACCCGTTGGTTCATGAACCGGTAGTCCGGCGCCAATGGCGGCAGCCATGGGTTCCTCAATTAAATAAGCCTCCCTGGCTCCTGCCTGGATGGCAGCCTCCCTCACGGCCCTTTCTTCCACTGTGGTTACACCGGCAGGAACACAAATAACCACCCGGGGGCGATTAAAGTAGTTGATATTGGCGTTAAGGACCTTCCTGATAAAATAACGGAGCATGGTATGGGTAACCTCAAAATCGGCAATAACCCCATCCTTCATGGGACGAATAGCAATAATATTTCCAGGGGTTCTGCCAATCATCTGCTTGGCTTCATCACCTACAGCCAGGACATTGTTGGTATCTCTCTGAATAGCCACAACGGAGGGTTCGGTAAGCACGATTCCTTTCCCTTTCATAAACACTGAAGTATTTGCTGTACCCAAATCTATGCCTAAATCTTTCGTAAATAACATTACCCGGTTTTCCCCTTCCTAAATTTGGAATATACTAGTAGTTTATCCTAAAAATACTCTTTTTCTTTCATACTCAGAAAATTATTATGACCGATGATGATATGGTCCAGGATGTTGATACCCAAGAGGCGGCCTGCCTCCGCTAACCTTTTAGTAACCTCTATATCCTCCCGGCTGGGCGAAGTGTCACCGCTGGGATGATTGTGTATTAAAATCAGGCTTGCCGCACTTCTTTTAATAGGCAGTTTGAATACCTCCCGGGGATGGACCAGGGAAGCATCCAGGCTGCCTATGGAAACGGTATCAACGGCCAAAATCTGGTTTTTCGTATTGAGATTGATGACCCGGAAATGCTCCCTGTCTAAATACATCATTTCATTCATCACGAACTGAGCGGCTTCCTGTGGACTCTTTATAGCAGGTTTTGGTCCCAAGCGCTGTTTCGCCAGCCGTTTACCCAGTTCTACCGCTGCTTTGAGCTGGGCGGCTTTAGCTAAACCAATACCTTTCCGTAAGCCCAGTTCTTCCAAGGTAAGCTGGGTCAGGGTCGCTAATCCCCCTGTACTCAGGATATCCTGGGCCAAATCCAGGGCTGATTTATTTTTTGTACCCGTGCGCAGTAAGATGGCCAGTAACTCCTGGTCAGACAGGGCTTCCGCCCCTAAGGCCAGCATCTTTTCCCGGGGCCTTACCTCTTCGGGGTAGTTCTTAATCGGAATATGAACAGACTGGGGCACTTTTTTCATAATTCACCCTCTCCCAGAATACCTAATCCGCATTGACGTAAAAGATGCATGGTTTTTACCAGGGGTAATCCCACCACATTAAAATAACAGCCTTCAATTCCGGCTACCAGCAAAGCGCCTAAACCCTGGATTCCATATGCGCCTGCCTTGTCCATGGGTTCACCGCTTGCCACATAAGTATTAATTTCCCCTGCTGATAACTTCCGGAAATGAACTTTCGTAACTTCGTAGTCCTGGTAAATCTTGTTCCGGTAATTGTCCACCACGCAGACACCGGTCATCACTTCATGAACACTGCCCGATAAAAAGGCCAACATGGCTTCAGCTTCTTCTGTATTGCGGGGCTTGCCCAAAACCCGGTTTTTGTGGACCACAATGGTATCAGCTCCCAGGACGATCCCTCCCGAATGAGCCGCTACGGCCAGGGCTTTGGCTTTTGCCAGTTCCTGCACCCAAAGACTAAAAGGCTCACGGGCTTCTCCTTCTTCTACCTGGCTAACCACAATACGAAAATTTACACCGATCTGCCTTAACAGTTCAGCCCGCCGGGGGGAGCCTGAGGCCAGGACTACATCCATTTTCATTCCTCCGGAAAATCAGGGTTACATTCTAAAGTAAATAAACAAAGCTACCAGAAAGCCAACAATACTGGCCACATTTAGTTTTAAGACAACACCGAAGGTTATGGTAATGACCATCAGGTTAATGGTGGTAGGAGCAAGGCCAATAGTCTGGAAACTATGATTTAAAATAGGCAGATAACTGCCAAAGGCTGTCCCTAAAAGGCTCCCAATCAGTCCGCCTACGACTAATAGAATTAAGAGAAGCCAGGGACTTTTTCCCCCACTATATCCTTTCAATAATAAAACCTCCTCCACTTTGTCTTATCTCAGTTTATCACCCGCCATACCTGGAAAACAAGCAAGATGAGTGTAAAAAATACTGGTATTTATTGACTGGCCAGCACTCTCTCTTTTTCCCGGAGGTAATCTTTTAGCCAGGTTATGACCTCGGGACTGTTGATAGGCACATCCTCCAGTATCTCTTTCACCTGGGCCGTATCAAAACAGTATTCCTTGCCGTCTACACTGTGGCAATAGACAAAACGTACCTGGGGAGCGCCCGTAATCAGGGCCACAAGGGTAGAAACCATATCACCCAGGGGAGGCCTGTCAATATGACTGTGCTTAAATAACGCCTTCACCACCGTACCCTGGCCGGGGGAGGAGACGATTTCTACATCTCCCCCGCAGGACTGGCAATTGGCCTGTAAAAGGGACAATCCTAAGCCCACCTTGCGGGTTGTTCGTGTAGTATAAAAAGGATCCAGCGCCTTTTTTACCTGGTCCTCAGACATACCGGACCCGTCATCGGCTATTTCGATGAAGAGCAGGTCTTTTTCTCGCTCTTCCTTTACCAGGATCTTAATGGTGCCCGCCTGAGCCGCTAAAGAGTTTTGCACAATATCCAGGATGTGTAAACTTAATTCACGCATAAGTCCTCCTAACGCAAAGTGCGGACATAGCGGCCTTCCTGCCTGGCTAAGGCCCTTTTCAACTCGGTTACAGTACATTCCTCTAAATAGGCGAAACACTGGGGAGGCTGAATAGCTTCCAGCCGGTGGGCATCAGAGGATACCACATAGCTAATCCCTTCCCTTGCCAAAGAAGAGAGCTGTTCCGTACACCGGGGCAAATGGGGCGTTAACTCCACACCACTCAAGAGCAAATCCCCGGGTATGAATCCCAGGTGTCCCCAAAGGCTGAAAGCCTGGCGGTCAATATGGGCAGCCAGGCAGAGGCCGCCCATTTCCTGCACCTTTTTTGCCACCTCGTCCACGGAAAGGTGTGTCCCCACCAGGAGCAGTTTTTCCACCTCATATAACTTGTTGCCCTCAGCGTCCACAACCCACTGTTCGCCTAAGCTTTTCTTTTTATTTTCAAGGGGGGGCAGATGGTCATAGACAACCCTTTGCCAGGAGAAAACCTGCTCTACTGTATCAAAAAGACAAACCAGGTGAATATCCTCACCGGTCTGCACCTCCATACCGGGAATGACTTTAATCCCCAGTTCCTGCCCCTTTTTCACAAAAGCTGGAACATTCTCGGCAGTGTTATGGTCTGTAACGGCGATCACCTCAATACCAAGGTCCCGTACCCTGCCCAAGACCCTGGGAGGGGTCATTTCTTCATCACCGCAGGGGGAAAGACAGGTATGGAGATGAAGGTCCATGGTCCATTCCCTCATGAACATCACCTGCCCAAACCGAGAAGATACATTTGACCGGCAAGATCATATGAAGTGCGGTCAGAGCCCAAAAGGACTATCCCTTCCTGTTCCGCTTTGACAAGGGTCTCAGGCTGGGGCTGGTGCCCTTCCACCAGGATAATGGCCGGCAAATTCAAAAGGGCAGCCACGGCCACAATATTGGGATGTATTTGTACCGTAAGCCACACATTGCCCGCCTGGGCATGGGCCATGACATTGCTTAACAAATCACCTATATAGCAGCCCCTTACCTCCGTGGCAAGATTACCTTCTCCGGAAGTAAGGCGCTCAAGCTTCAACTTCTCAATAATTTCCCCCAGTTTCATCTTTATCCCTCATTCAGTGTATATTTTGATGTGCAGGTGGGTACCTTGGGGAGATGATTCAATAAAAAATTCATCAGCCGATTTTTTGATGTTGGGAAGACCCATGCCTGCCCCAAAGCCCATCTCTCTTACCCTGTCCGGGGCCGTGGAATATCCGGGTTTCAAAGCCAGAGGGATATCTTTAATCCCAGGTCCCGTGTCATCTACCGTAATCGTTATTTCTTTGGGTGTCACCCGTGCGGTCATCTTACCCTCGTAAGCATGAATGACCACATTCATCTCCGCTTCATAAGCGGCAATAGCACAGCGTCTCACTACAGACCCCTTGATTCCCAAATCGTTAAGGATTTTCTTTAAGGTGCTGGCACCCTCCCCTGCCCGGTCAAAATCCATACCCTGAATATGATACTCGAAGATGTACGATTCAAAGTCCTCTGACAAATGGGTTTCCTTACTCTCATCCACCTTATCAATTTCCAGTATTTGTACCAGGCGGGACACAATATCACTTTGGGTGAGGACTCCCAGCACATGCCGCCGGTCGTCTATGACGGGAAGTCTCCCGTACCCGTACTGGCGGAAAACTTTCAAAGCCTGTCCTACGGTATCATGTTCACGGAGGGAGACAACCTGTCTCGTCATGACCTTGTCCACAGGGGCATCTAAATTGCCTTCCTCCAGGGCTTTGATGATATCGGCTATACTGATGATTCCTATCAGGGTATTATCCCTGTCTACCACAGGCATCCCGGAGATACTCTTAATGCGCATGATCTCCTTAGCCTGGCGTACAGTGGAGTTCTTCGGAACACTGATAACCTCCCTGGTCATGACATCGGCAACTTTGGGTAAGTGATGTTTTTCAATCAAGGGGCGCTCCTCCTAAACCGGCTTTATAGAGGATGCCGCAGGACTCATACATAGGATACGCGGTACACAGTACAGGAATGTCCTTAGCCTGGGCCAAATCTATGATCTCCCGGGAGGGCTCCTTCCCTCTTACAAAAACAACTCCCACCAGGTCCAGCATTTCCGCGGTCCTGATGACCTGGGGATGAATGAGTCCCGTTAAGAGGACAGTTTTCTCTTTAGTAAAAGCCAGGACATCGCTTAAAAGATCGGCACCACAGGCCGTTTCCGCATTCCTTTCATCTAAGTTATGATCAGTGAGAGGATTCGCTTTCAATAATCTTCTTATCTCTGAAAGGGTCATCTCCATTCCCCTCCTGGAAGTTTCTTAATACTTTATTATAAACCGATTTGGCTGAGCTGCTCAAGAAGAAAAAGGAAAAAGGGGTCAGGCTTGCATAAACGAGCCTGGCCCTTATAGCTCTTATAGTTTATTGACAATCACTTGCCCTCTGCTGATGATACTGATTTTGTACTGCCCTTTGCCGGAAGTCAGTTTTCCTTGTACTCCGTGCAGAGACCATCATACTCAACCTGGGAATCACCCCGATATAGTTTAAGCTATATAGGCCCAAAGACGTTAGAACAATGAAAAAGATGATAAAAATACTGAAGAAATCATATTTGATTTTAGGGGCTTCCTCTTTGGCCGCATAGGCATACCAAAGGATCTCTCCACCTAACAGGAGTAAAATCAGGGGCCACCATCTTATAACCAGATCTAGCGCAGCCTTGTGATTGATTTGGGCCCACAGTAAAAAGCCACCCAGGGCGATTAAAAGAACCCCCATGGATAAAGTTCCTACTCTCCGTTGCCGCACGTCTCCTCAGCCTCCTTTTCTTTAACCTGCTTACTGCCCATCAGTAGTCTAATCCCGCTCACAATTAATACAAGGGCTACAAGTCCTGTCTGGATATAATTGCGTATCTGCCAGGTAAGGAAAGGAGAGATAATCCGTTCAAAAATCACCAGGCAGCCCAGGATAATCAGCCCCCATCCCGCCCATTGAGGGCGAGCCATGAGCCAGGAGTAAATGGGCATGCCATCTTTTTTTCTTACTACCTTTTCTTCCTCCACCCGGTGAAAGGCATCAAAAAGACTGTAGAACCAGATGATAGGTAAAGTAAAGAGGAAGAGACTCATATTCAGCCAGCCCATTAAGAAGGCGGCAAAGAAGAACATGCTCATAAACTGCAGCCCCTGGTTTTGCAAGCCCAGGTACATGTGTCCCGCACCGGGGACTATGGACAAGACTACGGCAATTAATTTGCGGTTATTGGCTGTAAAGAAGTTTTCTCTAAGGAGACTTTCATATTCCGGATTTGTTCCCTCTCCGGAGAGGTTTAATCTGTCTGCCAATAAAAGGGCATCCACCAGGGCCACTAACCAAAGGATAGGCAAGGCAATTACCAGAATAAGAAGGAAATCGTCTTCATTGGTTAAAGCAGTAATTCCTACTACGCCAAAAATTCCCCCAAAAAATAAGAGAAAGAATATGATGGCCCTTTCTTTAAACCCCACATAGAAATGACTTAAACCTGGTAAAAAGGAGAGCAGAAATACGATGAGTTTACTTTTTTGTTTCACCTTCAAACCTCCTTATATCGTTCTGGGTTTCGAAATCTCTTAACCAAAGGGCCGCTTTATTCACCACTTTCCCTGACCAGTTAAGGTCCCACTCCCTGCTCCGATTCTCAGGGCTAGCGGCAAGGGAAACAATTCTGGGGCCCGTATCAATCAGGGACTGAAAGAAACCAGTGCTCATAAAGATGAGCGTTATCGCTGCCGCAGCAACATAATAGGCAAACATATTCTTTTGTTTCTCTTTTAATTTATGGGGACTTTTGCGGATAATGGTTTTTTCTCCTTTCACTGTATTAATCACTTTATCCGAAAAGTCCGGTGAAAGGAACTCATCTGCCTCCTTAACCTCTTCCTCACTTATCAGGGAGAGAAAATGAGCCAGGCACTGGTCACATTGAGCTAAATGTTCTTCCATTATATACACTTTTTCTTTCGCCAGCAGTCCCTGCCGGAAAAGGAGCCACTCAGCTTGGGTATAATGCTTCATGATCCTCCCTCCTCCCATCTTTCACGAAATAAGTGCCTTGCCCGGTACAACCGTGATTCCACGGTTTTCACCGTAGTTCCTTCCTCAGAAGCAATCTCCTGGTAACTCTTTCCCTCCAGGTAGAACTTCACCACTGCCCGGCTGTAAACCTCGGGTAGCCCTGCGCAGATTTCCCTGATTCTTCTCTGTTTTTCTTTTTGCAGCCATATTTTTTCAGGATCAGCCAAACTTTCTCCCCTATCCCTAAGTATCCTGTCAAAGTCGGTAAGGAGTTCCTCCAGGGGCTCTCTCCTTCGGCTTCTTCGCCAGTCAATGGCCTTGTTGGCAGCAATTTTCCCCACCCAGGATTTGAAACTTTGGAAACGGTACTGGGGAAGGGAGCGGTAGATTTGCAAGAACACTTCCTGGGCAATGTTTTCCGCTTCGTATTGTTCATTTACAAAATTAAGAATAATGGCAAACACATAGGCCTTGTATCTGTCCACAATTTCCCGAAAGGCATCCTCATCGCCGGCCAGCGACCGCTGGACCAGCTGTTCATCACAAACCATGTCTCCCCTCCTTTCCTCCGTTAATATAGACGAAGCTTTTTGCCAAAACCCTGCAAAGGAAGAAAAAATTTTTTAAAAGACGTTCTGATTATAGCAAAAATAAAAAGGACCTCACCGGTCCCAAAATTATGCACTTACGCAAGCCTGCCCCCACTTTTTCTATAGGAAAGGAACAAAAGCACGTACGTGCACTAAATTAATTGTTGTGCTTTTGTTCTTTCTTTAAGTAAGGCTCTTTAAGCTCATTTATTAAATGTCAAATAGCACTTTCTTAACTTCTTTATCATTCTCTACAATAGTATATTCCACAGCAATTAGAAATTGTCCTCCGTATATGTAGCGTGGATTGGCGATTTTTTGATTATCAACTAGGGTTTTATGAACCTTATCTTCCACTTGGACAAGTAATTTACTAAAATCTTGCGTACTTAAAGATATGAATGGAGTTCTATCTTTTGTAGCTAAAATAATAATATTTCCTACTATTTTATCATTATTAAGAACATCAAATAGATAGACGCCGGATTGTCCATCTATTAGATATAACATTGATGAATTTCCAGCTTGCGAATTAGACCAATAGTTATCTTTACCCGCAAATTTCTGAAGGTAACCATTAGCAATTTCTCGAGCGATATCTATATTAATTACCTCTTCGCTAGCCGAAGCACTCACAGGTGCAATTAGTGTTATAGTGAAACTAATCAGTAACAACACTACTAGGTTAAATACCATTTTGCGATTGAACATAATTTGTACCTCCCTATTAATATTTTTTTCCAAGAAATAGTTGGCACGACATGAGGACTACTCTCTGTCGCAATTTCATTTTTCGATTGGGTGTAGGCCCTAACGTCAGCGTCATTTCCAGAGTGAAAGTGCTTATATGCCCCTTATCTGAGGCGTCATCTTCCCTTACGGGACTGGTCTATATATTTAACATGGTTACCACCCCCCTTACATGTCACACTTACTTGCACAAACCATTTTCTTAATTCCATTCTAAAATCCCGTCCCATTCCTGTGTTCAAATTAGGACAAAAAGCGGGAAAATCACTCCAAAATGCGGCTTTTTCCATTCCACTATATCCGCAAAAAAAACCAGCCCATCACAGGCTGAAAAAAGAAGTTACAGTTGTGTTTCCTATGCTTCACAACGACGCCAGTTCTTTGACCAGTTGGGCATTTTTCCGGCTGATCAAAGCATCTTTGGGGTATTTAGCAAACTGCACCTTGTAGGAACTGTCCCCCCAGGGGGTTATTTTTTCGACCATATCCATGTTGATTAAATAAGATTTATGAACACGTAGGAAGTTGGGAAACCTGGCCAGTTCCTGCTCAATTTCCGAAAGGTTTTTATGGCTCTGGTACATTCCCTTCAACGTATGGATGATGGTCTGCTTTCCCTGATCTTTTTCGGCAAAAATAATTTCGGGAACATTCACCACCAAAATTTCTCCCTCACTGCGCACAAACAGCTTGGGTACTCTAAAGGAAAAACGATTGGTTTTCTTTTCCCGTACTATGGCAGCTTTGGCGGCCATACGCTCCTTAATGCGCATCATGGTTTTTCTCAACCTGGAGCGATCAAAAGGTTTCAACAGGTAATCAATTGTATCGAGTTCAAAGGCTTCTACCGCATACTTGCTCTCCACCGTAACAAAAACAATAAAGGCTTTAGCCCTGGCTGCAATAAGCTCCTTAGCTACTTCCATGCCGTCAACTTTAGGCATACTTATATCCAGGAAAACAATATCGAGGTTTAAGGTACTGATAAGCTCCAGAGCCTCCTGGCCGTCTTCGGCCTCCCCAACTACTTTGACACTTCGCATCTCTTCCAGAAGAAACCTGAGAAATTCCCGTTCAACAGGGTTATCGTCCACTATCAGTACATTAAGCATCTCTAATCCCCCCTCTAAAGCCCTGAAAGGGCAGGATTGATTCCTGCCCTTTTGGGTTACCGCTTTAATTCTTGAGGTATTTCCGGCTGATAAAATGCAGACCAACTGGTAGGCTGAACACCCAGGACTGCCGCAAAATAATTGAGGAGAATAATAGAGGCCGAAAACAAGATAATATTTCCGGCTAACAGCCCATAATACTGCATGATTAAGACCCCGAGACTTATGAAGAGTATTTGTCCTAGTACAAGGGCAACCAGTAAATAGGTAGAAGGATAGTAGCTCATTATCAAACTGCTCCTAATGTTTTTCTGTTTTTTGAACCAGACTTTCAAAAGAAATTTTAAATCTAACCATGAAATAAACAATCGTACCCAGCAAAAAGAGTATAGGTAAGGGTAGCGCTATACGTAGTAAAGAATTACTCCAGGAGTATTTAAAACTAGCAATCCCTATCGCTTTAGTCAAAAAGGGAAGTAAAACCGCTTCTGCTCCAACAAGACAACTAAAAGCAAATAACGAGGCTACCAGTGATTTCAATAAACTCAGTTTTAAAAACGCCACAAACAAACCAGCAACTACAAAAACACCAATAAAAGTATGAACCCCGTATGGAAGCGGTAACATTCTCACAAACCAGGACAATACAGAGGACAGTACAGCTACGGGTAAAATCATTTTAAAATTCAACGTCTTACCCATGCTTGCTAGCCCCAGGCACAAAAGGATAATACTTTCCGGAATTGACTGAAGTATGATTGCCAAAAATGGCATTTGATCCATGCGGTCTCACTCCCATTATTACGTATTTCCCTTCCCTTTTCCTGCCAGTTAGGACAAAATGCGGTTTTTCTTCTCCCAAATGCGGGAAAACACCTCCAAAATGCACCTCCGTATTTCCTGCTCAAAGACAAAGACTCACCGATGCCTAAAATAGTTTAAGCACCAGTGAGCCTGATGTGCTTTCTGTGGCAACCCGGCTGTCATGGCGCTACAATAGTATTCGCTGTAGACCCGTGGCTTTGCGTCCCTGCCTTTCGGCAAGTTTGCCTTTATCAATCAATATTATTCTTAATCATTTTCTATATAATAATTTCTACATAATTCCTTATTTTCCTTCCTCAGGCAGTAATTACTTACAGTTTAATAGGTTGCAACGATAATAAAAAATAAAATGATGAATAAATTTTCCATAAAAATAATGTTATAATTACTAAAAGAAACAATATTTTCAACTCAGTCAATTTATAATAAAAAACAACCTGAAGTTAGCTCGAAACTTGCAAAATGCTTTCTAAGAGCCTTTTGTCGAGACATTGCAGAAGATGCTGGAAGACAGAACTCGATGACATTTTGGGCTGCGCCAAGAACGATACTCAAAACAAGATGAATTATCATATATTAGCTTTAATAGGCACAACTCAGAGCTTTTATTTAAAGTAGTTTCAGAACGTTCTGAACGAGTGAGTATTAGTATTACAACTAACCTGGATTTCTCAAGTTGGACTGCATTATTTGAAAACGAGACTATGGTTGCTGCCCTGGTGGACCGACTAACATTTAAATCTCATATACTTGATATGAACGGCAACTCCTACCGTATGAAAAGCAGCATCGAAGTTACATAAGAGTGGCTCGAATATTAATTAGCGCATGGCTCAATAATTGGTTAGCACAGATGGCGCAAAAATTAATTAGCGAGTGGCTCCATTGATGTTCGCAGTAGAGTAGTATATAGATGTAAAAGGTGGTGATTATATTGAAAGACTTCAAACAAGGATTATGGTACTTTTTATACATTGTTCTCCTAGGAGTTATATTAAATTTTGGATATAATATTGAGCATGAAATAAGGGTGCTGGCTTTGACCCGAGCAAATACTTGGGGGCTTCATTTTTATGAATTAATATATCCTATTGTAATTGGCATTTATTTTGCTACTCCAAACTTTATCAATGAGATTAACAATCCAGGTAAATGGGATGTTAATTGGACCAGACTAATCTCCGCTGGAATACCGACATTATATATTGCGTCTACTAATATTCTTTACCTATCAGTAATAGGTAAATACCTGCCGTTACCAATGAACTACGACAGAATGTTTTATAGTTTGTTTGGAATAGTATTCGGGTATATACTCCTAACCAGCGTTAGGAAGTCTAAAAGCTAAAGGGGGCATTATGCCCCCTTTAAATTATTTAACCGATTGTGCTTATTAATCTAAATTCCCAAGTACTGCCGCCCCGAGTTATGAAAATTCTTTGGGTTCCCGCTTGCATATAAGCAGCTGCCTCTTTTACATAGGTAGTTGAATTTGTAATTATAACCATTTATCCAGAGAAATCCCCCTGTTGGACACAGTAAAGATATATTCCTGCCCATTAGAGTCAATTTGCAACTCTACCAGCCTATGAGTAACGGGAAGGGGTTCTGCCGCTTCAAAAGCATTGTCAATCAGATTTCCTAAAACACTTACTAAAATAACACACTAACGCAAGCCTGTTTTAGTCAGCAAAAAAGACGCCTATTCAAGCGTCTTTCTTATTTCTTATTCATTCCTAAGTTAAAGGTCAATATTTCCAGGTTTACGGCCAAATCCACGTTACGCAGCTCTACATCGTCAGGGACAGATATTACGCGGGGTGCAAAGTTAAGAATGGCTTTGACACCTGCCTGGACCAGGGTATCGGCTACCTCCTGAGCGTAAGGAGCAGGCACGGCAATGATGCCAATCTGCACCCTTTCCTGCTTAACAATCTCCTCTGCGCGGGCAATGGGATAAATGGGAATACCCGATAATCTTAAGCCCACTTTATTAATATCGTTATCAAAGACGGCCACCACATTAAAACCTCTCTCCAGGAAGCCCTTATACTGGGTAAGGGCAGAGCCCAGGTTACCGGCGCCGACGATAACCACGTTCCACTTATTGGAGAGCCCGAGAATCTTAATGATTTGTTCATTTAAATCCCTTACGTTGTACCCTACACCCCGGGTGCCAAATTCACCAAAATAGGCCAGGTCTTTTCGGACCTGGGCGGGAGTACCCCCAACACCGTCAGCAATTTCACCTGAGGAAATAGTAGTTATCCCGTTCTTGTCCAGTTGGGTCAGATATCTTGAATATACGGATAATCTAATAATGGTTGCTTCAGGAATCTTCAAGGTTTTCAAGGCCACTCCTCCTTTGTGAGTATTATAACATAGGCCCAAAGAGTGGTACAAGATTCCTATATAAATATTCTTTTTATTAGTTAGAATTACCTAAAAACCTGTGAAAATCTTCCACAAGAGCCAGGGCTTGCTGCTGGCTGAGGATAAGTTTTTCCTCCTGCCACTGGCCGTTTAGCTGCTCCAAACTTTTAGCCCAGTCCCGGCACCTTTCCGTTAAAATCAGTATTCCTTGGGCTGTCTCACGGGCTTTCTCCTGGCGGGCAATATTTAAACCCATAGTGGATACTTCCTGCAGTTCCCCGGCCAGGAGAGAAAACTTCCCTTTGTAATCACTTTCCGGATAATCTTTAATGCCGGTACTGCCGTATAAAAGCAGTCCCTTCTCCAGGCAGAGGCTGATGCGGCCCAAAAAAGGCGCAATTTCCTTCTCGGCAAAAGTATCTCCCGCTGCAAATTTAAAAGCGATAGAATTAACCTCACCTTTAACGACAATAGACTTTTGACCATTAACCTGGATACTGTTGGCAAGAATCAGTAATTTTTCCTGGTTGTTGACAAAGCCTAACCAAACCTTGTGGGGAGGTTCTCCGGTTATTACTACAGGCAAACTTTTTTCAGCCAGCTTCCTGCCCAGGGAGAGAGCTTCTTCCTGCTGGTTGAAAGCAGCCACCTGCACCGTATAAAAAGCAAACTTTTTCAACCGTAAAACCTTCTTTTTACCCGAACTGTCCTGCTCCGAACTTTTAGACCCATTCACAGTCACTATCTCATCTTTAGTGAGGTTGACAAGGTAGAACCCACCAATAACCTGTCCTAGTACTAAAGACGCGACAACTACGGCGGCAACAACTACAAATATGGAGAGAAATCTTTTTAGGTTAGGCTGTCGCTGCACATTAACACCTCCATCCCACCTTACATTTTATGTAGGATGGGATGGGATTTAGAACTCTAGCCATGCAGGAGAATTTTGCGAACTTCACCGATAAGATATAAGGACCCTGTGATTAGAACAAGATCATTTTCCCCCGCTTCCTTTAACCCCTGGTTTAAAGCCCCCTTCAGATCTTCAATAACGGAAACATCTCCCGTCTCTTTTTGGAAATAAGTGCCTAGTTCCTGCCAGTTTCCGGCCCGGGGGGAGAGAGGTTTCGTTATGATTACCTTATCCACCAGGGGAGCTAAAAGATTGGCCGCCCCCAGCCGGTCCTTATCGGCCAGCATGCCGATAATCAGAATGACCCTTAAATGGCGGGCCCGTTTTTTCCGGAGCCAGCGCGCCAAAGCCTCGATTCCCGCGGCATTATGGGCTCCATCTATGACCACAAGGGGATCACGCCCCATAATTTCCAGGCGACCGGGCCAGGCGGCGGCAGCAAAACCTTTTTTAATCTTTTCCCGTGTGATGTTCCATCCCTGGGACTGGAGAATTTCCAACGCCAGGACAGCCGTAGCGCCGTTAACAAGCTGGTGGTCGCCCTGGAGAGGCAGGTAAAGCTCCCCATAATTCTGCTCCCTCGTCTGCACCCGGAAAGTCTGGCCTATCTCATCCTCACTGAGTTTTGCCCACTGTACCTCTTTACATACCTCATGGAAGGGAGCCCCCTTTTCCTGGGCGATTGAGCGCAGTACGTCAAGTACTTCTTCATCCTGGGCGGCTGTAATCACAGGACGGTTCTTCTTGATAATGCCGCCCTTTCTTACCGCAATCTCCCGGGGTGTGGGGCCGAGATAATCCTGGTGGTCCAGGGTCACATTGGTAATGATGGATAAAAGGGGCGAAGAGACCACGTTGGTGGAATCAATATCGCCTCCCAGGCCTACTTCCAGAAGGAGTATATCGACTTTCTCCCGGTAAAAGTAGAGGAAAGCCAGGGCCGTCAACACCTCAAATTCTGTAGGGTATTCACTCGTAGAGGCATATACTTGTTCAGATAAAGGAACCACTTCACTGACCAGCCGGGCAAACTCCTCCTCGGGAATAGGGTGACCATTGATCATGTATCGCTCAGTATAGGAAATAAGGTGGGGGGAGGTATAAGTCCCCACCTTGTAGCCCGCTTCCTTTAACACCGCCGCCAGGATAGCGGTGGTCGAACCTTTCCCGTTGGTCCCCCCGATATGAATCACAGGTATAGACTCGTGGGGATTACCTAACAAGGCCAAAAGTTTAGTTATTCTTGAGAGCCCCAGGTTGATACCGAACTTCGTAAGATTGGCTATAGTCTCCAGCGCTCGGGCATATTCCATAAAACTAACCCCGCAGTGAAGCCATTCTCTCTTCAATGGCCGCTTTCTTGGACTGATAATCGAGGAGTTTAGCTTTTTCCTTTTCCACAACATCCTTGGGCGCTTTCTCCACAAAACCGGGATTATTCAGTTTGCCTGCCAGGCGGGAAACCTCTTTATGAAGGTTTTCCAGTTCTTTTTGCAGGCGGGCTAACTCCTTCTCCACGTCAACCAGGCCCTTAAGGGGCAGGTAGATTTCTACACCGCTCACTACAGCGGTAACGGCATGTTCCGGCTTAACGGGGTTAACTGGAACAACTTCCAACTGGGAAATACCCGCTAAGGTCATGATATAGCTTTCCCCTGCCTGTAAGGCCTTGGTTATACTGTCATTTTGAGCCATAAGAATGAGTTCCGCTTTCTTTCCGGGTGGAACATTCATTTCGCTTCTCAAGTTACGGATGGCTTTAATAACCTCCATAATGACAGTCATGTCTTCTTCGGCCTTTTCATCAAACTGCCCCTCTTCAAGGGCAGGCCAGGGGGCCAGCATGATGGTCTCTCCCTGGTGGGGCAGGTGCTGCCAGATTTCTTCGGTGATAAAGGGCATGAAGGGATGCAAGAGCTCCATGGTCTGGCGTAAGACGTGGGCTAAAACCATTTGGGCTGTACGCTTGCTGATCACCGACTCCTTGCCGTAAAGGCGCGGCTTGATGAGTTCGATATACCAGTCGCAGAATTCATTCCAGATAAATTCGTACAGGACACGGCCTGCTTCCCCCAGGTCATAACGTTCCAGGTTCCGTGTCACTTCTTTGGCAGCCCGGTTGAAACGGCTCATAATCCAGCGGTCAGCCAGGGTATATTCAGGCTGGAAGTCATCTCCTTCATAATCAGCCAGGTTCATTAAGGCGAACCGGGAGGCATTCCAGATTTTATTGGCAAAGTTCCTGGTGGCATCCAGCCGTTCAAACTGGAACCGCAGGTCATTGCCGGGCGTATTGCCGGTGATCAGCATAAAGCGCAGGGTGTCGGCGCCGTACTGCTCAATGACCTCCAGGGGATCCACCCCATTCCCCAGGGATTTACTCATTTTGCGGCCCTGGGCATCCAGGACCAAACCGTGGATGAAGACTTCCCTGAAAGGAACATCTTCCATAAACTCCAGGGCTGAAAAAATCATGCGGGCTACCCAGAAAAAGATGATATCACGGCCCGTCACCAGTACCGAAGTAGGATAAAAATGTTCCAGTTCCCCGGTTTTCTCCGGCCAGCCCATGGTGGAAAAAGGCCATAACCCCGAACTGAACCAGGTATCGAGGACATCGGGATCCTGTTCCAAACGAGAGCTTTCGCACTTACTACAGGATGTGGGGGGTTCCTTGGCGCAAATCACTTCTCCACAGTCCTGGCAGTACCAGACGGGAATGCGATGGCCCCACCATAACTGGCGGCTGATGCACCAGTCACGGATATTCTCCATCCAGTTCAAATATATTTTAGTGAACCTTTCAGGCACAAACCTGGTCCTGCCGTCTAAAACGGCCTGGATGGCCGGTTCGGCCAGGGGCTTCATTTTGACAAACCACTGTTTGGAGATCATGGGCTCTACCACGGTATCACAGCGGTAGCACTGGCCTACGGCATGTTCATGTTCTTCCACCTTCACCAAAAGACCCAGGGCTTTTAAGTCCTGGACAATCCTTTCCCGGGCCTCATAACGGCTCATGCCCTGGTAGTTGCCGGCATTCTCGTTCATAAAAGCCTCACGGTCCATGACCACTACCTGTTCCAGGTTGTGCCGTAAACCCATTTCAAAATCGTTGGGGTCATGGGCGGGGGTTACTTTGACGGCGCCGCTGCCGAATTCTTTATCCACATATTCGTCGGCAAAAATGGGAATAGCCCTGTCCATGAGGGGCAGCATGACTTTTTTGCCAATGAGGTGACGGTAGCGCTCATCCTCTGGATGCACAGCTACGCCCGTATCACCCAGCATGGTCTCCGGCCTGGTGGTAGCCACCACGATGTATTCATCGGAATCGATAACAGGATACTTGATATGCCAGATTTTACCTATCTTCGGTTCATGTTCAACCTCAATATCGGAAATAGTGGTCTGGCACTTGGGGCACCAGTTGATGATATAGTTACCCTGGTAAATCAGTCCTTTTTCATAAAGGCGGACAAAGACTTCCTGTACGGCTTTGGAACACCCTTCATCCAGGGTAAAGCGTTCCCGCTGCCAGTCGCAGGATGTACCCAGTTTCCTCAACTGCTGGGTGATGCGGTTTCCGTACTGGTGTTTCCAATCCCAGACCCTTTCTAAGAATTTTTCCCGGCCCAGGTCGTATTTGCTAAATCCTTCTTTGGCCAGCTGCTCCTCTACCTTGGCCTGGGTGGCAATCCCGGCATGGTCGGTACCCGGCAGCCAGAGGGTGTTATATCCCTGCATGCGACGCCACCTGGTCAGGATATCCTGCAGGGTATTGTCCAGGGCATGTCCCAGGTGCAAGGAACCTGTAACGTTGGGCGGGGGCATTACAATAGAAAATGGCGTCCTGGTCTTATCAACCTCGGCGTGAAAATACCCGTTGTTTTCCCAGACCTTATACCACTTCTCTTCAACATTCTTAGGGTCATAAGTAGTAGGCAAGTTTGTACTCATGAGTATTACCTCCTTGATTAGTTACTAGTTGCTAGTTGCTAGTTATTAGTGTTTATTGATGAATTTCCTAAAACTATTTACTAAGTTTGCTTTTTTTGAAGAAAGTCTAATTCCGGAAAAATCTGGTGGTGAGAAGGGCTATTATTCACTAGTAACTAGTAACTGATAACTAGTAACTAAAATAGAAATCCCTTCCAATCCAAAAAAAGGACGGAAGGGATGCTGTTCCGCGGTACCACCTTAATTCCCGGTAAAGGGCTCTCATCTTTTGCTGTAACGGGCTTACCCGGCGGTATCTACTGAAGTTCAATACCGCACCTTCAGGGCGACTTGGGCCTATACTTGCCTTAGTGAATCTTACAGCCGCGGATTCACCTCTCTGAAAGGATATAGACCTACTACTCCCTTGCGCCGATTTTCTACTATTATATTATTTTCTATGTTAGCGATTTACATGTCTCTTGTCAAGAAACAGCCTGTCAGGGTGTTCTTGTACTTCCACACCCTTACCAGGTGCCAGGTCTTTTCTCCTTCCGGGATAAGGATTTCTTTTGCGGCCCGTAGAGCAATAAACTGCCGATATAGCCGCCGGTAAGACCCCACAGGGACCAAACCAGGAGCTGCCTGCCCATACTGGCCAGGGAAAGAAGCTGGGGTGCCAGTTCCAGATTGACGATAATGCCCAGCATACCCAAGAGCACCCCTACCCAGAGACCGTGGAGCCACCCTTTTTTACTGACCCGGCTGCCGGCGAACAATCCTCCTAAGAATACCCCCAGTAATCCAACCAGGTAGACATAAGCCCCAAACCAGTACGAACCTGCTCCCTTTAGCATAATCCATAACAAACCAAGACAAACCGCACAAAACCAGACACCCAAAGCCGTGGTAAAACCCAGCCAGACAGCCTTTAACTCTAAGCCGTATTCCGGTCCCTCATAAAACCTTTGTAAAGAACCGGGAACTTGTTTAATCTTTCGCCAAAACCTTAGGTCCCTCCTCATACCAATCCCCCTCCGGTCTAGAATACCTACCTAATCCTTATGCAGTTTGTGCCATGGTATGACATTTCCTTGCTGTACGGAGACTTGTGCCCCTACGAATTTATCCTTTTGGACTGGTATAAAAATAGGCATATACTTTTTTCCTGGTAAATAAAAAGTATATTAAGGTCTATTTATCCGGAGGTGGTATGGTGTCTAAACATAGACTGGCCATAGGCATTCTTATTCTCTTATTATTGTTAACAGCCAGCTGCTCCTGCAGCAGTACCGAACCTGCCCCCTTACCGAAAAAAGATGTGCCGGTTGCTGATATAAAAGTAACGGAAGTGGTACATTCCCTGGCCTTTCTTCCCCTCTATACCGCCATAGAGCTTGGCTATTTCCGGGACGAGGGACTGAACGTTAGCCTGGAAACCGCCTGGGACAGTAATACGGGCTATACTAAACTGTTTAACGGGGAAACCCATCTCCTCCTGGCGGGACCGGAGCTAAGTTTTTATTATCTCCAGCAAAAGAAGAAGCAAGAAACCATTCATCTAGCCCAGTTAATACAAAAAAACGGTCATATGTTAGTAGCCCGGAAAGCAGAAGAACCTTTCCACTGGCAGAAACTAAAGGGCAAGGTGGTAATCGGCGAAAGCGCAGGCTCTCTCCCCGAAATGATTTTTGAACAGACGCTGCGCAAACAAAACCTGCAGCCTCTTATGAACGTGCATATCATCCAAAATCTGAATTACAAAACCTTCACCGGGACTTATCGGGCAGGAACCGGCGATTACCTCCTGGCCATGGAACCTTGGGCTTCCGGGTTAGAAAAAGAGAATGCGGGATTAGTGGTATCTTCGGCGGGTGATTTTCCAGATGCTTTACCCTATGCTACTGTAATGGCCACTCCCGAATATGTGAAAAAACACCGTGCCCTCTGCCAAAAGTTTCTCAACGCCTACTGGCGGGGACTGCACTGGACCAATATGCATTCCCCCGAGGAACTCCAGGCAATCGCCCAAAAATATTTCCCC
The DNA here is from genome assembly GCA_020054815.1 of Peptococcaceae bacterium. Classification (GTDB taxonomy): domain Bacteria; phylum Bacillota; class Peptococcia; order DRI-13; family DRI-13; genus Thermanaerosceptrum. The sequence goes on along the minus strand of JAIHAN010000004.1, from coordinate 4,476 downwards.
CAGGAAAAAGCAAGTACCCTTTTAAGGGGAATAAGCCGTTACAAGACCCTGGGCTTATGGCCGGATACTCCCCTTGTCAGTGAAACCGGTATGGAAAAAATCCAGGAACTCATGCTGGAAAGTAAAGAACTTAACGCCAAACTAAATATCAACGGTTTAATAGACAATACCTTTGCCCGCACAGCCCTTGATCATTACCGGACCGATTGAAAGCTTATGTATCTTGACTCCCTCCCTGGCCTGTGGAAAAATATATGTGTTAGCTAGGAGGGACGAGACTAATGACTAAACTCGCCGCATGGCAGGCTGATTTACTTTTACTGGGCGTGGCCGCTACCTGGGGAGCCACCTTTATTACCGTAAAAAATGCCCTGGGTGGCATTTCTCCCTTTGTTTTTATTACCATCCGTTTTACCCTGGCTTTTCTATTTCTCCTTCTTATTTATCGACCTGGAAAAGGGCTTTTGCGGAGGGGCAATCTTAGGGCCGGGGGCATCATCGGCTTATTCCTCTTCGGAGGTTACGCCTTTCAAACAGTGGGACTCCAGTATACCAGCGCTGCCAACGCTGGTTTTATTACGGGTTTATCGGTAGTGCTGGTACCGCTTCTCAGTATCTTTGTTAGCAAGAAATATCCGAATCTTTACGTGCTGGGTGGAGCCCTGGCAGCGAGCCTGGGACTGGGTCTCATGACTTTGGATGAACATTTAAGCTTTCATCCGGGAGACCTGCTGGTTCTCCTCTGCGCCGTTTCCTTTGCCCTGCACATTATCACCATCGGTATCTTTGCCCCCCGTCAGGATACGACCATCCTGACCGTTACTCAGATAGGCTTCGTAGCCTTATTAAGTTTAATGCTTACTTTTTTCCTTCCCCAGGAAACCTGGCAGATCACCTGGCGAAAAGATCTCTGGATTGCCTTAGGCTTAACCGCCATCCCGGCCACTTCCCTGGCTATTCTCATCCAAAACCGGGTCCAGCAGTACACTTCCCCCGCCCGTACGGCCATCATTTTTGCCACAGAACCCGTCTTTGGGGCTTTCTTTGCCTGGTACTTCGGCGGGGAAATTCTTACCGGCCAGGCTCTATGGGGAGCTGCCCTCGTTTTAACGGGTATGCTCCTGGCCGAACTGAAGGAATGAAAAGAGAGGCGTTTAGCCTCTTTAAAATCTGATACCAAAAAGACCGCCTTCTTCAGTTTCATCCGTTAATCTTATTGGTAAAACATAATCATCAAAATTAAAACCATCCGGGAAAATACTTGGAATTGTATCAGAGTTCATGGTTACTATATATTGAAAATGGTACTCATGGGCTAACTGAGCACCTAACGATAGTGCTTTTGCTATCTGCCTTTCGTCGACACCATCAAAAAGATGGCTATCGTGTATTAGGAAATCTGGGCCCATTCCACGCTCTCGGCATAATCGCATAAGCATCATATCAAAGCAAAATATCTGCATGTTATTGATACCTGTACTCCTGGAACCTGGTATTTTGATATCAAATAAAGGTCCATTTGATGAAGCGTCTATTACCAGACTTCCCGCATTTTCATAAAGTGCACTCGAGATTTGTTCAAATAGTACAATTGCCCGATTCAAAACATCCGCTTGCTCGCTGTAATCCTGTTTTAGCCGCATCTCCAGCCTTTTCCTATCTATTTCAAGTTCAGTCTTACCCTTTTCCAGTTGCTCAGCAGTAACGTATTGTTGATGTAATGCCTCCTTTTCAGCCTCTACCTTTGTTAATTCGGATTGCAAATTAAGAAACTCTTCAAGAGCACCGTGAGAATTAAGTATCATCATAATTTCGGCTTTTCTATCTGATAATTTCTCCTTTGCTCTATCCCTTTCTGTGATGCGCTGTTCGGCTAAGGATATTTCTGATAATAGGTATGACCTACGGTTTTGAATTACTTTCTCGTGAAATATCTTTACATCTTCAAACCTCTTTGTTACATTCTCTGGAAGAATAACCCCAGCCTCCGTATATAGCTTTTCGAGTTCAGTATAAGAAGGAACTGTCTCCGTAACGAGAGATTCCTCTAAATCACGAATTATATTCCGATCTGATACGTTTTCATCTGTTAACTGTAAAATCTTTCTTGTTAGTTCTGATGCCTCTTTTTCTAGTTCTTTATACTCGGCTAAAACTTTAAAATTACTTATATTTTCTTTTAGACGCCGTGCTTTTTCTTGAGCTATAACTAGTCGCGTACGCAACTCAGCCATGGTTCCTATTACCTCACCAAACATGCCTTGCCCTGCTGCCTTCTTTAATTCCCTTAATGTCCTTTCCCTTTCGCGTACCAATTGCCATTGGTAGGGAATAGACCAATCTAAACCAAGCAAAAAAGTAATAGCCAGTTGGGAATCCCCTAATTGTTGTTTGGTTGAATTATAAAAAGGAGAGGAAAAACCTCCCGCACCCTCTCTTCTAACAAAATATGAAAAAAGAGACCTAAATGTAGGCCCGCTATTAGGGTGAAGCTCCTCATCGTCCACCTGTTGCTCCGTTAATCCAAACATATAATACCCTAAAATCTCTTTCCATTTACTGTTTGAAATTGTGTACATCTTTTTCTTTTTATCATATTTAGGTTCAACAGGCCAGTCTTCACTTTTTTTCAAAACTTCTAGTTTACCCGCCGTTTTACCGCTTCTTTGCACTTTGGTTACCGTTTGATCTAAGGAAAACTCGATGCCAAAGGATTCATTTAGCAAAGCCTCTGCTCTGAAAATAGAATCCTTATCGCATTTTGCTCCCATCAGAAAATGTACCATCTCTATTAGGCTTGTTTTACCAGCACTGTTTCTGGTATGTCTATCTGTTGCATTGGGCCCCTTATCAGCCAATAGAATATTTAGACCTGGATGAAAAATTATTTCTTTAAACTTGGGTAGTGTGCTGTACAACCTATAAATCATGGTTTGTCCTCCATATCTTCCCTTGTTTATATAGAATCGCGTTCATTATAAACAATAGATCTAAAGCTAAAACAAACCAATCATATGTCAATGCCGAAGATCGAGATGCAAATTTTTTATAGTTTTTAATCTCATCCCAAAGACGCGACACCGTTTTAGGCTCGTTTAAAAGTTCAATTACTATAGCTCCAATACCAATAAGTGAGCGCTCATGAGAAAGATATTTCGTTGGTAATATCAAAATAAATCACCCTCCTCTGGGACGCTCAAAAATGTCACACTTTTCGAACAAATGGGCTAATACAGCTAAAACTGCAGCTTCATGTTCAGGTGTACCTCTTTTTGCTCCCCCTGCAAACTCCTGTAATTTCATAAAGATTAAATCCGGGGTTATCATTTGCCTTTTTAACTGACCGTAATACTCATGAAAAGCACTGGCAATCTCATCTCCGAAAATGGGGTCATAATAACTAGCAAAAAACTTTTCTACTAGATTGGCTCTCCTCATACCATATTTAATCAATTCTTGTACATTATCGGAAAGCATGTTTTCCCTTATCTTATTCTGCGGAACAGGGCGAATATCTACTTCGTTTGGAGTTGGAAGACGGGAAATAGTAGATAATACCACTTGTAACTGTTCAAAGCCTAAGTTATTTAGACTTGAGTCTGTAGGAGCCGGGCCTAATAAAGACTCGATATCATTATCATTCAGAAGAAAGAGTTCCCTTCTTAGTTCCTCGTAACCCCAATTTGTCACGGAAATCTTGGAATTATTCACCTTCAACGATAATAGCGTCTCTACAACATCTGGCCCAAGACCTTCTCGGGAGTTATGCACAAAAATCCACGTATCAAAATACTTTTCCCAGTAGGGGAAAGCGCTAGTAAAGTCATCTTTTATTTTTTTAATGGCTTCAGCCGCACTCATTTCATTGGGGGCATATACTTGGAATAATATCCTTCGTGAAGCTAAATACCCATCGTTTTTTCTATCACCAGAATTCCCCCATGGACGGACCCGCTGGAAGTCACCAGGATATCTCTTTTCCATTAGTTCGGAGAAGAAATTCTGAAATTCATTTCCACGCATCTTTAAAAAGACGAGCTCGTATTTTACTTCATAATATGCTCTACTAATCTTATCCACTTTAAAACCTCTACAAACCATTTACCTTTATTTTATACCATTTCAAGACGAAAAAAGCACTAAATAAAATACAGAATTCGACAAATACCGACCTTTAGCTCATTTGTATATTATTCTAACTTCGAGGGAGTAACCGTTCCGCTGTTGAATGTAGCTATAACCTGAATAGAGATATTTACCAGCTTCATAACGTGATGATATAGCCCCGGGGCATTGGTCACTTGGAGATAAAACCAAGCTCACAAACCAAGCTCCTGGAGTTGAATTATTTGTTGGTGTATGCTAGACTCGGGTTCAACAGTTTTTCTCGTATTTAGGCATTTATCCGAAATAAGAATCCTTGAAATATAAGGGTTTCACGAGTTATCCACAAGGCAAAAATCCAGCTCGCCCATA
>JAIHAN010000117.1 GCA_020054815.1 Peptococcaceae bacterium | reverse complement strand
AATAAGAAAGCCACCTGTGCTCAGGTGGTTTTCTCTCTGTCATGTGAAGAACAGTGTTATAATAAGAGATATTAACCGTTGTCTTCAGGAGGTGGAGAAAATGGTGAATATACGACAAGTAGCAAAAAAAGCGGGAGTGTCTGTTGCTACAGTATCCAGAGTATTAAACCATCCTGATACAGTTTCCCCCAGAACCATGGAACAGGTACTGGAGACCATGAAAGAACTTCGTTATACGCCCAATGGTCTGGCCAGGAGTTTAGCCTTAAAAAAGACCAGTACTATTGCCTTGCTCATCCCTAACATCTTAAACCCCCTCTACCCTCAAGTAGCTAAAGGTGTGGAAGATGTAGCCCACCAAAAAGGTTATAATGTTCTTTTGTGTAATACGGAAGAAAATGAACACAAGGAAAGAGATTATTTGGAAATGTTAATGGAAAAACGGGTAGACGGCTTAATCTTGACCTCAAGTTTATTACGCAAGGTAGATTTTGATCAAATAAAGGAAAAACAAATCCCATTTGTCATGATTGGTAAGAACGCCGGGAATATCGAGGCGAATAGGGTGTTTACCGACTATATCTTAGGAGGATATTTAGCTACCCAGCACTTAATAGAAATAGGTTACACAGTGATAGCTCATATTAGTGGTCCTAAATCCCAATTGAAAAGTCAGGAAAAACAGCAGGGATATGAAAAGGCTTTAAAAGAAGCAAATATACCATTTGATGAAAAATACATTGTTGAGGGAGATAATGAAATCGAAGGCGGTTATTTAGCAGCGAAAAAACTGCTTAAATTGACTAACCCTCCTCAGGCAGTTTTTGCAGCCAATGATTTAATGGCCATAGGCGCTATTGAGGCCATTAAATCCGAAGGTTTAACAGTACCGGGAAATGTGGCAATCGTCGGCTTTGATGACATCAAAATATCATCCCTGATTGAACCTAAACTAACTACCATCTCTCAACCTGTCTACAAAATGGGGTTGATTGCAGCCCGGCTTCTCTTTGATTATATTGAAAACAACCTGGAAGAAGAGGATTTCCAGCAGAATATTTTCATCCAGCCTAAACTAATGGTAAGAAAATCGTGTGGGTGTGAAGAACGGGTACGGGAGATTTTCAGTTAAAGGGGGGCGTTTAATGGATTTATCTGTACGCTTTATGGGATTAAAACTTAAAAATCCTATTATCATTGCGGCCGGTCCCCTGACTGCCAGCGGCGAAATGATGAGAAGGGCTGTAGAAGCAGGGGCGGGAGCTGTGGTGACAAAAACCATTGTCAATGAGATAAGGCCTAATGTCCGTCCTCGTTTAGTAAAACAACAGGACGGGATGCAAAATATCGAACTCTACAGCGAGTTCACTTTGGAAGAATGGGAAGAGGAAATAGCTTATGCCAAAGAATATGGGGCTACCGTTATCGCCAGCATCTTGGCCCATACTCCCTCGGAAATGGCCTATATTGCCAGGCGAGTAGAAAAGTTCGGGGCTGATGCCATTGAATTGGGCATGTCGTCTCCCAACGGCGAGGGGCTTGAGGTACTGGCGGCGGACCCTGCTAAACTCTATGAATTAACGAGTAGTGCCACAAAGAGAGTGAATATTCCTGTAATGGTGAAATTGTCACCCAATGTGACCAACATGGCCAAGCTGGCCAAGGCGGCGGAAAAGGCAGGGGCTTCCGCTATCAGTGCTATTGATACCGTTCGTTCCATTATTGGTGTTGATATTGAAAGGGGGAAAGCACTTTTACCTACTTACGGGGGTTATTCCGGTTCACCTATTCGGCCCATCGGTCTAGCGGCGGTGGCTACTGTTTCCCAGGCTGTGAATATCCCCGTGTGTGGTATAGGGGGTATTGGTAACTATCACCATGTCATCGAATATATAATGTTAGGGGCCAGTTCTGTCCAACTGTGTACATCCATAATCCTAAACGGGTTTTCCTACATCGGTAAGATAATGCATGACCTGGAAGAATGGATGACGGCTCGGGGGTATAAAGATTTTGAGCAAATCAGAGGCATGGCTTTATCTTCCCTGAAGTCTTTTGAAGAGATCAAGGTAGAGCCATATGTAATACAAGCTCCCGTAAAATGTAATAATAATAGTTGTAATATGTGCAGTAGCTCCTGTATATATAACGCTATTAAAAAAGAACAAAATATTATGATAACCGATACAAATAGATGCACGGGATGCGGGCTGTGTATCAGTACATGTCAAAACCGTATTTTAAGATTGGTGTGGAAGGAATAGTACAAGCTCACATTTTTGATATAGTATGATGATTCTAAGAAGGAAAGGGTGTTTACAATGAAAAGGCCGGTTAGCAGGGTTGCCGCCATTCACGACATCTCAGGCTTTGGCAGGTCATCACTGGCTGTCATTATACCGATTTTGTCCACTATGGGGGTACAGGTCTGCTCCCTTCCCACAGCAGTATTGTCTGCCCATACCGAGTTTGAAGGGTACAGCTTTGTGGACCTTACTGACCATATGGAGGGTTTTATTGACCACTGGCATAAGCTAGGCATTGAATTTGACTGTATCTACAGTGGCTTTCTAGGTTCACCGAGGCAGATAGAGATCATCTCACGCTTCATCGACAAGTTTTCCGGCAACAATCCTCTAGTGGTCATTGACCCGGTGATGGGTGACAACGGTCGGCTATACGACACCATGGATCAGGAAATGGTGGAGAAGATGCGTAATTTAGTGAAAAAGGCTGATATCATTACGCCCAACTTTACCGAGGCGGCCTATCTCCTGGGAGAACAATATGATTTAAGTATCCCGGAAAAAGAAATCAAAAACTGGTTGGTGCGTTTATCGGACATGGGTCCTCGCATCACCATCATTACCAGTGTGCCCGAATCTAATTTGAGTAAAAATACCAGCGTCATTGCTTATAACCGGGAAGATGGCTGTTTCTGGAAGGTTAGCTGTGTCTATATCCCTGCCCATTATCCAGGCACCGGCGATGCCTTTACCAGCGTCATCGTGGGGAGCATTCTGCAGGGCGACAGTTTGCCCATTGCCCTGGACAGGGGGGTACAATTTATTACGGCAGCTATTCGGGCTAGTTACGGAAACCACTACCCGGAAAGGGAGGGAGTCCTTTTAGAGAGGGTGCTGGGAAATTTAACGATGCCTGTTCTTGTTAGCAGTTATGAGATCCTCTGATGCATAAAAATATTTCTTTTGCCTGGCAAGCTTTTTATTCTTGCGGTTTTATAAAGAAATTGCTATAATATAAGCAAGCACCATCCCTACAGTGATCTCGGTTTTAAAGCCTTGCAAGTTCCTCAGAATTGCAGTTGACTTAACCGGTCCGTGGATAGTGTTTTTTCTTTAGGTTTCTTTTAGTTTGCTTGTTTAGTAGGTAATTTGGTAGGTTTATGATGGATCCATTTCAAACTTGTGGTGTAACCGAACTCAGTTGTCCAAAGGGAAATTTGTTTTCCGGGTATTCACTAGTTCCCACGCAAATTTATCTTGGTTTTACAAAACTGTAGGGATGGTTGCTTTACAGGGGGAGACAAAAAGTCTCCCCTCTTGTTGTGGGGCTGCTTTACGAACCACAAGATTAAAGTTTTGCTTAATTTACCACAGGATATTGCTTGACAAGGCCAGTCGATTTACAGTATTATCATCTAGTAGACCATGGAGAGATGACCGAGTGGTTGAAGGTGCACGCCTGGAAAGCGTGTGTAGGGGCAACTCTACCGAGGGTTCGAATCCCTCTCTCTCCGCCAGCAAAGTAAAAGAACGGGGCCCGTCCCCGTTTTATGTGTCTTTTTTTGTAACTAACAACTAGATATTAATTTTGACCGTGCTAGACGGGGAGGTAGCGGCGCCCTGTACCCGCAATCCGCTATAGCGGGGTTGAATTCCTGTTTTGAGGAATAATCTTGTGAGGTCTGGCTTTAGCAAGTAGTGATGAAAACCGGGTCCTGCGCAACGGAAATTTGTGAACCCCGTCAGGTCCGGAAGGAAGCAGCGGTAAGCAAAACCTTTCGTGTGCCGCAGGGCGGCCTGGTTCGAGCCAACTACTAGAGTAACGCTCGGAAGGTTATATTCGACAACAGGTGCACGGTCAGTAATTTTAAAAGCAGCTTGCTTAGCAAGCTGCTTTTTGTGTATACTGAGGAAAAGACGAACAAATAATGCGTGCAATAGACCATTTGCTTTTGCACGCATTTATTATGATAAGAGAAGAAAGGAGGCGGCTTCGTTGAGTTACCGGGCACTTTACCGGGAGTGGCGGCCCCAGGACTTTGCCGGTCTTGTTGGACAAAATCATATCAGCCGGACCTTACAAAACGCTGTCAGCAAGGGAAGAATCGGCCATGCTTATCTCTTCAGTGGTCCCCGGGGAACAGGGAAAACCAGCACGGCCAAAATACTGGCCAAAGCTGTTAACTGCCTTGCTTTACAAGACGGGCAGCCTTGTAATCGCTGTGTAAACTGTGAGGACATCAACAGCGGTCGTTCCCTAGATGTCTTGGAAATTGACGCAGCCTCTAACCGCGGCATCGAAGAGATCAGGGATATTAAAGAACGGGTTAATTTCTCTCCCAGCCAGGGAAAATTCAAGGTTTATATTATAGATGAAGTGCATATGCTCACTACCGAAGCTTTCAATGCCCTCTTAAAAACACTGGAAGAACCGCCGCCTCACGTCATTTTTATCCTGGCCACCACAGAACCCCAGAAAATTCCGCTTACTATCTTATCCCGCTGCCAGCGTTATGATTTCCATAAGATAGCACCACGGGATATGGAACTGCGCCTGAAAGAGATTTTGGACGCATCAAATGTTACGGTGGAAGAAGGTGTGCTCCCTATTATTGTCAAGAAGGCTGAGGGCGGTTTGAGGGACGCCATCAGCATCTTAGACCAGTGTATGTCTTTTGGCGGGGATACCATTTCTTTGGAAACCACCCAGCTTGTCCTGGGCATGGTAAAAAGCCAGGCTTTGCTGAATCTTACAGAAGCCTTTGTAGAAAAAGACACGGTTAAGCTATTGACGGAAGTGAACACCCTTTTACGGGAAGGTATTGAACCAGGACAAATCATTAAAGATTTGCTGGAACATCTCCGCAACATGGTCTTACTCCAGGTCTGCGGTGCTGATTCTCAGCTGGTGGCGGTAACCGGGGAAGAAAAGGAAGTGCTAACCAGACAAGGACAAAGTTTAGGTCTAGCCTGGTTATCCCATACAATAGCTGTTTTAGCCAAACTGGAAAGCGAAAGCAGGTGGAGAGCCAATACCCGCATCCTTCTGGAAACTACTTTAATCAGCCTTATTTTACAGGGAGAAAAAAGGGATCAGGCTGTTCTTCCCGCTCTCGAAAAGAAAAGTGTTGAACCTATTAAAGCAACGCTCCCTGTGGAAAATAAAAAGGATAAACCTTCTACCCCTGTACAAACCGGGGTAACACTGGAACAGGTAAAAGAAAAATGGACCCAGGTTATGGAGACAGTAAAGCACCTGAAAAAAACCGTACATGCTTTTCTTATGGTGAGTGTACCCCTGGAAGTCCGGGGCCAGGATTTGACAATTGTCTTCAAAGACGGGTATTCTTTTCATAAGGAAAAAGTAGAACAGCCGGAAAATAAAAAAATTGTGGAGGGAGCCTTGGAAAAAATACTGGGCCAGCGCCTTAATCTCATATGTTTGCTGGAAGAACAGCCAGTCCAGGTTTCTTCAGATGATCCCGTAGAAAAGGCAAGGAATATTTTCGGCTCTGATATAGTCATTATTAAAAATTAATAGATTAGGAGGTATCTCATCATGGGTTTTGGCGGAATGGGAAACATGCAGAAAATGATGAAACAGGTACAAAAAATGCAGGCCGATATGGCCAAGCTCCAGGAGGAATTAGGAGAAAAGACGGTGGAAACCAGTGCAGGCGGGGGTGCTGTAAAAATTGTAATGAATGGCAAGCAGGAGGTTAAGGAAATTGCTATCGATCCTGAAATTTTACAACCAGACGATGTAGAAATGGTTCAGGACTTGCTGATGGCAGCCTTTAATGAAGCCCTGCGTAAATCACAGGATATGGTTTCACAGGAAATGAACAAAATTACCGGTGGACTGAAAATACCGGGAATGTTCTAAATACATGTATTACTATGCCAGTTCTTTAACCAGGCTCATTGAACTTTTCGCCCGCCTGCCGGGTATTGGACCAAAATCAGCCCAGCGTTTAGCTTTTCATATCCTGAGCCTGTCCCGGGAGCAAGTGGAAGATTTTGCGCAAGCTCTCTTGGAAGTAAAAGAAAACATTATTACTTGTCCCATTTGCTGTAATCTCACGGATACATCGCCCTGCAGGATTTGCAGCGATGAAAACCGGGATCCCTCGGTAATTTGCGTGGTCGAAGATGCCCAGGATGTAATTGCCATTGAGAAGACCCGGGAATATAAAGGCCAGTATCATGTTTTACAGGGGTCAATATCTCCCATGGAAGGAAAAGGACCTGACGAACTGCGCATTAAAGAACTGCTGCAGCGTTTAGCCCAAGGTGAGGTTACGGAAGTAATCTTAGCCACCAATCCGGATGTGGAGGGGGAGACCACGGCCCTTTACATTGCTAAACTCTTGAAACCCTTAGGAATAAAAGTCACACGTATTGCCCATGGTTTACCCGTGGGCGGAGATTTGGAATATGCGGATACGGCTACTCTCTCCCGCTCTCTCCTTGGCCGTCGCGAAATGGGCTGATAGTAGAGGCAAAAAATACCCAGGCTTCCGCCTATTTTTATGCAGCGGAAACCTGGGTTTTTGTTTAATTCTCCCTCACGGTTGGCAAAACTATAGGTAAAAAGACTGAGGGGCGAGATGAATGGGAGAGATTACGAAAAGTCTGAAACGAGCAGAAAACATTTGGCGGCAAATTATGCAGTACATTAATGATGAGCTTATCTTAAAGGGAAATGTACCGGAGGAAGACACGCGGGAAATGTCTCTTGTTACCCTGGTGGATAAGGCTCACCGTGAATGGATGCAGGCTAAAGCCTATTTTGAAGAGGTAGATGACCCTGACCTGGTGGACCACGCTATCTATGCCATGGAAGCCGCGGAAAAGAAATATATCTATCTTTTAAAATTAGCACGGAAAGAAAATGTCGTAGATGAAAAAACTTATCAGGCACAGCAAAGCGGGCTGGTATAACCAGCGCGCTTTTTATTTTCAGTCAAGTTGCCTAAATCAAAGTTCTAAAAAGAAGAGGTGGACAATAAAATAGGTTAGAAGGAAAAAAAGGAGGGTTCTCCATGGAAGTGGGCGTCATCTTAGCGACTCTTTTGTTGCTCGTCATGTTGTTTTTTATCATACGCCTGGTTGTAGGGCCTCTAAAGGTGTTAAGCTGGCTTTTTGTAAATTGTGGAATAGCCCTTGTGGCGCTTATTGTCATTAATTTTATTGGCAGTTACCTAGGGATTCACCTGCCCATCAATCCTCTGAGTGTGATCGGTATCGGTGTTTTGGGCGTTCCTGGACTTTTACTCTTTGCTTTTCTGAGTTATCTTTTTATTTGATTGATTTCCTTCCTGGTTAAAATGTATCACTGTATACTATTTTTCCTTGATACAAATAAACAGGTAGTCCTTGACGTAAATGGCAAAATTAAATATACTTTATTCAGTACATATTAAATAAGAACGCTTCTCAGCTTCTTTCGGGTTGCTGGAAATTTGGCATCCCTTTTTTTATGTACAAAAAAGGTCCTCATCAAAATAATTACCCTCTACTTGCGGGATAATATGTCTAATGGTTCTGTGTTTTTTTGGTATGTATATTTTTGACGACTCGGCCTATACCCATGGGCTGTTTATTTAAAGGGGGTGTTAAGCATCACCAAGAAGATAGCCGAGGCTTTTATCGGCGAATACGCCAGTGGTAAAAGTGAAGTTGCCCTGAACCGTGCTTTATCCCTGCTTAATGAAGGGAGGAAGCCCGTGACCCTGGTTGACCTTGATTTAGTGGAACCTTTCTACACTTTGCGGCCCATCAAAAAGAAATTAGAGGAGAAAGGTTTAGAGGTTATTGCCTGGGAAACCAGCAAGACCATGGGATTGGGTGAAGCGGGGACCCTTTTGAAACCGGAAATGCGTTGGGCGCTTAAGCGACCGGGGGACGTTATCCTGGACATTGGCTATGGTGTTGAAGGAGCCAAAAAAATCAGACTTGTAGAGGATGCGAGAGAAACCGGCCTAAAGATTTACGTCGTTACCAATATCGCCCGTCCCATTACCGGGGATGTGGGGAATATTGTGGAGTATGTGAAAACCCTGGGACCCGTAGATGGATTAATTAATAATTCTCATCTTGGAGATGATACAGACGTAGAAATTATCCAGGAGGGAGCAAAGGTAGTAACGGAAGCTGCCCGCGTACTGGGGCTGCCTGTTATCTGGACAACCGTGGAGGCTAAGTTTGTCCCTCTCATCGGCGATAAGGACATTATGGGAAATCCAGTTTCCCCTTTGGTACGTTACATGAACCGCAGTTTTTGGTGATATAGGCTTTTGCCTATCCAATAGATAAAAAAATACCAGGAGGTGTTTCTTTTTATGGCAGACAAGCCTGTTCAAGGTGAAAAGAGAGTGTTTATGACTGGGAATGAGGTAGTAGCCTGGGCAGCTCTGGCAGCAGAGGCTGACATCATGTATGGCTATCCCATTACCCCCCAAAACGAGGTAATGCATTATTGGACCCGTTTAGCCCCTAAATATGGAAGAAAATTCTTGCAGACCGAAGATGAAATCTCCGCAGGATTTACTACAGTAGGTGGTGTACTATCCGGCAAGAGAGCCTTTACCGCTACAGCCGGTCCTGGAAACACCCTGATGCAGGAATCCATGTCTATGGCGGAAATGATGAGAATTCCCACTGTGCTCGTGGTACAGCAGCGTGGGGGACCATCCACCGCTACCGTTATTTATTCCCAGCAGGAAGTGACTATGACCTGTTACGGCGGTAACGGTGAAGGTTTGCGTATCGTCTATTCCACCGGTTCTCACCAGGAACTCTATGATTACACTATTAAAGCCTTCAACACTGCCTGGAAGTATCGTTTCCCCACTTTCGTACTGGGTGACGGATATCAGGCTAAGATGAGAGAATCTCTCTATATCTATGATCCAGCCATTAAAGGCATTGAAATGGTTAAAACCTATCCCTTCTTAGGTTCCGAAGGAATGCCAGGCGTGGACCGTGACCCCAACCACCTGAGAAACACATACAACACTGAAGAAGAACTTTATGAAGTAGTAAAAAACCTGGTAGCTGAATATGGAAAAGTTGCTCCAGAAATTGTAGAATATCAAGAATTTAATACCGATGATGCCGAAGTACTTATTGTAGCCCATGGTGTGGTTACACGGGCTGCTCAAGCGGCTGTTAAA
>JAIHAN010000116.1 GCA_020054815.1 Peptococcaceae bacterium | reverse complement strand
AAAACGGTTCCGCTGATCTTCAACGGTATGCCGCTTCATTTATACAGCTTCTTGTAGGAGCTCACGGTCAAGAGCTTGTTCAACGATTAAATCAAGAGCTTTTTACGGAAGCCCCTGATGATATTACGATTTTTGATGATATCAGTGGGATGTTCCGACTTGAATTTCAACGTGTTGGATTTACAGCATTAGAACTTCTTTTAGAAGAACGGCGGGCATTTAGAACAGATGAGCAAGCGACAACTGCAGATTTGCTCTGTGCTGTTTCTCAGCAGATTCTTGAAAACATTTTTACATCTGTACTTGATTATCAGGCTCTAATTGACAACCATTTTCGCTATTTATACTCACCGAAAACTGAGTGGGCAAAATTCACTAAAATGGTGATTTTTTTACGTACTACCCGTGAGTATATCTTTAATCAATTACAGCAGATTGGACAACTGCCTGAGGAAGGATATTATCATGATCTCAGACAGTGTGCTGATCTTGGGATTGAGATATGTGCTATTGGGACAGCAAACTATAATAATATAGTTGAAAGTATTGCACAGCAAATTGGTCTTGATATTCCAGAAGTAGTACATTTGAACGGTGGTGTAACCGATTATTATAATCCATATAAAAATTGTATTATTAATTGTGATGATCCTAGTCAAGTTCCGCAGGACCAGATATACGTTCCATTCATTCTTACACAAAGTGGTCTTAAACCCCTAACATCAGTGGATATGTCTCGGCGGTATGTAAAATTATTTGATAGGTTTGCTGAAAGCGATGGTATTGTGGTTGTTGGTTATGGTTTTAATGTAGATGATAGTCATATTAACGGCATGTTCAGAGAATTGATTGAGGAAAGAGGGAAAAAACTTTTCTGGGTTTGCCAACGTTCTGAACAATCAGCGGCACAACAAGAGCGAGAATTACATAAAAAATTGCGTATAACCTCTGGTAATGTTGGTTTAGTCCGTGCAATTCCTGTTGATAGTGAAAATCGCACAATAGATGGGAAAAATTGGATTAAAGCTATTTGCACTCTTTGTCAGGAGGCAAGAGTATAGAGTAAAAAATTTCGCCGTTTAACATGATACGCTGAACCGTATCATACATACTGTCTGTTAATTATCTGGCAATGAATCCGTAAAGAATTTCGCCCTTTGACCTGTTACGGTGAAGGTAAATTTAAATAAAAATTATACCTACTTGCAATTTTTCTCTTTACTATATTGCAAAATGGAGGTATAATCTAAAACAACACATCATATAAATTCTAAGAATATAGTATGATAAGTTAGTTAAATTAGTTGAGTTTTAGTTTAGTTGAGCTGAAGTCAGCCGAGATGAGATGAGTTGAGTTTAGATTTAAGGGGTTTTAATGTACATTTACCATTTTTGTTATGATATTTTTACCCTTAATTACTCAATTGCGGAACCATCCAGGGCGGTCAGCCCTGGATTCTCTTTTTTAGGTCCAGTTTAAATTTTTAAAATAAAGTGAAAGACTTTGAAAGGGAAGAGTAAGTGAAGTAAAAGCCAGGTACAGAGAGCAAGGCCATGGCTGGAAGCCTTGCCCGAAGCTTTTCACTGAATGGGCCCTGGAGTTGCAGGCTGAAAATCTAGTAGGCTGGAACGGGAGCTCCCGTTATAGAGCAAAGCCTTCGGCACATGTCGGTGGCGGATGTAAAGAGAGACCGGGGATTTATCTTTTGGTCTAAGTTGGGTGGTACCGCGGGAAAAAGACTCGCCCCTTCGAGGGGTGGGTCTTTTTTTAGTCTATTATAAAGAGGGGAATGGTGGAAATGTATCCGTGCTGTGTAGAAGAATTTATCAAACTAGCTCAAAAAGGAAATATTGTTCCAGTTTATGAGGAATATTCGGCAGCCCTGGAAACACCCTTATCCGTCTTCATGAAAATGAGAAGAGGCCCTTATGGGTTTTTGCTGGAAAGTGTAGAGAGGGGGCAAAGCCTGGGACGCTACTCCTTCATAGGTTCGGAGCCTTACCTGCTTTTTAGCGCTAAGGATGGGAAAGTGACCATTCAGGAAAATGGGCGAATAATTGACTTTGCCTCTTCAGATCCTTTGCTGGAATTAGAAAAGATTTTTAAAAGGTATCACCCCGTAAAAGTTCCGGGTCTTCCAGGTTTTACGGGAGGAGCGGTAGGATATTTGGGTTATGACATGGTTCGTTATTTTGAAAAGCTGCCTCCCAAAAAAGAAGAGGATACGGGTTTCCCGGACTGCATGTTTATGTTTACCGATACCTTAGTAATCTTCGATCATGTCCGGCAGACCATACAGGTTGTGGTAAACGTCAGGGTGACAGATAATCCGCATCATGATTATCGGGAAGCCGTAAGAAAAATTAAGTTTGTTAGCGCCAGGCTAAACGATCCCCTGCCTTTGTGTCAGATAAGCAACACGGCTAAACCTCAAAAAAATCTAAATTATAGTTATAGTCTTACCTCAGAGCAATTCCAGGAGATGGTCAAAGAGGCCAAAAGCTACATTAAGAAGGGAGATATTTTTCAGGTAGTTTTATCCCAGCGTATCAACATCCAACTGGAGACGGAGCCCCTGAAAATTTACCGGATGTTACGTTCCCTAAATCCTTCTCCCTACATGTTTTATTTACATCTGGACGATATTCGCTTTGTAGGTTCTTCACCGGAACTGCTGGTTAAGGTGGAAAAGGAAAAAGTTGAGGTTAGACCCATTGCCGGAACCCGGCCCCGGGGTAAAGATGAGTTTACTGAACACCAGTTGGAAAAAGAGTTGTTAGCCGATGAGAAAGAAAAAGCAGAACATCTCATGCTGGTAGACTTAGGGCGTAATGATTTGGGCAGGGTATCCAGGTATGGTTCTGTAAAAGTAGAAAATTTTATGGAAGTTGAAAAGTATTCCCATGTCATGCACCTGGTTTCCAGAGTAAAAGGGACGCTATTACCCGGTTGTAACTGCTTTGATGCTTTGAGGGCCTGTTTTCCCGCAGGTACAGTATCAGGAGCCCCTAAAATCCGGGCTATGGAGATTATTGACACACTGGAACCCACGCCCAGGGGACCCTATGCCGGGGCTGTAGGGTATATCAGTTATGGGGGAGATATGGATACATGTATCACCATTCGTACTCTCGTTGTAAAGCAGGACACAGGTTATATCCAGGCCGGAGCGGGGATTGTGGCCGATTCGGATCCCTTGAAAGAATACCAGGAAACCCAAAATAAAGCCAGGGCCCTTTTAAGGGCGGTGGAAATGGCAGAAAGGGGGGAAGCCTATGTTGCTGGTCATCGATAACTATGATTCTTTTACCTATAATTTAGTACAGTACCTGGGGATATTGGGGGCGGACAGCAAAGTGGTACGGAATGACCAGGCCAGTATTCAGGATATTATCACTTTTCAGCCGGAAAAAATCGTAATTTCTCCCGGACCTGGGACTCCTGATGATGCTGGAATCTGCAAGGAAGTGATTAAAAGATTTTCCGGAAAAATTCCTATCTTGGGGGTTTGTTTGGGACACCAGTGTATCGGTGAGGTCTTTGGTTTTCCCGTTGTACCGGCTCAGGAACTGGTTCATGGTAAGACTTCTCCCATCTATCACACGGGTAAGGGACTTTTTTCCGGTATTCCCCAGGGTATCCGGGTAACCCGTTATCATTCACTGGTACTGGAAAAGGACCATACTTCAAAGGATTTGCACATTATAGCCAGGACCGGGGATGGGACCATTATGGCGGTACAACATCAAAACCATCCCACTTTCGGAGTACAGTTTCATCCGGAATCCATTGCCACGGAGTATGGTCTTGATATATTAAAAAATTTCCTGGCTTTTTGAGAGGAAAGGTAGCGGAGATGAGCAGAGAGGAGAGAGGAAAATATGGGACTTTATAAGTTAGCCAGCAGGGAGTTTCAGGCGGAAGATACGGTTATCTGTATAGGAGATGTGACCATAGGCGGTCGGGAGTTACAGGTCATGGCCGGTCCTTGTGCCGTAGAAAGTCGGGAGCAGGCTTTGGAAATTGCCAAAATAGTTAAAAAAGGTGGGGCCCGTATTATGAGGGGAGGGGCTTATAAACCCCGCACATCACCCTACTCTTTCCAGGGTTTGGAGGAAAAGGGCTTAGAGTATTTGGCTGAAGCCGGCAGAGCTGCGGGTTTATTATTAGTTAGTGAAGTTATGGATACCAGAAGTGTAGATCTGATAGCAAATTATGTCGACATTTTACAAATAGGGGCCAGGAATATGCAAAACTTTGCTCTGCTGCGGGAAGTAGCGAAGAGTAATAAGCCTGTCCTTTTAAAACGCGGCCTGTCAGCAACGATTGAGGAATGGATTATGGCAGCTGAGTATATTTTAGCAGGTGGCAACAGTCAGGTAATCCTCTGTGAAAGAGGCATTAGAACTTTTGAAACCTTTACCCGCAATACCCTGGATTTATCTGCAGTACCTGTTATCAAACAACTGACTCATCTGCCCGTTATCGTGGACCCCAGTCATGGAACGGGAAGGTGGGAATTAGTTAATCCTATGGCTAAAGCCGCTATCGCAGCCGGTGCAGATGGACTGATCATTGAAGTACATCCCCAGCCCAGTGAGGCCTTGTCAGATGGGCCCCAGTCCCTTAAACCGGAAAGATATATGCAATTAATGAAAGAATTGGAACAAATTGCATTATGTGTGGGAAGAAATTTCAGGACATCTGGTGTCTTAAAGAAAACAGGCACAGAGGGATAAATAAGGGTGAAAAAATTTCCGGCCTGATGAGCTGAGTTTAGTAGAGATGAGAGGGGAGACAAAATGATCAAAGAGATTATCCACAAGGTCGTGATGGGGGAAAATTTGAGTTTTACCGAGGCCAGAGATGTGATGGAGCAGGTCATGGAAGGCAAGGCAACGCCGGCCCAGATCGGCAGTTTGCTTACAGCCTTGAGAATGAAAGGCGAAACCGTTGAGGAAATTGCCGGTTGTGCCGAAACTATGAGAACAAAAGCCTTACCCATAACCAGCAAGCACAGTACCTTAATTGATACCTGCGGCACAGGCGGGGATGGCAGCGGTACCTTCAATATTTCTACAACCGTGGCCTTTGTCGTAGCCGGTGCGGGCTTACCCGTAGCCAAACACGGTAATCGTTCCGTATCCAGCAAAAGCGGCAGTGCTGACCTCTTGGAAGCCCTGGGAGTAAAAATTGACCTTTCCCCCAGTGAAGTAGAGATTATCTTAAATGAGATCGGCATCGGCTTTTTATATGCGCCTGTTTTCCATCAGGCCATGAAGCACGCTATTGGTCCCAGGCGGGAAGTGGGTATCCGCAGTATCTTTAATATTTTGGGTCCCCTGACTAATCCGGCCCGGGCCAAAGTTCAGGTACTGGGGGTTTATGACCCTGACTTAACGGAGATTATGGCACAGGTGCTGGAACGCCTGGGAGTGGAAAGTGCCTATGTTGTTCATGGGGCCGGCGGTTTGGATGAAATCTCCACCCTGGGACCTACAAAGATAAGCTGCCTGCAGCAAGGTTCTATTAAAACTTTTACAATTTATCCCGAAGATTTTGGTTTCGCCAGGGTTACCCTGCAGGACCTCCAAGGGGGAGATGCTCACCATAATGCCCAAATCACCAGGAGTGTCCTGGCCGGGAAGAAAGGTCCCTACAGGGATATTGTCCTTTTGAATGCAGCTGCCGCCTTTGTAGCCGCTGGGATAGCTAAAGACTTGGCTTTTGGCGTCAAAATGGCTGGGAATAGTATTGACTCGGGCCAGGCCCTGGAAAAACTGGAGCAATTAATTGAGGCTACTAACCGGATAAAGCATTAGGGGGAGTATCAATGATCCTGGATACGATTATTACGCATAAAAAAAGTGAAGTAAGCGAAAAGAAAAAGCTGGTTCCCCTGGATGAATTAAAAAGACAGTTAGCCGTGTTACCGCATGGGAAAAAAAGCTTTCAGCAGGCTCTGGCCCAGGAGGGTGTGAGCCTTATTGCAGAAGTGAAAAAAGCTTCGCCTTCCAGGGGGGTGTTGCGGGAAGACTTTGATCCTGTGAAAATTGCTGCCTGTTATGAAGAAAATGGGGCGGCGGCCATCTCGGTGTTGACGGATGTGCGATTTTTCCAGGGGAGTCTGGACCATTTAAAGAAGATTAAGCAGTCAGTCCGGTTACCCGTTTTACGCAAGGATTTTATCATTGACCCTTATCAAATATATGAGACAAAAGCTTATGGCGCCGATGCCCTTTTATTAATTGCCGCAGTTTTACAAAAAGAAGAGTTAACTTCCTTTCTTAAGCTGGCTCGCGATTTGGAACTGTCTGCTCTGGTAGAAGTTCATTGCCCACAAGAATTAGAAAAGGCATTATGGGCCGGGGCGGAAATCATAGGCATTAACAACCGGGATTTAAAGACATTTAAGACAGACTTACAGACTACCTTTGAACTGGCAGGATTAGTGCCTGACCGGTGTTTGCTGGTAAGTGAAAGCGGGATCTCGACGGCTCATGATCTCAGACGGCTGGCTGAAGCAGGTGTGGATGCTGTTCTGGTGGGAGAGGCCCTGGTTACCAGCTCTGATCTGGGCCTTAAAGTACGAGAACTGGCAGGCAGGTGAGCTTATGGTATGGATTAAGATCTGTGGGATTACAAACCTGGCTGATGCAGAGACGGCCACAGCCTTTGGGGCCAATGCTTTAGGGTTTGTCTTCGCACCCAGTAAAAGAAAGGTGGAGCCCGATACCGCCAGGCAAATCATCAAGGCTCTCCCGCCGGAGGTTGAGAAAATAGGCGTGTTTGTTAATGAGGAAGTTACTAGAGTAAAGGAAATTGCCAACTATTGCGGCCTGACGGGTTTACAGCTCCATGGTGAAGAGTCGCCGGAATACTGCAGTTGCCTGCAAAACTATGAGGTAATAAAGGCTTTTCGTGTCAACAACCGCATAGAGGGGCAGAGTATTAAACCTTATGTAGTTAATCAATGTATCGACAAAATCCTGCTGGATACTTATGTTCCCCAGCAACTGGGTGGCACAGGGAAAACTTTTCCCTGGGAAATAGTTAAAGAGCAGGAATGGGAAGTACCGGTTATCATTGCAGGGGGGCTGAATGCCGGCAATGTAGCCCGGGCCGTCCGGCTGGGAAAACCCTTTGGAGTTGATGTTGCGAGCGGCGTGGAAAAGGAGCCTGGCAAAAAAGACCCGGCAAAACTAAAAGCTTTTATCGAAAAGGCGAGGGGGTTAGAAAAGTGAGAAAAAACAGCTATTTTGGGGAATTTGGCGGTCAATTTGTCCCGGAAACTTTAATGCCGGCACTTCTGGAATTGGAAACGGCCTATGAGCAGTATAAAGATGATCCTCACTTTAAAGAAGAGCTCCGGTATTATTTGACAACATATGTGGGAAGGCCCACGCCTTTATACTATGCCCGGGGATTAACAGAATACCTGGGCGGGGCCAAAATCTATCTCAAACGGGAGGATTTAAACCATACGGGTGCCCATAAAATTAATAACAGCTTGGGACAAACCCTGCTGGCTAAGAAAATGGGGAAAAAGAAAATTATTGCCGAGACGGGGGCAGGGCAACACGGAGTGGCCACGGCTACTGCCGCTGCCCTCCTGGGTTGTGAATGTACGGTTTTCATGGGGGCAGAAGATGTTAAACGACAGTCCTTAAATGTCTTCCGTATGAAATTACTGGGAGCCCAGGTCATTGAAGTTACATCTGGCACACAAACCCTTAAAGATGCGACTAACGAGGCCTTGCGCCACTGGGTAGCAACGGTGAGAGACAGCCACTATGTTATTGGTTCTGTGGTTGGACCCCATCCATACCCTACCCTGGTCCGGGATTTCCAAAGTATCATCGGGGAGGAAACCAAACAGCAGATCTTAGAGAAAGAAGGCCGGCTGCCTGACTATTTGGTGGCCTGTGTGGGCGGGGGAAGTAATGCCATGGGTCTGTTTCATCCCTTTGTCCATGATCGTGAGATAAAAATGGTGGGTGTGGAAGCAGCCGGCTGTGGCGTAAATACCGGCCAGCATGCAGCCTCCTTAACCGCCGGGAGTAAAGGAGTTTTGCACGGGGCCTTAAGCTATATCCTGCAGGATAGCGACGGGCAAATCATACCTGCCCATTCCGTTTCCGCAGGTTTGGATTATCCTGGGGTGGGGCCTGAACACAGTTATTATAAAGACAGCGGCCGTGCCCAGTATGAGGCTATTACGGATGAGGAAGCCTTAGAGGCATTTCAGATGTTATCGCGCCTGGAAGGGATTATCCCTGCCCTGGAAAGTGCCCATGCTCTTGCCTATGTCAGGAAATTAGCTCCCACTTTGTCTCCTGAACAGGTAATTGTCGTGAATTTATCCGGGCGGGGCGATAAGGATGTAGAAACAGTCAGTAAATTGCTGGGAGGTAGAGCTCGTGAGTAGAATTGCCCAAACCTTTACTAATTTAAGGCTAAAGGGGCAGAAAGCCTTAATCCCTTATGTCAGCTGCGGTGACCCGAGTTTGGAGTTTACAGAACAATTAGTCTTAAAACTAGTAGAAGCCGGGGCTGACCTGGTGGAATTAGGGGTCCCCTATTCGGACCCGGTAGCAGACGGCCCCACCATTCAAAAAGCTTCGCAGCGGGCACTGGCAGGGGGCATCACGTTAGAAAAAATATTCCAACTAGCAGCCCGCTTGCGGTCAAGAATGGAAACACCCCTGATTTTAATGACTTATTACAATCCTATTTATCGTTTTGGCCTGGAAAGATTTGTTTCCAGGGCTCAAGAAGCAGGCATAGATGGTCTCATTGTACCTGACCTTCCCCCGGAAGAAGCCAGGATTCTGAAGCAAATTACGGATCCGGCTGAAATAGACTTGATTTTTTTAGCAGCTCCTACCAGTACTGCCGAACGCATGGAAAAAATAGCGGCTCTGGCTCGCGGTTTTATTTATTGTGTTTCGGTGACGGGAGTAACAGGCAGCAGAGAAAATATTGCTTCAGGTTTAGAAGCTTTTTTGGCTCAAATACGCTCTCACACTGATCTGCCTCTGGCAGTGGGTTTTGGTATAAAAAGCCCCGAAACGGCAGGTAAGGCTGCCGCAATAGCCGATGGCGTGATTGTAGGCAGTTCCCTGATTGAACGGATTGAAGAAAATCTACCTCTGGTTAAGGATGAACCTGAGAGGGTAATTAATGAAGTTTGTGCTTATTTAGCAAGTCTAAAAAAAGCTATGGGAAATACTCATTTTGCCATGAACTAAATACTGTTATGAAATATAATCGGCAGGGGTTAGATTTCCCTGCCGAACTTCTACATAAATTTAAAGATATTTTAATTATAGCTTTATAATTGTGTATTATGATTTAAGGCAAAAGTAGATATGTTGTGGGTGGAGTTAAGGAGAAACCTTAAACAAAGTTCCAGAAACGGAAAACGGGCAAGTTTTTGGGATTTAGTTAAGGTTTCTTTTTTATAGCTCAGAGTCTAGAACAAGGTGACACTGGGGAGATGATGTCCATCAACAAAGCACAATTTTATCAGAGACTGGCTAGCATCAAGAAAATTGCTGCGATTAAAGAACCCAAATACCTAGAAAAGGCTTTAGAAGCT
>JAIHAN010000115.1 GCA_020054815.1 Peptococcaceae bacterium | reverse complement strand
TTAAGGCAGCCGCGGTACGCGAGGAAAACAAGAAAGTGATTGTAGACATAGTGGAGTAAGGGGGGCCATCCTGGCCTCTCTTTCCTTAGTTTATGAGTTTATGAGTTCACGAGACATGCCTGCTATAATGAGTGGCACCGCAACTTTCGGAGGTTACTTGGCCCGTCAACTTGTAAGCTTATAAACTTGATGTTGAAGGAGGAAAATATGGAGACAATAACTATTATCCGGCGGATTAAAGTAAAGGCCATCGTCACGGAAAGGTTAAAACAGGAACTGGTACAGCAGATCCAGGAAGGAATAAAAAAGATGGAGATGGAGTTAAGTTTCCTGGAACAGCGCAACAAAAAAGCTCTTACCGAGTTAACCCTTAAAGCGTCACCACAGGTACAGGCCGTCAGGGAACAGTTCGAGTGGGAAAAAAAGAAACGGGAAGAAGGTAAAGCTGCACTTTTAGAACAGCTTAAAAAAATCAATGTTCTGGAGGAAGGTCAAGAAGTTTTGCAAGGTGAAGTGGAGGGGCCGGTGGAGATCAAACTGGGTGACAGTTGGGACGGGGTTTTGGACAAAGAGATTGTGATCAAAGATGGTGTGGTTGTCAATATAAGATAAAGGTGATTGCGGGATGTACATAAAAATTGGACAAATCGTCAATACCCATGGGCATAGAGGTGAATTAAAGGTTTATCCTTTAAGTGATGACCCCCAGCGTTTTTATGAACTAGAGCATGTCTATATTAAGAGAAATGATGAGTATATGGAATATCACGTTCATAGTGTGCACCTTCACCAGAATGTGGTGATTATGGCCCTCAGGGAAATCCCCGATATGAATGAAGCAGAAAAAATGAAAGGGTTGTACCTGGAACTCCCCGCAGGAGAACTTAGACCTTTGCCGCCGGGACATTATTATCATTTTCAAATCGTGGGGCTGGAGGTTTATGA
Source organism: Peptococcaceae bacterium (assembly GCA_020054815.1). GTDB lineage: Bacteria > Bacillota > Peptococcia > DRI-13 > DRI-13 > Thermanaerosceptrum. The sequence continues at coordinate 8,674 of JAIHAN010000115.1, read as the reverse complement.
AGGTGAGTATTACCTTGGTAAGGTTGAAGAAATATTAGAGACGGGCAGCAATGATGTGTATGTGGTGAAGAAGGAGCGGCAGAAACCTATCTATTTACCGGCTCTAAAAGAGGTTATTAAGAAAATAGACCTGGATTCCGGTAAAATGGAGGTACAGATACCGCCGGGACTGTTGGAGTAGTGAGAGAGCATGAATATTTATGTTTTTACCATCTTTCCCGAGATGTTTGAGGGACCGTTAAATACCAGTATCCTGAAAAAGGCCCGGGAGAAAAAGATATTAAACATCGAGCTCATTGATTTTCGTCCCTATTCGCCCAGTAAACATAAAAATGTAGATGATGCTCCTTTTGGGGGAGGGGCCGGTATGGTCTTAAAGCCGGATCCTATTTACCTGGCTTTGGAGGATAAACTCGGTGATCTCGTCACATATCCGGGCCAAATTCTTCTCATGTCACCCCAGGGTGTACAGTTTAACCAGGAACTGGCCAAGGAGTTAGCCAAAGAGCAAAGCTTAGTCTTTATCTGCGGCCATTATGAAGGTTTTGACGAAAGGGTTCGGGCCCTGGCCCATAAAGAAATCTCTATTGGGGACTATGTGCTCACGGGGGGAGAGCTTCCCGCCATGGTGATTATTGATGCCGTCAGCCGTTTAATTCCCGGCGTGTTGGGTGAAAGTGAATCCGTTGTCTCTGATTCTTTTTACGATGGGTTGTTGGAATATCCTCACTATACGCGGCCCCGCTCTTTTAGGGGGATGGATGTGCCGGAGGTACTCCTCTCCGGAAATCATGAAAAAATTCGCCTGTGGCGGCGTAAAGAGTCCCTGAGACGAACCTTAGAGCGCCGCCCGGAACTACTGGAGAAGGTAAATCTTACGAAAGAAGACATAAAACTTTTGGCAGAGATAGCCAATGAGGAGAAAGGAACCAATGGCTAATCGATTTTTTTTAGGGCTTGTCCACTATCCTGTTTACAATAAGCATCTGGAAACAGTGGCTACTTCTGTGACCAATCTCGATATTCATGATATTGCCCGCTGTGTAACCACTTATAATTTGGAGAAATATTATATTATTCATCCCCTGCCTACACAGCATAAACTTGTCCAGGAAATTATCGACTACTGGCAGAAAGGATATGGAGCCCAGTACAATCCGGACCGGAAAGAAGCCTTAAATAGCGTGGAACTTATCGATTCCATTGAAAGGGCCAGGGCAAAAATCCAGGAACAGTTTAACGGACCGGTCTACACTGTAGTTACAGATGCCCGGGTTTACCCCCGGACCATTGGTTACCGGGCTCTAAGGGAAATTATCGAGAGGGATGAAGAGAATAATTTTCTCTTTCTTTTTGGTACCGGCTGGGGAATGATTAGAGAAGTCATGGAAAGTGCCGATTATGTACTGGAACCCATCTACGGGAAGGGTACCTATAATCATCTCTCCGTACGCAGCGCGGTAGCCATCATTTTGGACAGGATTTTCGGGGAAAAATGGTGGAAATAAGTTGTTTTCCAATTTAACTTTATGGTATAATACTTGACGGTTACCTGCCGTAATGGCTATCAGGACGGTCCGCTGTCTTGACAAAGGGGCAAGATATGAACGTCTACGCGGGAAGGAGGTATAGAGTATGGACTTAGTAAAAGCTGTGGAAAAAGAGCAAATGCGTCAAGATATTCCTGAGTTCCGCCCCGGTGATACCGTACGCGTTAACGTAAAGGTTGTGGAAGGAAACCGTGAAAGGATTCAGGCCTTTGAAGGAGTAGTTATCAAAAGAAGAGGCGGCGGATTGAATGAAACATTTACTGTACGCCGTGTATCCTACGGTGTTGGTGTAGAGCGCTGCTTCCCTGTACATTCACCCAGACTTGAGAAGATAGAGGTTATCCGTAAAGGTCGTGTGCGCAGGGCAAAACTTTACTACCTCCGTGAACTAAGAGGCAAAGCCGCCAGAATTAAAGAAAGAGAATAATGACGTTATGAAGGGACTGAGCTGTCAGTCCCTTTTAACCTATTCTTAGGAGGATATGAAGGTGAAAGCGGTGGAAAGGGAGAATAAAACAAATCAAGGTGCCTTTACCTTGCGGGAACTGTTGCAGTCCTTGCTTGTTGCTCTTTTCCTGGTGGTTATTATCAAAACATTTATTGTGCAATTATTCTGGATACCGTCCCGTTCCATGGAACCAATATTGTTAATTAACGATCGGGTCATCGTGACCAAATTCAGCTATTGGTACGAAGAACCCCAACGCGGTGACATTATTGTCTTTCGTTTCCCTAAAGACACGTCCAAGCATCTGGTTAAGCGCGTCATTGGTATGGGTGGCGAAATTATTAGTATCAGGAATAATCAAGTTTACATAAACGGTAAATTATTAGACGAACCTTATATTAACAACGAAAAATATCAGGATTTTGGGCCTGTGGTGGTCCCGGACGGCCATTATTTTGTTTTAGGGGATAACAGAGACAGCAGTGAAGACAGCCGCTCCTGGGGTTATGTTCCTGCGCGGCTGGTGGTGGGGAAAGCCCAGTACCGCTATTGGCCCCTCTCCAGGGTAGGGAAAATTTACTAAGGAGGCGCATGCGTGATTCAATGGTTTCCTGGTCATATGGCCAAAACGAGAAGGCTCATTACGGAAAATCTCAAATTAGTTGATGTAGTGATAGAGATAGTAGATGCCAGACTGCCTTTAAGCAGCCGGAATCCCTTAATTGATGAGATTGTTGGTGATAAGCCCCGGGTGATGTTATTAAACAAAGCGGATTTAGCAGATGAGCAATTAACCCGCCTGTGGACTCAGTATTACAGTGACCAGGGACTGGTCGTGCTGCCTTTTAATGCCCTCCAAGGGGCTTCCCGCAGTGCTAAAAAACAATTATTGGAGGCAATTCAAAGCCAGGCCCAAAACCTTTTGGAAAAACGTAAGAACAAAGGGATCATCAACAAAACCATCCGTATGATGATTGTTGGCATACCCAATGTGGGTAAGTCTACCCTCATCAATTTCCTGGTGGGAAAAGGTGCTGCTGAAACTGCTGACCGGCCCGGTGTTACCCGGGGGAAACAGTGGATTCGCCTGGAAAAGGATTTGGAACTCTTAGATACGCCGGGGATTTTATGGCCCAAATTTGAAGACCCCCAGGTAGGGTTCAAACTGGCGGCTACCGGAGCGATCAGTGAAAATGCTTACGACCCGGTGGAACTCAGTCTCCAGCTTTTAAACTGGTTCCGTCTGCATGCACCGGGACGGGTTGAGACCCGCTATAAGATTACGGAAAATGAGGACGTCTTTCTCATGTTAACAGATATCTGTAAAAGAAGGGGTTTCCTGCGGCCGGGGGGTGTTCCCGACCTGGAAAAGGGCGCCATTATGCTGCTGGATGAATTTCGTGCCGGCAAATTGGGGCAGGTTACCTTGGATCAAGAACCACAAAAATAGAATAAAAAATAAATTTCTATATATAATAATATTTATAAATTGTATAATTTATACTATAATATGACTATATGAGTGGAGAGATTATGGAACTTAGGCGTTTGACCATAGAAGAAATTAGGAAAATGTTGTCTACTGCTCCCCGGGAGGCCTTGCCCCTAATAATGGCGCGGTTTCAGCAGGATGCGCGTAAAGGCGTCCAGACTCTGCTTAGACGTTATCAAAAAGAGTTAGCTTCACAGATAGCGGAAGAAGAACGCCTGAGTATACTTTGGGAAAAGGAAACAGACTTACGAAAAAATGGCTATACACATATAGCCGGGCTTGATGAAGCGGGACGCGGTCCCCTGGCCGGGCCTGTGGTGGCTGCCTGTGTTGTTTTACCTTCCGGCTGCAGTCTTCCCGGCCTTAATGATTCCAAACAATTGACCTTGGATGCGCGTTCCAAATTGGCAGAGTTAATCAAAGAACAATGTATAGCCTGGAGCATTGGCATCTGTGATCATCAGGAGATTGATCGTATTAATATTTATCAAGCCACTATAAAAGCTATGGTTAAGGCTGTACAGTCTTTGAAAATCCAGCCTGATTACCTGATCATTGATGCATTAAAGCTTCCTCTTAATATACCCCAGGAAGGTATTGTTCAGGGAGACTGTAAATGCGCTGCTATCGCAGCAGCTTCTATAATTGCCAAGACATACCGCGACAGGGTGATGGATGTACTTGATCAAATATACCCGCAATATGGATTCAAAGAGCATAAAGGATATGCTACACCCCGTCATGTGGAAGCTATCAGGCGTTATGGCCCCTGTGAAATTCACCGGCAAAGTTTTATGCAAAAGATAATGAAAAGTTATAATAATAGATGATTAAAACAGAAAAATATCCTTTAGGAAAGGAATTTTTGCAGTAATATCGAGTTGTTTTCGGATGGGCATTTATAAACTATGGTTCAAGATAGAAAACATAAGAGGGGATTTTATATTGAGGTTATTTAATATGTATAAAATATTTGATTTTATCTTGATAAGAAAGAATAATGGGTTATTATAGAGAAGGAAGAGGAAAGGAGCTATTCTTTCGCGAAAATTAAATATGTTTGATCCTTGTGTGAAAAACTTCACGCACTACAGCTCTTTACCCCTAGTCACGAGAGTGTTTGGGGTTAAAAATAACAGGGGAAAGGAGGTAATATAATGCTTCAGCAATACGGGGCCATAGGATTGTTCTTCATTTTCGGTATTATTTTCGGTTTTGCAGCCTTAGCTACCAACTGGTTATTACGTCCCAAGAAGCCGCACCAGGTAAAATTAGAAACATATGAGTGTGGTATGGAGACCATTGGTGAAACCTGGGTACAGTTTAAAATCAATTATTTCCTGTACGCCCTTGTTTTTCTCGTCTTCGACGTAGAAACAATTTTCCTGTATCCCTGGGCAGTAACGTTCCAAAAATTAGGTTTCTTCGCTTTTGTAGAAATGTTTATTTTTCTTGCCATACTTGTGGTAGGCTTCTGGTATGCCTGGAAGGAGGGAGCGTTTGAATGGCAGTAGATCAAGAAAAAGAACAAAAAGAAATTGAGGAAATGGTTAAGAAAAATATCCTCTTAACCTCCCTGGATACCGTCCTGAACTGGGCCCGGGGCAATTCCTTGTGGCCAGTATCCTTTGGCTTAGCCTGTTGTGCCATCGAAATGATCTGTTCCACACAAAGCCGTTATGATTTATCCCGTTTCGGTTATGAAGTGTTCCGGCCCTCCCCCAGACAGGCCGATGTCATGATTGTGGCTGGAACCATCACGAAAAAAATGGCGCCTGCCGTTAGAAGAATTTATGACCAGATGCCAGAACCTAAATGGGTTATCGCCATGGGAAACTGTGCCATTGGCGGAGGACCTTTTGCCGACTCCTATGCTGTTGTGCCTGGTGCAGACGAGATTTTGCCGGTGGATGTTTATATTCCTGGCTGTCCTCCACGGCCTGAAGCTTTAATTTACGGTATGCTTCAGCTTAAGGAGAAAATTAACAATCCCACAAAGGTGAGGTTAAAGAAGTATGGAAAATAACATTCACGCTTTAATCAAAGACAGTTTCCCCGAGTTAGAGATACAGGAAGGTCATCTTCAGGTATCCCCCGAGCAATTGGCAAAACTTATGGACTTTTTAAAAGAAAACGGTTTTGCCTATTTGCATGATGTGACTGCAGTTGACTGGCCCCAACACTTTACGGTTGTTTATCAAGTACGATCCTACGAAAAGCCCGATAAGCTTACCGTAAAAGTGAATGTGGCCAAAGATAAACCCGTGGTCCCTTCCATGACGGGGCTTTGGGATTCTGCCGATTGGTTGGAAAGAGAAGTCTATGACATGTTTGGCATTGAGTTTACGGGGCACCCCAATCTTAAACGCATCCTGCTGGATGAGTCTTTTATGGGGTATCCCCTGCGGAAAGACTTCATTGGATAAGGTAACGAATCATAATAAATAGGGGTGGAGAGCTAGTGAGGACACAGGAAATTACCGTCAATTTGGGTCCCCAGCACCCCAGTACCCACGGAGTATTTCGCCTCGTCATTCACTTAGACGGCGAAGTGGCTACAGGTGGGACTTCAGTGTTGGGATATCTTCACCGTGGTTTGGAAAAACTGGCCGAGAGCCGGACCTATCCCCAGTTTATTCCCTATACAGACCGCCTGGATTATCTTGCTTCCATGAGCAATAACCTGGCTTATGTACAAACAGTGGAAAAACTGATGGGCATAGAGGTGCCGGAGCGTGCAGAATATCTCCGGGTGATTTTTGCGGAACTGCAGCGGATTGCCAGCCACATGGTAGGGGTTGGAACCTTTGTCATGGACCTGGGGGCAGTAACGGCTGTATTTTATCCCTTTATCCACAGGGAAAAAATATTAGACTTATTCAGTATGACCTGTGGGGGACGCCTAACCTATAACTATATGCGTATAGGCGGGTTATCCCATGATATTCCCGAGGAATTCCTGCCCAAACTACAGGAGTTCTTGGATTATATGCGTACGGCCCTTGAGGAATATCATCAGCTTGTTACAGGCAATGAAATCTTCCTGGCCCGTACCAAGGGCGTTGGTGTGATTACGAAAGAAATGGCCATGTCTTACGGGCTGTCCGGGCCGAATGTAAGGGCTTCTGGTGTATGCTATGATGTGCGCAAAGCCCATCCTTACGGGATTTACGACCGCTTCAATTTTAATGTTCCTGTCTTTGAATCTGGTGATACCTTTGACCGTTACATGGTCAGGATGATTGAGATGGAAGAGAGTGTTAAAATCATTCGCCAGGCCATCAAAGATTTGCCTGAGGGTCCTGTGCTGGGTAAAGTACCGAAATTAATCAAGCCACCCGCTGGAGAAGTTTACCATTCCATTGAAAATCCCAAGGGAGAACTTGGCTTCTATATTGTGAGTGACGGCTCTCCTAAACCATATCGTTTACACATTAGAAGACCTTCTTTCGTAAACCTGGGGGTTTTGGAAGAAATCATTAAGGGCTGGAAAGTTGCCGACGTGATAGCCATCTTAGCAAGTCTTGATATCGTTTTAGGCGAAGTGGATGGTTAGGATTTTACACAAAATCCACGTATAGGGGAGAATGATAATGAGTGTACTGGACAACTTGTTTGTCAAAATAGCCGCTTTGGTTCGCACTACCCTGACTGGATTAGGCCTGGGGGATATCTGGGTGAACCTGGCTATGGTCATCCTTTACCTGGCAGGTATTTTGGGTGTGATGATTACAGCGGCCTTAGTGCTGGTTTTGGTGGAAAGAAAAATCGCCGGCTTTATTCAATTAAGACCAGGTCCCAACCGTGTAGGGCCCTGGGGAAGCCTGCAAACAGTAGCCGATACCATTAAACTCTTAACCAAGGAGGATATTATCCCCGCCTGTGCGGATAGAAAGGTCTTCATGTTAGCACCGGTTCTGGTCCTGGTACCGACTATCCTGGCCTTTGCTGTTATTCCTTTCGGTAAGGGTATGATTGCTACCGATGTCAACATAGGTATTTTTTACTTGATTGCTGTCTCGTCCCTGGCCACCATTCCCTTTTTGATGGCCGGTTGGAGTTCTAACAATAAATACTCCTTATTAGGTGGTATGAGAGCAGTCGCTCAAATGGTAAGTTATGAAGTACCCATGGTCTTTTCCCTCTTGGGTGTGGTCATGATTGTGGGGTCCCTGCAGATGTCAGCCATTGTAGAAGCCCAGAGTAAAGTATGGTTTGTCCTTTTACAGCCTGTGGCGTTTCTCATTTATGTCATTGCCGCTACGGCCGAATGTAACCGGGCACCCTTTGATATTCCGGAAGGGGAATCGGAACTGGTGGCCGGTGTGTTTACTGAATATACCGGCATGAAGTGGGCCCTCTTTTTCCTGGCCGAATACGCTAACCTGGTCCTGGTTTCCGCCATCGCTACCACCATGTTTTTGGGAGGCTGGCATGGGCCTGTTTTACCGGGCTGGTTCTGGTTCTTTATTAAGACTTCCATCATGATTTTCTTCTTTATGTGGATGCGCTGGACATTCCCAAGGGTCAGGGTGGACCATTTAATGCATTTTGGCTGGAAGTTCCTGGTTCCTTTATCCTTAGCCAATATCTTCATTACAGGAATCGGTGTTTATCTCTACAAGACGATAGGGTGGTGAGTGAATGTACGGGTCGGGAGTTGTAAAAGGTTTAGCCTTAACTTTAAAAAAATTTTTTAGCAAAAAGATTACTGAGCAGTACCCCGAAGAGCGTCCATTTATCGATCACCGCTGGCGCGGTTCTTTGCAATTGGATAAGGATGCTTGTATTTGTTGCAATATGTGTGTGAACGCCTGCCCTAACGGTGTCATTACGTTAGAATCAGGGAAAGACGAGAACAATAAGCGTTTTCTTACCAGGTATGAAGTGAATTTTGAACGCTGCCTTGTTTGCGGTTTGTGTGTGGAAGCCTGTCCCAAACAATGTTTGAAATTTACCCGGGAATATGAGTTGGCCACTTATTTCAGAGACGATGTCAAATTAGGTCTTTATCACAATCCTAAGCTTTCTGCTCCGTCTTCTACCTATGCCCAAAAGACAGAACAGAAGAAGGAGGGCTAAACCATGGATATATTCACTTTAGCCTTTGGCTTTATCGCTTTGGTTACTATTCTTTCCGCTTTAGGTGTAGTTCTTTTTAAAAACATTGTGCATAGTGAGATC
>JAIHAN010000114.1 GCA_020054815.1 Peptococcaceae bacterium | reverse complement strand
CTTCCGATCTGAGAAGCCGTGTTAGCCGGTGTTTCCGGAGGTTTATACTCCCGAAGGAAATGAAAAACAGGCGGGTCATTTAATGGAGCAATGGTTAGAGACTCCATCTGTTTTAGCCGGGGGAAGGCTTTAAAGAGAGCTAAATTGTCCATGATGCCCCCGGGAATAGTCAGGCCTTTCTCCAGGTTGTTAGGATTACCCAAAGCCTTAATCACGATGGGAAATTGCAATCGGTGATTATTGACGGTAATATACATGGCCTGTTCATCTTCCCCATAAAAAATTGCCGAATTAGCCGTCATGCGGTGCCCGTTTATTTCCACAGCTTCTGCTCCGGCACCCCATAACTCGTTAACAATGCTAATTAAATCGATATAGAGAATGGGTGCGTTTTGGTCAATGGTTACCTCTAACCCAGGTCCTTTTAAAGCTGTACCTCCAGTAACGATCTGCAGCTTTTCCAACTCGTTCCTGAGGCTGGTCATTAATTTTTTCTCGTCCTGGTCACTTTGCAGTTGAGAGTACAACTGGGAACTCAGGTCGCTAATTTCGAGGGCTAGTTTTTGTCTCTTATCAGAAAGACCACGTACCATGGCAATGAGGTCTTCTGTTCTCTGCATGGTAAGGTCGCTGGTAACGCGGCTTTGGGCATGAAATTGTACCGAAAGTAAAATACCCAAAAGCAGGAAAACCAAGGTTATCGGTATTTGCCAATGGTTTTTTTTCACGGATTCCTCACCTCGGTTCGGGTTTTCTTTTCTTGCGATACCTTGTCAATAAATTGTGTCTGATGATAGCCAGGTTTTGAAAAAGACGTACGCCAAAAGCAAACACGGCAGCATAATATAAATCTACACCCAGGCGGTCTCCCATATAAGCCAGGAAGGCAGCCAGCAGGGCATTGGTGAAAAATCCTGTTAAGAGAATGGTTCCGTCGAAATGGTCTTCTAATACCGCCCGTATCCCGCCGAAAACAGAGTCCAGAGAGGCTAAAACCGCGATAGACATGTATTTAACATAGATAAGAGGTACCTGGAAGGTAATGGCGGAACCAATCATGGCACCTATAATTAAACCTAGAACAGGCAGAAGCCACATAGTTTAGCCCTCCTTTGCCGGCTGGGAGTAGTTGAATTGAAGTTCTCCCTTGTAGGCGGGGATGATGAGTTCAGTTTCCTCCTGCAAAGTTACAGGATAATTCGAAGATTTTAAAAGTTCCAATTCACCGTTGGTCACAATTTCGGCCAGGAGCTTGGGGCTTCCAATGGCACGAATCTCAAAAGGCGGAGCAATTCTGGTGGTGTTTACGAGGATTACGTTACCCACACAACGAATTTCCGAAGTTGTGATCAGTCTCTGACCATTCACGGAAATGGCTTCTGCTCCCCCGACTTTCAGTTCACTCACCAGATTGAGGATGTGTTCGTAATGCACGATATATTTATTGGGGTCATCATTAGGGTTGGCCTTGAGACCTGCTTTATTATCATCAATAACAATAATAATTCCGTTCCCCACTACGGGTGTCAGTCCTGCCATTACTTTCAATCTGTCAAGCTGGTTTTTCAGCTCTTGCAGTTTTCTGCTGCTTTGCTGGTTCTGCAGGGCGTTAAGATCGTTACGGGTTCTTTCAATCTGGTTTTCCTGGATTTTTATTTCTTTTTCCAAATCTTTAATGATGGTGACCAGGTTTGTATTTTTCTGGCTAAGGGGATTGATAGTAGTATTGCTGGCCTGTACCTTGAGCTGGAAGGCCAGAAAGAAACCGGAAATAATACAGACTAAGGTTATTGGTACCAGCCATTTACGCATATAGATCCCCCCTTTTACATTACATCACATTATACCACACTGGCATGCTTTTTAAAGGGATATATTTTTGGTATTTCACGGTTTACTAAGTAGTCATAAAAAATGGCCGCATGGAATAAAATGTAAAATTATGCCTAAAAAATCTTATCATAAATTCGAAGAAATTACTATCAATGATTTGTAAAAAAATGGTACAATTCTAAGGTAGAATCTGCAGGAGAAGGTTCTTAACGGGAAAAAATATTTTCTTGGTCTTTTTAAGCCTAAAGTGTGGTAAAAATACTAAAGATAAGGTAGATTTTAAAAGGAATCTACCTTTAAACTGTAGAAACTAGATTATATATTTAAGATATAAGCTGTACAGAAGGAGGGGTGCCTGGTGTTAAAACAGGAACTGGAAATGTTTAATATTATCAGTATAATCGACATTGCTATTGTAGCTTTTGTCATCTATAAGGTTATGATGATCATTAAAGGTACCCGGGCTGTGCAGTTAATTAAAGGGCTTGTGGTCTTAATTATGGCCTCCCTCTTAAGCAACTGGCTGGGTTTTCGCACTTTTGCCTGGATCCTGGGCCAAGTCCAGACAGTACTCGTAGTGGCTCTGCCCGTTGTCTTCCAGCCTGAACTGCGCCGTGCTTTGGAACAGCTGGGAAGGGGCCGGTTTTTTGCCCGTCCCATGGCCATGTTAAATGAGGAGGCCCTGGGTAATTTGGTGGAAGAAGTGGTGAGGGCAGTCAAAGTTTTATCAAATAACAACATTGGTGCACTCATCATTATTGAAAGAGAAACAGGCGTCAACGACTTTATTGAAACAGGGATTAAAATTGACGGGCTGGTTTCCACCGAATTCCTCGTGAATATTTTTATTCCTAAAAGTCCTTTGCATGACGGTGCCGTGATTATCCGCGGTGACAGGGTCATGGCCGCAGGCTGTTTCCTGCCCCTCTCCGAAAATCCTAACCTTAGTAAAGAACTGGGAACGCGCCACCGGGCCGGTCTTGGTCTAACCGAGCAGTCCGATGCCTTAGGTATTATCGTCTCTGAAGAAACCGGCGTTATTTCCATAGCCGAAGAAGGACGTCTAACCAGGTACCTGGATGAGAACACCTTGAAAGAAATACTAAGTAAACGTCTCCAGACCAAGCACAATAATACCATGTCATGGTTCAGCTGGAGGTCATAGTATGCATGAACTGATAAAAAGAGACATCGCCTATAAAGCGGCGGCCATTTTACTGGCGGTACTGTTGTGGTTTTATGTTACCAATTTGCAGAATCCAACAATTGAGAAAGTTCTTTCGGGTGTGCCTGTTTCCTATTATGGCTTAAAAGAAGGACTGGTTACGGGCGATAGGCCCCAGAATATAGAGCTGAAGGTTAAAGGACCCCGTTCCCTAATTAATCCCCTAACTTCTAAGGATATCAAGGCCAGCGTGGATCTAACCCAGGCTAAAATGGGAGAGGGTAATTATCCTGTACAGGTTACGCTTCCGGCAGGTGTAGAGCTGATCTACAATAAAACTCCCAGTATTCATTTACGCATCGATGCCATTCAGGAAAAACAGCTGGCGGTCCAGGTTAAAATAGAGAATACCGTGGCCCAGGGTTATGCCAGTTTTGAACCGGTTCTTACGCCTTCCAGGGTAGTGGTGAAGGGACCCCTGCAGCTTTTGGCCAATCTTGATTCCGCCCGGGTGACGGTGGATCTGAACCAGGCTACGGACAACCTGGTGTTAAATGTACCGGTCAATATTGTAGACAAATGGGGGAATCTTGTACAGGGTAATTCTCTTGACATTAACCCTAAAAGTATCCAGGTCTTTATTCCTGTCATCAAGAACAGCCCCACCAAGGTCGTACCCGTTAAACCTGTATTAAGCGGAAAGCCCGCCGAGGGTTTCCAGGTGGCGAGAATTATTTTAGAGCCGGAAACAGTGAAGATTACCGGACCTTATGATAGATTAAACCTGGTGGACCATGTTCCCACCCAGCCTATCGATATCTCCGGAATCCAGCAGAATCTTGTTACCCAGGTGACACTAAGCTCACCGGAAGGGATAAGCCTGCTTTATGATCCCACGGTCAAGGTGTTAATCCAGGTAGAGACAGGGCCAGTCAGCAAGCAGTTTAACGAAATCCCGCTGAATAAGCAAAACCAGCAGGCAGGGACTAAAGTAATGCTAAAACCCGAAAAAATTAGTATCACCGTGCGGGGATCTCATGAAGAAATAGCCAAGCTTAAAGCTGAAGATATCAAGGCACTAGTGGATCTGGCGGGCTTAACATCGGGGACTTATCAGTTGGAAGTAAAGGTGGATATTTCGAATAACCTCCAGGTATTAAAAGTGGAACCGAATAAAGTGGAAGTAACCATAAGTAACGAAGGTTAAAGGGGAAGGAGCTATAAATATGGCAGTTATGTTTGGAACAGATGGCGTAAGAGGTGTTGCCAACCGTGAGTTAACACCGGAGTTAGCGTTTAAATTAGGAAGAGCCGCAGCCAGTCTCCTTAAACCAGAGAGGGGCAGGGGTTCCATTGTCATTGGCCGGGACACCCGCCATTCAGGCCCTATGCTGGAAGGTGCCTTATTGGCAGGAATTTGTTCCGCAGGACTGGACGTATATTTAGCCGGAGTCATACCAACTCCGGCCATTGCCTTTCTCACCCGGGAGCTGGAGGCCTGTGCCGGGGCGGTTATTTCAGCCTCTCATAATCCTGCCCCGGACAATGGCATTAAATTTTTTAACCATAAGGGTTTTAAATTGGATGACGAGCTGGAAGAAAAGATTGAGGCGCTGGTCCTTGGCGATTTGGAAGGATTACCCCGCCCCACAGGAGCAGATTTGGGTAAAGTGATCCCCCTACCGGATGCCGTGGAGAGATATGTTAATTTTCTTAAGAACATCGTAAAGGGTGATCTTACGGGTTTAAAAATTGTGGTGGATTGTGCCAATGGCGCCGCCTACCAGGCAGCTCCCATCCTGTTGAGGAGGCTGGGGGCAGAGGTCATTATCCTCAATAACGAACCGGATGGAATCAATATTAATGATGAATGTGGCTCTACCCATCCCGCGGGCTTACAGAAGGCTGTGCTGGAGCATAAGGCCCACTTAGGCTTAGCTTATGACGGTGATGCCGATCGGGTTATTGCCGTAGATGAAAAGGGAGAGCTTGTGGATGGAGATAAAATCCTGGTTATCTGTGGTTTGAACCTGCACGAGAAAAATAAATTAGGGAAAAAAATCGTTGTTACGGTCATGAGCAACTGGGGTTTGAAACAGGCCTTTCATAAGGAAAAGGTTGAGGTTTTGGAAACCAAGGTAGGTGACCGCTTCGTCCTGGAAAAAATGCTGGAATCCGGTGCTGTACTGGGCGGGGAACAATCGGGGCATATCATTTTCCTCAAACATAATACAACAGGTGATGGTATCTTGACGTCTCTCCAGCTCCTCCAGGTACTGAAGGAAAAGGGACAGCCCTTAAGTACTCTGGCTCAGGCTATGGAAACATACCCGCAGGTCCTGCGTAACGTTAAGGTAAAAAGCAAGCAGGGCTGGGAAAAAAATTCAGCCATTCAGGAAGCAATTGCCCGGGGAGAAAATACTCTCTCCGGTTCCGGCAGGATACTGGTGCGTCCTTCAGGTACTGAGCCCCTAATAAGGGTAATGGCCGAAGGAAAAGATAGAACACAGCTTGAAACTGTCGTAAATTTAATCAGTGACGTGATAGAAAAAGAATTGGGTTAAATCATGTACTGTTAGCCGCTTATCGCTATCCTTCATTCGCAAGTTTTAGGGAACCTTAGGTTCGGTAGTCGGATGTGGGAAGTCGGTAGGCGTTTTTTGGAGGTTTTACATGCTATACGTTGGTACGGATATTATCGAAATAAGCCGGGTCAGGGAGGCAGCCCTCCGGCATCCGGCCATGTGGGACAAGGTCTTAACGGCCCGGGAAAAAAGTTATTGCCAGGCTAAAGCCAATGGCTACCAGTGCCTGGCCGGGCGATTTGCAGCGAAAGAGGCTATCCTGAAGGCTCTGGGTTTAGGTTTGCGCGGTGTTTCCTGGCGGGATATAGAGATTTTACCGGACGAGCAGGGTCAGCCCCAGGTTAGTGTATACGGGAAGCTCTTGAACCGCAGCCAGGAGTTAGGTATTAAAAAAATTAATCTGAGTATTTCCCACAGCCGCGATTATGCTATGGCTGTAGCCATTGGGGAAGGTGAATGTGGATGCGGATCGTAACGGGTAGTGAAATGAAATTATTAGATAAGTGGGCAGTGGAAGAACGAGGTATTCCCACTGTTTTACTCATGGAGAATGCCGGTAATGCTATAGCACAGACTGTGAAACAGATTTTTGCCTCTGTCTCTGGACGTTATGTCATTATCCTGGTGGGCAAGGGTAATAATGGCGGTGATGCTTTGGTGGCAGCCCGCCACCTTCACCAGCTGGGGGCGGAAGTGAAGCTCTTTTTACTGTTTCCGCCCGAGGAATTCCAGGGGGCAGTGAAAACCAACTGGCACTTTATTGAGAGTTTAGACCTGAAATGGCACCAACTACAGGATGACCACAGCTTTTATTTATTGAAATTGAGCCTTAACAACTGTGACTTGATTATTGACGGGATATTCGGTACCGGTTTCCGGGGGGACCCGCAAGGACATGTGAGCAGGGCTATTCAGGTTGTGAATGAGAGTTCCTGCCCGGTTTTAGCCATAGATGTTCCCTCAGGGCTGGATGCAGATACGGGAAGGGTCGGTGACCCCTGTATTAAGGCGAATTATACGGTGACTTTTGCCTGGGCTAAACGAGGATTGGTACTGTACCCGGGAAAACATTTTGTGGGCAAACTTGTGGTGGCTGATATATCTTTACCCCAGGATGCCCTTGCCCTCCTGGATAAGGAGGAACATTACATTGACAGGGAACTGGCCAAAAAGCTTTTACCCCAGCGTGACTGGGAGGGGCACAAAAATTCCTTTGGCCATGTTCTGGTTATTGCCGGATCCAGAGGTATGACCGGTGCAGCTCTTTTGACCAGTAAAGCTGTGCTGCGTGCTGGTGCAGGATTGGTTACCACGTGTTTACCAGCTTCCCTGGCCGATTTATTTGATATAGCCTTCCCCGAAGGGCTCACCAGAGGAATGGCGGAAACCCGCGAACGCACTTTGGCTGCTGCCGCCTGGTGGGAGATGAGCCCGCTCCTAGCCAATAAGAAAGCAGTGGTTTTTGGACCTGGGCTGAGTACTCACCCGGAAATTGGCGACCTTTTGGAGAAACTCTTGGCTGAATCCCTCGTTCCTTTAGTGATCGATGCCGATGGTCTTAATGTTTTGGCCCAGGATACGGGTATCTTAAAGACGGCAAAAATTCCAGTTATTCTCACGCCCCATCCGGGGGAGATGGGAAGACTGTTAGGGGTTTCCGCGCAAGAAGTAAAGGCCAACAGGGTGGAGACGGCCCGCCTGGCAGCAGATCTTTTTCAGTCGATTATTGTTTTAAAAGGTGCTGCTACCATAACTGTTGTACCTGACGGCCACATTTTTATCAATTCCAGCGGCGGCCCGTCCTTAGCCACAGCCGGTTCCGGTGATGTTCTGGCCGGTGTGATCGCAAGTTTTCTGGCGCAAGGATTAGAGCCCGCCTGCGCGGCGATGCTGGGTGTTTATGTACACGGCCTGGCCGGAGACCTTTTGGCAGAAAGTAAAGGAATACGGGGAGTGCTGGCCGGCGACATCGTGGAGACGCTGCCTTTAGCGCTGAAAACGCTGAAAAGTTAAGCGATTTCCGATATCCGACTTCCGAAGTCCGACTATGTTATTCGCTGCCCGCCACCCGCTACCAGCTACCCGTAAATATATCGGGAATCGGGAAACGGGCGGCATCGGTCACTGACAACTACCAACTACCAACAAATAACTAGTAACTAGTAACTAATAACTAGTAACTAATCGGGGGTGTATAGCTGTGATACTAGAACGTCCGGTGTGGGCGGAAATAAGCTTGCCAAACATTATTCACAATTACCGGGAAGTAAGGCGTCTGGTAGGCCCGGCCGTCCAGGTGATGGCCATTGTCAAGGCCAATGCTTATGGACATGGAGCGGTGGAAGTTGCCAAAAGCCTGGACAAAGCCGGTGCTGACCGTTTTGGTGTGGCTATCATGAATGAAGCTGTCCAGTTGAGGGAAAACGGCATTGAAAAACCCATCCTCATCTTGGGCTGGACGCCTAAGGAGGATTACAGGAGGGCTCTTTTAAACGGAATTACACTTACCGTGTTTTCCCTGGAGGAAGCTCAAGAATTATCACGAATATCTACAGAAATAGCAAAGAAAGCTGTTATCCATCTGAAAATTGACACGGGAATGGGTCGTATTGGCTTACGCCCCAATGAACTTAGCCTAAAAGAGATAGAGAAAATTCTATCCTTACCGGCTTTAGAGGTGGAAGGTATCTTTACTCATATGGCCAAGGCTGACGAGAAAGATAAATCTTTCACCCGGCAGCAGCTGGCTTTATTTGAACAATTTGTTAAGGAGATAGAAGATAAAACGGGTTTCAAGTTTAAAATAAAACATGCAGCGAACAGTGCTGCCATCATTGACCATCCGGAAGCTTATTTTGATATGGTGCGTCCCGGTATTATGCTTTACGGACTAAAGCCTTCGGGGGAAGTAGAACTGGAAAAGGTTTCCCTCAAACAAGCCATTTCCTTGCGGGCCAGGGTTTCCCATGTGAAAGAAGTGCCTCCAGGTACGCCCATTAGTTACGGAGGACGTTTTATTACCAAAGACAACTCCCTTATTGCCACGTTGCCACTAGGCTATGCTGACGGTTATTCCCGTTTGCTTTCCGGCCAGGCTCAAGTAATTTACCGGGGCCAGTTGGCGCCGGTGGTTGGCAGGATTTGCATGGATCAATGTATGTTTGATGCCACAGGTTTAGAGCCCCAGGTAAAACAGGGGGATATGGTAACCCTTATTGGTCATGATGGTGACAAATTTATCTCTGTGGATGAATTGGCGCAAAAATTGGGCACTATAAATTATGAAATTACCTGCATGATTTCTGCCCGTGTACCCAGAGTTTATGTTAAATAACTTAATTATTGACGATATATACGCATAATATATATAATGGTATAGCACCTATGCTTTAGGCTGGGTTTTTTATTTCCATTGGGAGGTGCTTTTTGTGTCAGAGACTAAGCGCATCATGATTTGTCTCCCCGCAGATCTCTTAGAGGAAGTTGACGGGATAATGACCATAGAGAAGAAGAACCGCAGCGAATTCATTAGAGAGGCCATGCGGTTTTATTTAGCAGAAACCAAAAGAAAAAATCTGCGGGAACAGATGCGCAGAGGCTATCTGGAGATGGCCCAAATCAATCTTACTTTAGCTCAGGAGGCATTTTATTCCGAACTAGAGGTAGATATCCTTTATCAAAACAAATTAGTGGAGTGTCTCTGATATGGTTACAGTAAAAAGAGGGGATATCTTCTATGCTGACCTCAGTCCTGTGGTAGGATCGGAGCAAGGGGGTACACGCCCCGTATTAATCATTCAAAATGACATAGGCAACCAATACAGCCCTACAACGATTGTTGCTGCCATAACCAGCCAGCTTGACAAGGCCAAGCTGCCTACCCATGTGGAAATATCCTGTGAAAACTGTGGTTTGACCAAAGATTCTGTAATCTTAACGGAACAGATTCGTACAATCGATAAAAGGCGTCTCCAGGAGAAGGTTTCCAGCCTGGATGAAGTAACCATGGGTAAAGTAAGCCGTGCCTTGGAGATCAGCCTCGGGCTGGTGGAACTGTAATTTAGTTGT
>JAIHAN010000113.1 GCA_020054815.1 Peptococcaceae bacterium | reverse complement strand
GATAATACCATGAAAAGCCATAATATTTGCCATTACTGGCTTATTTTAGTGGCACACTTTTCATTAGCGTTTTTGGTACACTTTATTTTAGCATTTACACCCCTCAATTTTAGCTTCATTATTAGGTGTTCTGGCCTTTGATGTTTTCTTTGTACCACCCGTGTTAAGCATTACAGTTGATGATTTAAAGTATCTACTCAGTTTTGCAATATTCTTATTAGTTGCCGTAATAACAGGCACTATGGCTAACAGGTTACGTAATCAAGCGGAGATAGCACGGCGGCGTGAAACCAGGACATCCGCTCTATATGCTCTTAGTCGTAAAATCGTAGCTGAAACAGAACTTGATGGTATCTTGAAGACTGTGGTCAGCGTGGTATCCGACACTATAAACGGGGAAGCAGCTATTTTCCTACCCGATAAAAACGGGGAGTTAATTATCAAGGCAATAAACACGATACCCAACAGTATACTTTTAAATAAGGAAGAAACAATAGCAGCCCGGTGGGTCTACAAGCATGGGCAAATAGCGGGTAATGGTACTGAAACATTAGTTCAGGCAAAAGGACTGTATTTCCCGCTGAGAATAGAGGAAAAGAATCTTGGAGTCTTAGCTGTACGACCAAGTCATCCTGACCAAAACCTATCAACAGAACACAGGCAGCTTATAGAGGCATTTGCAAATCTCACAGCATTGGCAGTCCTAAGCCTTCAGTTAACTGCGGAAGCACAACAAGCCCGATATTTAACACAATCAGAGAAACTAAGAACAGCTCTGTTTAATTCAATATCCCATGAGTTACGTACGCCGTTAGCATCCATAATGGGTGCAGTGACCAGTTTATTGGAGGAAGGGGATATATACAATCAGTCGGATCGGAAAACCCTTTTACAAACCGTAAATGAAGCTACCTTAAGAATGAACCGTCTGGTAGGGAATTTACTTGATATGGCTCGCTTAGAAAGTGGAATGATGCAACTAAAGAGTGAATGGTGTGATATTCAGGAGATAATTGGTGTAGCTTTACGACGAATGCAGGACCTTCTTCAGCAGCGTCCAGTGCATACTGATATACCTGTAGATTTATCTTTGGTGAAAGCCGATTTCGCTTTAATCGAACAGGTACTGGTAAATCTACTGGATAATGCTCTTAAGTATTCTCCCCCTGACACAGAAATAGCAATAACTGTTGAGGAAATTGATAAGGAGATCCAAATTGCTGTCCAGAATAAAGGAGACTCTATTCCAAAGACAGACGACCAGCCTGTTCTTACTTTTGGTGACCTTACTGTGGATTTGGCCCATAGACAGGTCATAGTTGAAGGACGGGAGGTAAAACTAACACCGACAGAATATGATATCTTGAAAAATCTTGCCCTGCATGCAGGTAGAGTACTTACTCACCGCCAGCTCTTAAGAACTATATGGGGGGCAGATTACCAGGATGAAGCTCATTATCTAAGGGTTTATATTGGCCAGCTTCGCCGGAAGATTGAACCTGATCCAACACGACCGAAGTATATTATAACTGAGCCAGGTGTAGGCTACAGGTTAGTATATGGGGAATAACGACCGGGCAAATCCCTGGTCGTTTTCTCGTCTTTATGTTTTTTTTACTCCATATCAAAGATTCTTGACAGCATTTTGATGCAGATATGTCCTACAATAATTGTAGGACATTATTATTTTTTAATGTGACGCTGAACATACTTATTATTTCTCCAGGTCCAAAGGGCCTGGTTTTATGTTTGCTTGAAAGGAGGATTAAGATGAATCATAAGGACTTGTGGGCAAAGCACATTAAATTGCACATTTATACGGCTAATTATCTCAAAGACTTATCAAGACATAATATTAACTTCCAGATATGGCGCGATCGAACCATAGAAACTCTACAGAAAGCATTCGGTGTAAACTCGGATATGGTTGAACGGTTTCGGAAAATAAAGTTTAATATCCCCCAGAAATTACATCCTGATGATAACAACAATTCTGATTATGCAAAAAAGGCTTACATTACTGGAATTGAGGAAGCAATAAGATTGTTAGAGGAATGTCTTGAACAGTTAGATGGTAGTAAAAAGAATTATTCGATACATTTCTAGCGTAAGAGAAATACGGAATGGAACAGATTATTCTTAATAAAGAGTCAAATAGGTTGAATCATAAATTTAAAAACGGGACTTTTTCCCTTAACCCCCGCTCGAGTCTTAGTGGTAGGATTTGCTCTCATAATTTTGTTGGGGACCTTTTTATATACTAAGGGGAGGACTTATGCGAAAACAATTTGTTATCATTGGCCTGGGGAGGTTTGGGAAAAGCGTTGCGAAAACCCTTTACGCTTTAGGCCATGATGTCCTAGCAATAGATAGTTCTGAGACGGAAGTTCAAGCAATCGCACATGAGGTTACACATGCAGTCCAAGCAGATGCCCGCGACGAGGAAACACTGAAGGCATTGGGGATTCGTAATTTTGATGTAGCAGTAGTAGCTATAGGGGCCGATATTGAATCTAACATCTTAATTACCGTAATGCTTAAGGAACTGGGTGTTAAATATGTGGTTGCCAAAGCGCAAAGCACCTTGCACGGTAAAGTCCTGGAACGGGTCGGAGCGGATAAGATAGTTTATCCAGAGAAGGATATGGGGATTAGAGTTGCTCACAATCTTGTTACTTCTAATGTTATGGACTATATTGAGTTATTACCTGATTGTAGTATTGTTGAAATAATTGCCCCTACAAAGTTTGTTAATAAAACACTAGGTGAACTAAACTTAAGAGCTAAATTTGGGATTAGTATAATGGCGATTAAAAAGGGGGATTTAATCATAGTAGCTCCCGGTGCGGAAGCAAAGATTGAAGATGGGGATACGTTAATTATTCTCAGCAATAATGAGTCACTCGCAAAGCTGCCAGAATAGTTGAAGAACGGTTTAAATGGCGACAATTTTTTCTTTACAAACAGTAAAAATTACGGTACTATCATTGTAGAACATATGAATACATATTCATATAAGGAGGATATCATGAAATTTTTTTCGGATTCATGTGAGATACAGTGTTTCAATAGTGAAAAGGTGGCAAGGGTCAAGGAGAATAGCCTTAATAGTGAAGAAGTCCTGGGCTTAACAGAGATATTTAAGACTATGGGAGACGGAACACGGATAAAGATACTGCATGCTTTGTCCCAGGAAGAGTTATGTGTCTGTGACCTGGTGGAAGTGCTGGAAATGTCTCAGTCCGCCGTTTCCCACCAGTTAAGGGTCCTCAGAAACTTACGCCTGGTAAAGCACCGTAAAGAAGGGAAGATGGTGTACTATTCCCTGGATGATGAACATATCATTAATCTTTTTGCGCAGGGGTTGGCCCATATCAGGCATAGATAGCATAATCGGCATCTTAGGAGGAGAGATACATGACTGACAGGAGAGAGTTTATACTGGAAGATCTGGGTTGTGCCAACTGTGCTGCCAAGATGGAAAACCAGATTAAGGCTTTGCCTGGCGTTAGTGTAGCCTCGGTTAATTTCACCACCAGTACCTTAGCTATTGAAGCAGAAAGAGATGACATAGAAAAGATCATCGCAGAAGCCAGAAATATTATTACCAGGATTGAACCCCACGTGGTAGTTAGGGAGAAAAAATTAACACGCACCCCCAAAAAGGTTTATCTATTAATGGAACAAAATGAAGAAAAGCTGGAACTTTTTCGTTTGGCCGCGGGCGCCGTCTTATATCTAATTGCCGTCTTCCTTGAATTTTCTCAGCCTATGGAATTGCTTCTCTATGGCTTAAGCTATGTCTTGAGCGGCGGCGAGGTTGTGCTAAAGGCTGTACGCAACATAGCCCGTGGCCAGGTCTTTGATGAGAATTTCCTGATGACAGTTGCAACAGTAGGAGCTTTTGCCATTAAGGAATACCCGGAAGCAGTAGCCGTTATGCTCTTTTACCAGATGGGCGAGCTGTTCCAGGATGTGGCTGTGAACCGGTCCCGCCGTTCAATTGAAGCGCTAATGGACATTCGCCCCGACTTTGCTAACTTAAAAAAGGGGGAAGAGATTATACAGGTTAATCCCGAAGAAGTAATAATCGGGGATGTGATACTGGTTAAACCTGGGGAACGTGTTCCTCTTGACGGTAAAGTTATCGAAGGAAATTCACTGGTTGACACCTCGGCCCTTACAGGCGAATCGGTTCCCCGGGATGTTAAACCGGGAGACGGGATTCTCAGCGGGTCTATTAACACAAATGGCGTCCTGCTTGTGGAAGTAACTAAAGAATATGGGGAATCAACGGTAGCGAAAATATTGGATCTTGTGCAGAATGCCAGCAGTAAGAAGGCGCCTACCGAAAATTTTATTACGAAATTTGCCCGCTACTATACGCCGGGGGTAGTATTCACTGCGGCAGCTCTGGCCTTTATTCCTCCTCTGGTTATCCCGGGTGCCGGTTTTTCTGATTGGTTATACCGTGCCTTAATCTTTCTTGTCATATCCTGCCCTTGTGCCCTGGTTGTTTCCATTCCTCTGGGCTTTTTCGGAGGAATTGGCGGAGCCTCGAAGAACGGTATCCTGGTTAAAGGCGGTAACTATTTGGAAGCATTAAACAATGTGGATACTGTGGTCTTTGACAAAACGGGGACGCTAACCAAAGGTGTCTTTAAAGTTACTTCCGTAGTACCTGAAAAAGGTTTAAGCAAAGAAGACTTATTAGAGTATGCAGCTTTAGCTGAAGTTTACTCGACTCACCCTATTGCCAAGTCCATCCTGGAGTCCTTTGGTAAAGAGATCTCTAAACAACGGATAGACTCATACGAGGAAATAGCGGGACACGGTGTAAGAGTGGTAGTTGAAGGAAAGACCATTTTAGCCGGAAATATGAGGCTGATGGATAAAGCCGGGATACTAGTAAGTAACCAGCAAATCACGGGAACTATAGTTCATGTTGCTGTAGATGGGAAATATGCCGGTTATCTGGTGATCTCCGATGAACTTAAAGAAGATAGTGCCCGGGCTTTAGAACACTTAAGAAACATAGGTATCAAGCGACTGGTTATGTTAACGGGTGACAGTAAGGCCGTGGCTTCCCAGGTGGCTGAGGCCTTGAAATTGGAGGAAGTTTATGCCGAACTTCTACCCCACGAAAAGGTAGAGAAGATGGAAAAGATCTATGAAACCAAAGGTAAGGGAAACCTGGTTTTTGTAGGTGATGGCATTAATGATGCGCCTGTCCTGGCCAGAGCCGACGTAGGTGTGGCCATGGGAGGGCTAGGTTCTGATGCAGCCATCGAAGCAGCGGATGTAGTCATTATGACCGATGAACCTTCCAAGATAGCCACCGCCATTAAGATAGCCAAACGAACCCGCAGCATCGTTTGGCAGAATATTATCTTTGCTCTTGGTGTAAAAGGTCTTGTTCTCCTCTTGGGGGCCGGAGGAATGGCGACGATGTGGGAGGCCGTCTTTGCCGATGTAGGGGTAGCGGTTATTGCTATTCTGAATGCCATGCGGGTCATGAAAACAGAAAACATATAATTACAGTTGTTTCATATTAGACTTTTCCGCCGGTAGACAATGACCTTATGGTAAAATTGACCCTTGATTATTTAACCTGTATTTATCCCCTAAGCCCTGGCCCCTTTTACCTTTGGCCAGCTGGCGTAAAGATTGGGCCAGCCTATGGGCCCCTTCCGCCAGGAGGGTTTCCTCATGGGTGGCAAAACACAGGCGAAATTCTTTATAGCCCCCCGCTGTGGCATAGAAGGCCTCGCCGGGGACGAAGAATATACCGTTTTTTGTGGCTTCGTGGAGCAGTTTACCGGCGGTGACGGGAGCCTGGATTTTGCACCACAGATAAAAGCCCCCGTCAGGTACGGCGAAAACCAGATCGTCGCCACAGGAGCGCCGGATGGCTCTGACCAGAGCATCCCGGCGCTTTTTGTATTCTGTGCGCAAGAAGGTCAGATGGTCTTCCAGGTTTACTTGCTGGAGAAACAAGTGCAAGAGCCATTGGGATAAATTATTACTGTGCAGGTCAATGTACTGTTTTTCCAGGGCCAGCCGGTTGATTAGAGCAGGTGGGGCGCAGACATAACCCATGCGCAGGCCTGGGGCCAGAATCTTGGAAAAGGTGCTCATATAGACCACGCCGTGGTAAGGGTCCAGGGCCTTGAGGGTGGGGGGCGGCTCTGTTCTATAGTATAACTGGCTGTAGGGGTCATCTTCCACGATGACCAGGCGATGACGGGCAGCCAGTGTCAATGCTTCCCAGCGTTCCTTTTCCGGCAGGACGCGGCCTGTAGGATTTTGAAAGGTTGGAATGATATAAAACATTTTGGGACGGTAACGGATGAGGTAATCTTCGAAAATGTCCAGAGGAAAGGTACCGGAAGCCGGGAGGGTCAGGATGCGGGCCCCTATGGACTGGAAGGTCTGAATGGCGCCAATATAGGTGGGAGACTCAACGATCACGTAATCCCCCGGTTCCAGCAAAACCCTGCTGGTTAAATACAGGCCTTGCTGGGAACCGGAAACAACCAGGATATTGTCAGCCGTTGACTTAATGCCTTTGTCATGGAGCAGGGCGGCAAGGGATTCCCTTAAGGGAGGATAGCCTTCTGTGGGAATATGTCCGAAAGCTCCCCGCTCTACCTGGTCCAGATGTTCATTCAACAAAGCTTTTAAAGCAGCCAGGGGATAAAAGGAAGGGTCGGGCATGCCGGCCGCTAAAGAGATGACGTCAGATGAGATGGGGGTAGAAACCAGTTCCCTTAAAATTGAAGAGGAGGGAGTTTGGGGATAGGGTGTAAAGAGCTGGGACCAGGGTATACCCGGTGATGGAGTGTTAGCCTGGCCCGTGCCCCCAGACACGTAAGTGCCGCTGCCCACCCTTGTTCTGACCAGGCCCTGTTGTTCCAGTTGGCGGTAAGCGTTAATGGCTGTGGTACGGCTTACGCCAAATAGTGCAGCCAGTTCCCTTTCTGGTGGAAGTTTGCTATCCGGGGCCAGGGTCTGGTCAAGGATTTTGCTGGCGATAAGTTGGCTGATTTGCAGGTAAAGAGGTTGGGTAGACAGGGAATCCAATTTTGTACCGTTCAGAATTTTGGATATATCCATTGCTCCATAACCGCCTTTTTATATCCAATTATTAGTTAATAAATGAGTAATTGGATATTTACTCTGTTTTTCCTGCTGGGTAAGATAAGAACAAAAAGAAATAGGTGGGGATTATTCTTGAATATTGTACGACCTGTAGAAGTTAGCAGGGGAAAAAGAGCA
The DNA here is from genome assembly GCA_020054815.1 of Peptococcaceae bacterium. Lineage (GTDB taxonomy): Bacteria > Bacillota > Peptococcia > DRI-13 > DRI-13 > Thermanaerosceptrum. The sequence goes on along the minus strand of JAIHAN010000113.1, from coordinate 2,401 downwards.
GCAGGTCAGGAATTGTGGCAGGGTATCGCTGACAGTCTGCCTGTTATGCTGGGGGTCACCCCTTTTGGTATTACCTGTGGGGTCATGGGACTCACAGCAGGATTAACGGGCATGGAAACATTATTGATGTCTATGCTTGTCTTTGCCGGAGCTTCCCAGTTCGTCAGCATCACCATGCTGGGGGCCGGTATCACCAGCTGGAGCGTCATTGTCTTGACCACTTTGCTGATTAATCTACGTCACTTCTTGATGGGCGCCTCCCTGGCCCCCTATATGACAAAGCTGCCTTTATACCAGCAGGCTCTTTTAGCCTTTGGTCTGGTTGACGAGTCTTATGTCCTCACCATCAGCAGAACCGGAAGCGCAGGGTACAGCCCGTATTATCAATTTGGCGTAAATACTGCTCTGTACCTGGCCTGGGTGTTATCCACGGCAGCCGGGGTGCTGGTGGGCAGGAGTATAGCCGACCCTTTGGCCTGGGGCCTGGATTTTGCCATGCCTGCCACTTTTCTGGTCTTGTTGATGCCCCGTCTGGTCGACCGCATTAGTTTATATGTATGTTGGGTGGCGGCGGTGGCAGCCGTAGCGGGAGCCCTCTATTTACCGGGAAAATGGTATATCATTGTTTCTTGTCTGCTGGCCAGTACCGCAGGTGGGATCCTGGAAAGGAAAAACAGCCATGCGCAGTGAAATAATCTTAATTATTATGGGCATGGCCCTGGCAACCTTTTTTACCAGGTTTGGCTGCCTGGTCCTATTCAGCCGCACGGGGATACCCTCTTTTTTACAAGGATGGTTGCAACATGTGCCAACCGCCATCCTAACAGCCTTGATCGTGCCAGGATTGCTCTTACCTAAAGGGTATCTCGATCTCACCATTCATAACCACTATCTGCTGGCTGGTATTATTGCGGCTTTTATCGCCTACAAAAGCCGTAATATTCTGGCTACCATTGGCATAGGTATGGCGGTTATGGTTACCCTGAAATTTCTTGGCTAAAGCCGGAATATTGATAAGAAGGAGGAAATACTATGGGCGTTCCAATTTTTCAGGTAGATGCTTTTACGGATAAACCCTTTTCGGGGAATCCGGCCGCAGTTTGTATTTTGCCGGAGGCGAAAGAAGAGCGGTGGATGCAGGACGTGGCTCGAGAAATGAATCTGTCGGAGACGGCTTTTCTTTGTCCGGCAGAAGACGGGTATCATTTACGCTGGTTTACGCCCCGTACGGAAGTAGACCTCTGCGGGCACGCCACCCTGGCCACTGCCCATGTCTTATGGGAAGCGGGGTACTTAAAAGGGGAAGAGGAGGCCCGCTTTCACACAAGAAGCGGGTTGCTCACGGCTCAACTAAAAGGTAACTGGATTGAACTAAATTTTCCTGCCAAACCCCAGGAAAGGGCGGTGGTTCCGCCGGAGGTGATTGCTGCCCTGGGCGTTACTCCCCTGTATACGGGGAAAAATGCCTCTGATTATCTTATCGAGGTTGAGTCCGAGGAGATTGTGAGAAACATCCAGCCCAATTTTGTTCTGCTGGCCAAAGCCCCGGTTCGGGGTGTCATCGTGACAAGCAGGGCCAGTTCCCCCGCATATGACTTTGTCTCCCGGTTTTTTGCGCCCCGGGTTGGCATCAATGAAGACCCGGTTACAGGGTCAGCCCACTGCTGCCTGGGCCCTTACTGGCAGGAGAAGCTCAAACGGGAGGAGTTTTTAGCCTGCCAGGCCTCGGAACGCGGCGGGTTTATCAAGGTACGGGTAGAGAATCAGCGTGTTTACCTGGCAGGCCAGGCTATAACCATCTTGCGGGGTGAAATGGTGGGCTAAAAGAAAAGAAGGGAATAAACTCCCGGGAGAGGAGTGAGGCTCCCTTTTTTTATAAAAATAGTTGCATAATACAATAGTTTAGGCATACAATATTTACAGGAGGTGCAGTAATGAGCCATTTATCTTTAGCGGGAGAGTTAAGAGAAATGATAAGGCTCTTAATGAGACGTCTGGGAGTTTTGGAAAAAAGTGAAGCTTCCTGCTGCGGAATTACGCTGGGACAATGCCATGCCCTTATAGAAATCGGGAGAGCGGGTGAAATTTCTTTAAATGAACTGGCAGAATTGCTCAACGTAGATAATAGCACGATGAGCAGGACCGTGAATAACCTGGTAAGCAATGAGCTGATCGAACGGGTCATTAACCCCGAGGACAGAAGGTACGTGAAGATAACTTTGACGGAAAAAGGGGAGCAAATGTTTAAGGAAATTGAGGAGAACATGGGAAGCTATTTTAAACACATTCTCGAGGCTATACCTGAGGATAAGCATCAACAGGTTGTGGAAAGTTTGCGACTGCTGATGGGCGCCTTTAAAAAAGCAAACTGCTGTTAATAAAGAAAGGAGGGCTTTACAAT
>JAIHAN010000112.1 GCA_020054815.1 Peptococcaceae bacterium | reverse complement strand
AGCTATTTTAAACACATTCTCGAGGCTATACCTGAGGATAAGCATCAACAGGTTGTGGAAAGTTTGCGACTGTTGATGGGCGCCATTAAAAAAGCAAACTGCTGTTAATAAAGAAAGGAGGGCTTTACAATGACCGAGGAAATCAGGGAGATAGTAAGAAAAAAATATGCCCAGGCCATTACCAAAAAAGCATGCTGTTGTGGAGACAGCAGCAGTTTTTCCTGTTGTGGTGACCCCCTGGATAAGGCCAGAAATATGATCACAGAGGATTTGTATAGTGAGAAAGAGGTTGCGGCTGTTCCGGAAGATGCTGTTAGAGCTTCATTTGGTTGCGGGAATCCCACTGCTCTGGCTGAGCTCCATGCCGGAGAAGTGGTGCTGGACCTGGGCAGCGGCGCCGGTCTTGATGTACTGTTATCGGCCAGACGGGTAGGACCCTATGGCAAAGCCTATGGTCTTGACATGACGGATGAAATGTTAGAAGCCGCCAGGGCCAACCAGGTCAGGGCAGGAATTACCAATGTGGAATTCTTAAAAGGTTATATAGAAGATATTCCGTTACCGGATAATTCAGTAGATGTTGTGATCTCCAACTGTGTCATTAATCTCTCCGCTGACAAGGATAAAGTACTTAAAGAAACTTATCGTGTCCTAAGACCGGGTGGCCGCCTGGCGGTTTCTGATATTGTCTTGACCCGACCCCTCCCCCAGAAAGTGCAACACGACCTGATGGCCTGGGCCGGCTGTGTGGCAGGCGCCTTGCTGGAGCAGGAATATCGGGATAAATTGGCTGCCGCCGGTTTTTATGAGGTAAATATGGAGATCACCAGAAACTATGACTTAACCAGCCCAGCTGCCGCTTCCATCATTCCCGTGTTGTCCGATCAAGAGAGAAGGGAGATAAACGGGGCTATTGTCAGCGCTTTTATCAGGGCAAAAAAACCGGCTCCACGCTTAAGCGCGGAACGGGATTATCAGATTCGCCAGGCAGCTTCTAATGAGAAAGTACCTGCACAGGTGGGGCTTCAGCAAAATTAGCCGGGAGGAAATACCGGCCGCTCTTTTGCAAAAGTCCGCCCTACAATATGCTTGCCCCCTCAGCAGTACATGTATGAAATTGGATATAGAATAGCAATTGATATAACCCCTTCAAGGGGTCTTTTTCTTTTTATTAGTTTTAAAACTAACATAAATTCATTCTGGATAAATAATATTAATTAAAACTTTTATATACGTTTCTTTAAAAAAGAAGGTGTTCCATGAAAAAACTCAGATTACTGATTATAAAAAAACGGATACTATACTTGTTCATGTTAAGTTTTTTAACTCTTATCCTCACATATACTGAATATAAGCCCATAACAACCACATTTGGGGAACTCATGGCACCCATTTGTATCATTAACAAAAAAGTTTTCCTGGACCCGGGGCATGGAGGTGAAGACCCGGGATGTAATGATCCGCGTTTTGGTATTTACGAGGAGGATATTAACCTTAGAGTTGCTTCCAAAACCAGGGAGATATTAACGAGAGCTGGTGCAGAGGTCATCATGTCCCGGGAATCAGACAAAGATTACGTCTTACCAAAAGCTCTAAGAGGGGATATGACCAAAAAACGTTCTGACCTTACAACCCGAATCAGTATGGCAGAAGAGGGTAAAGCCGATGTATTTGTATCCCTTCACGTTAATGCTACCAGGAAACGGTCATATGCCGGTGCTGAAACCTTTTATAATCCTGCTGAACCTGACAGTGTCCTCCTTGCCCAAAATATTCAAAAACATCTGCGCAGTATCCCCAATATGACGAAGCGAATTCCTAAGCCAGGAAACTATTTTATTCTGAAGAATGCTTCCATGCCCTCAGTCATCGTCGAGATGGGCTATTTGTCAAATAGCAAAGAGAAAGAGTTACTGGTACAGGAAAGTTACCAGGAAGCACTGGCTCTTGCCATAAGCCGAGGTCTGATCGACTATTTTAAAGATTGCACATTAAGACTGGAATCTCCTTCGGCCACTGATGTCATAGCCATACAAAAACCCAAGGTGGCTATCATTATTGATGACTTTGGACATCCTTACAACAAAGGTGTTGAGGAGATTATGGCCCTGCACAAGTACCCGTTAACCTTAGCCGTTATGCCAAATATGGAGAAAACTGTGGAACACGCTTTAAGGGCTGAGAAAAATGGGTTTGAAGTATTGATTCACATGCCTATGGAGCCGGAGTATGGGAACAGTAATTGGTTAGGGCCCGGTGCCATCAAGAATAAGATGTCAAGGCAGGAAATCACCCTGAACCTTAAGAAAGCCCTGGATCAAATTCCTAATGCTGTAGGTTTAAACAACCACATGGGTTCCCTGGTTACCCAAAAAAGGGAACTTATGCTGCCTGTTATGGAATTTTTAAAAGAAAACCACCTGTTTTATGTTGACAGCCGTACTTCGGAAAAAACGGTCTGCAGAGATATTGCCGGGGAGGTAGGAGTGCCATATACAGAACGTACGCTGTTTTTAGATAATCAGTATGATTATGCTTCTATAAAGAGAGAGATTTTAAAATTAGGTCAATTGGCCCGGTTAAATGGCTACGCCATTGGCATTGGCCATGTGGGGCCTCAAGGATTAAACACGGCCAAAGCACTGGCCGATACCCTGCCGCTCTTAGAAGAACAAGGGATTGATCTGGTATTTGTTTCAGAGCTATTTGCTGAGCAAAATCCTTTAAAAAACCAACCCATTAGCGATGGCTAATGGGTTATTTTCCCTTTAGGGAGGCTTACCTGAAAAGTGGTACCCTGTCCCGGGGTACTGAAAACCTTAATCGTCCCGCGGTGCTCCTTGACGATACATTCGGCGATAGCCAGGCCGAGCCCTGTCCCCCCGCTTTGCCTGGACCTGGCTTTGTCCACGCGGTAGAAACGTTCAAAGATTTTTTCCAGGTGAACTGTTTCAATACCTTCTCCTGAATCCTGTACGGAGATTTCAATATGAGAGCCTTTATCTTTAAGTTCCAGGACGATGGAGCCCCCGGCAGGTGTATACTTGATGGCATTGTCCAGGAGGATGACAATCAACTGTTTGAGACGGGTTTCGTTCCCTAAGATAGATAAATTAGGTACAATCGATGACTCTAATGTGATGCCCTTTTTGACTGCCACCGGTTCAAAAGGAGCCAGGGCCTCTTTTACAGCCAGGTCCAGGGGAAAACAGGCCATGTCCTGCATTTCCTCGTGAAAGTCGGCCCGGGCCAGAAACAGAAGATCGTCCACCAGTTTCGTCATCCTTTTGTTCTCTATCTGAATGTTTTCTAACCATTTAAACTGGCTTTCCACAGTTTCCCGGGGATTATCCAACACAAGTTCCAGATTGGTTTGGATCACTGCCAGGGGGGTACGAAGTTCGTGGGAAGCGTCGGCGATAAAGTCCTTTTGCCGCTGCCAGGATTTTTTGATAGGGATTAAGGCCCTGTCGGCCAGGAAAAGGCTGCCGAAAAAGGTGAGGGCGAGTCCTATCAGACCCGATACGATTAGGGCCGCCAGGAGGTTTCTGAGGATTTCCTTTTCTGATCTGGTATTGACAAAGACGTAGACAGTTTCCCCAGCGTCCGTGAGGGAATGTTTAAGATAACGGTAAGATTCAATATTATTTAAAGATACTTTGCCTTTATGGGGTGATAAGGGCGAGACTTTTTCCAAAAGTAAAGCCAACTGTTCATGGGTGATGGGCAGGCTGGGAGAAGTGTCTATGAGTTGACCGTTTTTATCCACTTTGGCGAAAAAGTAATTAAAAATACGCCTTTGCCTTTCCGGAAGTTGACTTTTGGAACCGGAGACGGCTTCAGCGGCCATGACCCGCATGATTTGTTCCGATTGACGGAGTATAATTTTAGAATTGGCTACATAGATGCCTGACATCATAATGAGAAGGATTAAGCCTACTACCAGGACATTAATCAGCGTGAGTTTTATGCGTAAATTATGGAACATGGGTATCCTCCTTAAGGCAGTAACCAATACCTCTGACTGTCTCAATCCGGACGGGACATTGGGGGGAATTGAGCTTTTTGCGGAGAAAGTGAATATAGGTTTCCAGGTTATTGATTTCTACATCTGTATCCAGACCCCAAACCCGGTCAAAAATTTGTTCTTTGGTAATGACCTGACCATAGTTACGAAGAAAAAGTTCCAGGAGCTGTGCTTCCTTGTTGGTTAGTTTAATGGTTTCTTCACCAATAGTAACTTCAGAGCGCAGTGTGTCCAGGGTAAGGGAAGATAGCCGTATTTTTTCATCCCGCAGCAGTTCCGTTTGTCTGCGGCTCAAAGCTCTGACCCTGGCTAAGAGTTCTTCCGTGGCAAAGGGCTTTATCAGGTAATCGTCAGCTCCCGCATCTAAGCCTTCTACCCTGTCCTCTATGGAATCTTTGGCCGTAAGGAGGAGCACTGGTGTCTTCATGCCTTTAGCTCTCAACTCCTTTAAAATGGCTATCCCATCTTTTCCGGGCAGCATGCGGTCCAGGATAATGAGATTATATATTCCTGTTTCCGCCTTTGCCTGACCAATCTCTCCATCTGAGGCGGTGTCAACGCCGTATTTATTTTTCTTAAGAAGGTAGGCCAGTGCTTCGGCCAGCCGTTCTTCATCTTCGATCAATAATATGCGCATCATATCACCTCTAATTTTATCCTAGTCTTTTTGCCTTGAAATTACATTAAAAAGTAAGAAAAATTTTTAAGGCAATTTTAAGGTTTCTATATGAAAATTAGTATAGTCCCGTTCAAGGAGGTATGACATGGTCATTGGCTGGAGCAAGTTCAAACCAAATCCCGTCCATTTCTGGAAAAGCCTAAGTAGAAAAGGCAAGCTGGCTGTTGTATTAATTTTTCTATTTATTGTAGCTGTTTCAGGTTATCTGATCTGGAACAAAACTAAGGTGACCAGTGTGGTACCACAGACTTCAGTGAAAGTGGAGAAAGGATCAATTCGGGTGACGGTAAACGGCAGCGGTCCTGTGGCTGCGGCACGGGAACATGTCTTTAAAGCGCCGGGTGAAAGTACAGTAAAGGAAATTCTCTTTAAAGAAGGTGACCTGGTAGAAGCCGGCCAGGCGGTGATGGTGCTCGATAGCCCCCTGGTTGAGGCTCAGGCTGCCAAATCTTTAGGGCAGGCCGGTCAAGCACAGGCGGAATTAAATGAGCTTAAACGACAGATGGATGAGTTAAATTACCGGGCTCCCTATCCTGCCCGCATAACTTCCCTCAAAGTTAACCCTGGTGACAGGGTGGCCAAGGGTACAGCCATACTGTCTCTTGTCCATGGGGAGAAGGCGACCCTTAATATACCGTCTGGTGAAGTTGCCTCCCTGGTCGTTCCCGGGAACAAAATATCCCTTAACCTTTTAGAGTATGGCGGGACCCTGACCGGTACGATTGCAGGCAGCGGTTCTCCTTATACCAATAATGGTAAGAATCTTATAAGTTTTCCGCTGAGTCTGAACAGTGGCTCTATCCTGCAAAATGACAGCTTAGTCACCGCAACTATAACTACGGCTCAGGGGGAACGGGAAATCTCAGGTGTTCTCAAGCCTGCCCCTGCTCTAGAGGTGAAAGCTGCTGCCGATGGTATAGTTAAGGAAATCTATGTTCAAGGTAATGATACTGTGGCCGAGAATACTTTGCTCTTTTCCCTGGACAGTCCTGGCCTGGAGGCCCAGTATCAGGCCAAACTGGCTTCTCTTAAAGAGGCCGAACTCAATCAGGCTGACAGTGCCATCAAACTGCAGGAACTTGTGCTGACCGCACCTTTCACAGGGATCTATCATGGTGTGGTGGATAATACAGGCCCTAAAAATACATTTCTCCAGGTTGGCGACAGTGTCAGTACTAATCAAAACTTAGGTAAAATCGTAAGTCAGGATAGTGTCCAAGTATCATTCACTGTCGATGAGCTGGATATCATGAAAGTAAAAATTGGCCAAAAAGCCAAGATTACGGCCGATGCCTTAAAGGGTAAAGAATTTACAGGTGAAGTGGTGCGTATTGCCCAGGAAGGTATTGTCCAAAACGGTGTAGCCTTTTACTGGGTAACCGTAGAAGTTAAAGATTGGCAGGGTTTACTGCTGGGAATGACCGCGGATGTGGAAATTGTGGTCGCAGAAAAGGAGGATGCTCTTGTCCTGCCTATTACTGCAGTACAGGACTTCCGTGGCAAAAAGTATGTTCTCCTTAAAGATTCCTCCAGGAAAAAGGAAAACGGAGCCGCGGCAGGACAAAGAGGGATGCCGGAAAATGCAGTACCTGTAGAAATTGGAATGCACAATGAAAATCTCGTGGAAATTGTCCGGGGCCTGGAGGCAGGACAGGAAGTATTACTGCCTGAGATAAAAAGGCCTATAAACAATTCAGGGGCGGCTGTTCCCAGAATGGGTGTACCTATTCCTGCCGGGGGACGTCCACCGGGACGCTAGGAGAGTTTCTATGCTAAAAATGAGTAATATCAGTAAAATCTATCAAACCGGCGCCGTAGAGGTTATAGCCTTAAACAAGATAAACCTTACCGTGGAAGAAGGTGAATTTGTAGCCATTGTAGGACCGTCTGGTTCCGGAAAATCGACACTCATGAACCTTATAGGCTGTCTGGATATACCCACCCAGGGTGAATACTGGCTGGACGGTCAAGAAGTCAGTAAACTTTCCGATGATGAACTGGCTGATATCCGTAATCTTAAAATCGGATTTATCTTTCAGGGATTCAACCTTCTGCATAAGCTATCGGCCCTGGAAAATGTGGAACTGCCCTTGATCTACCGCGGGATGAATGCTAAAGAGCGCCAGGAAAGGGCTTTGCGTGCCCTGGCCAAGGTAGGACTTGAGCACCGTCTTCATCATAAACCCAGTGAACTCTCGGGGGGGCAGCAGCAGAGGGTGGCTATTGCCCGGGCTCTGGCCGGTGATCCTCCCCTGATCCTGGCTGATGAGCCCACAGGCAACCTGGACAGCGTTTCCGGTAAAGAGGTGCTGGCCAGTCTCCAGGAGCTCAACCAACAGGGCCATACCATTATCTTAATCACCCATGATACTCAGGTAGCCGAAAGAGCCAGGAGAATCATCCGGATACAGGACGGCTCCATTGTAAGTGACGAAAGGATGGGTTGAAGTGGAGTTTTGGCAGGCTATACGTTTAGGTATTAGTGGCATCATGGGGAACAAACTCCGTTCCTTTTTAACCATGCTGGGTGTTATACTTGGTGTTTCCGCCGTCATCATCCTGGTAGCCCTGGCTGAAGGATCAACCCAGCAGGTGTCGGAACGCATCCAGAGCATGGGTTCTAACCTTCTTTCCGTGTCCATAAGAGGCAGAGGAAATACGGGTTATCTGAGCTATGAAGAGGTATTAAAGTGGGAGGCTTATGAAGGGGTAAGTAAGGTAGCCCCCAGCATCTCCACCCAGGTTCAGGCCAAATTCGGCAATAAAACGAAAGATGTTAATATTGAGGGCACCAACCATTCCTATCACGAGGTAAGGAACACCCATGTGGTCATGGGACGAGGGCTTACGCCCATTGATGTGGAATTTAGAGAAAAAGTAGCTGTGATTGGGGCTAATGTGGCTAAGGAACTGTTTGGTGAGTTTACTCCCCTGGGAGAACATATTAAGTTGAGAGGTATTAACTACCGCGTCATTGGTGTTCTGGAAAGCAAAGGAAGCACCATTGGCGGCTCAAGTGACGATGCTGTCCTCATTCCTTTAACCTCAGCGGAACGCTTTGTGGGTACCCGGGGTATCCGGCGTGTTTATGTGCAGGCGGAAAATCCCGAGACTGTGGACCAGGTTGTGGCCAAATTGACTGAATTTCTCACGGATAAATATAAAGACCCTGATAATTTCAGCGTCTTTAACCAGACGGAAATGCTGCAAACTGTTAACCAGGTAACCAGTATGCTCACTGTCATGTTAGGGGGCATAGCAGGGATTGCCCTTCTGGTTGGGGGAATCGGCATCATGAATATCATGCTGGTGACTGTTACAGAGCGAACCAGAGAAATTGGCATCCGTAAAGCTATCGGCGCTAAAAAACGGCACATCCTTTATCAGTTTCTGGTGGAGGCAGTGGTTATCAGTGCCTTGGGAGGAGTTATCGGTATTTTCCTGGGAGTAGGCATTGCCAAGCTTATCTCCGTTTTTACCTCTATAGCGATAAAATTCTCACTGCCTGTGATTTTCATCGCTTTTTTCTTTGCTGTACTGGTGGGAATTGTTTTTGGTGTTTACCCGGCCAACAAAGCGGCCAGGCTAAACCCCATTGAGGCCTTGCGTTACGAGTAGGATTGCGTGCGGGGTTATCAATAAACTTTTGAAGGAGGCGGGTTTAATGACCTACAGCTCTTTCTGGGTAATTTTTTCGACTCTGGTTGTTATCCTGGTTGCGGTTATCTGGAAATATTCACCCAGATTTGCCGGTAACAAAACTTACAGGTTTAAGAACAGTGGAAAATACAAACTCCAGTATAAACGATAAACGATAAAAAGATTTAAATAAGGGTATAGAAAAACTCTGCCTCTTTTGGCAGAGTTTTTCTATACAAGTTTGTTAAAGAAGTCAGGAAGTGGTAAAATTTTATAGATATTTACATATGATTGATTTGGCAACGACATTATAGCTGCTTGTTAATAAGGGGGAGTAATCTATATATGATACAGAAAAATGCTAATGCCGTAATACAGGCTATTATTGCCGCCATCTTATTTGGTGCAAGCCCCCCTCTGGTTAAACTTCTCCTGGGAGAAATAGAACCAATTATGCTAGCCGGTTTTTTATACCTGGGAAGCGGTATAGGTTTAATTATGTATCGGAGCTTCAAGCGTATAATGGGTCATGAAAGTATTGAAGCTGGGATAAGGCGAGAAGATGTTCCCTGGCTTGCAGGCTCTATTTTGGCTGGTGGGATAGCGTCACCAATCGTGCTTATGTTTAGTTTACGGAACACTCCTGCTGCCACAGCCTCGCTGCTCTTAAATTTTGAAGGAGTGGCTACAACCTTAATTGCTTTTTTGGTCTTTAAGGAAGCTATAGGAAGACGTGTTGGGTTTGCAGTATCGTTTATTACCCTGGCCTGTATTATACTGTCCTGGAACGCAGGGGGGGAATGGGGTTTTTCCCTGGGAGCATTAGGTGTTCTCCTGGCCTGTGTTCTTTGGGGAATGGATAACAATCTTACCCGCAATATATCTGCCAAAGACCCTCTGGCTATTGTCACTATAAAGGGGTTGGCTGCAGGAACTTTTTCTTTAACCCTGGCCCTTTTCACTAATAACTCCTTTCCTAATTTAAAAATCATTTTAGGGGCAATTGTTTTAGGGTGTTTTAGCTACGGGTTAAGCATCGTCTTTTTTATCCTGGCCATGCGTAACCTTGGAGCAGCACGGACAAGCGCCTTTTTTGGTACGGCTCCCTTTGTAGGTGCAGTATTATCCTTTATCTTTTTAAATGAACATCCTGCACTCCAGTTTTATTTATCTTTTCCCATCATGGCCCTAGGTGCTTACTTGCTGTTGAAGGAAGAACATGACCATGAACATTTACACGAAGTCGTGGAACATGAACATCGCCATTGCCACAATGATGGACACCATACACATTATCACCCGGGCCAAAGTAATGTGGAGCATTCTCACTGGCATGTTCACGAAGCAATAAGACATACTCATCCCCATACACCGGATTTACAACACCGGCATGAGCATTAGTTAGATTTT